>NZ_RAWI01000280.1 GCF_003612125.1 Corallococcus praedator
CCTGGATGGAGGGGACGTCGTGGTGGGGCACTACAACGACAGTTCCCTGGTGGTTGGCGGTCACCTGAAAACGCGCATGCTCATCGAGGATGAGCATGACATCCGCGCCCAGGCACTGGAGGTTGAACACCACTACCCGATGGAGACGTTCCGCCAGGGGACCGGCAAGGGGGTGGTGGCAGCGCTGAAGAAGGTGGTGACCTCAGGTTCACTGGGCAAGGAGGAGTCCGTGGAAGTGACGCTCACGGACACCGCGAGCCGGAACCCGGAGGTGGTAGCGCGCATCGCGGCAATCACAGGCTTCCCCGCCGCATACCTGGACCAGAAGCCGCCCCCCCTGTGGCTCCAGTTTCCGGACAAGATGCGCCGGACCCTGGGCGAAATGCGCGATGCGCCCATGAACCGCGCCGAAGCGGAGGCCATCGAAGCCGCGGTCGCCGAGGCTGGCGGCAAGGTGGAGCTCAAGTTCAAGTCCCAGGCGATCTACTCGGAGGACGCGCTCTTCGACGCTTGGAGCAAGGGCAAGCTGTTCAAGGCGCGGAAGTAGCGACTGCGTCCGTCGCGCGTGTAGGTCGTGGCAGCGATCTGATCAGGGCTTCGGGGCCGGGGGCGCGGCGTCGCGCGGGAGCAGCGGCAGCACGACGAGCTCCGCGGGGTGTGCTTTCGGGTCTCGGTGGAACCCCTTGGGGATCCGCACGTAGGACAGCCAGCGTCCATCAGGCGACGCCATGGCGCGCACAGCTTCGGCCCCGGGATCCAGGTCCAGCTTCCAGCACCTCAGCGGACGCACCGCCGTGCACAGCCACGACGCGCCGTCCTTCGCGACATGCAGCAGCAGCTTGCCCTCGCTCAAGGAAACGGAGCCCCCGCCGGTCCGTGCCGCGAGCGCCAGTTCCACCACGGTGGGCGCACGCGTGCGCACGGGGCCCGCGTCCTCGGGGACTTCCAGGACCTTGAACTCCGGGGACAGGTCGCCGCGCGAGGTGTCCGTGAACAGCGAGGCCCGCGGTGACAGGGGCAGGACGTCGCGCATCTCATCCGTAACGGGAACGGTGCGGCCCCCCAGCGGGTAGCACGGGTTCGGGGACTTCACGAACAGGTCCTCTCGCGGGACCGGGCGGTCCTTCATCGCGACGGCGGGCCCCCACTCGCGCGCCGCCGGGTCGTAGCAGCGCACCTGTCCGCTCCCCTCCTCCTGGACCCTGCACAGGGTGGCGTCCCTCCAGTACAGCCGGGGCCCGCGCTCTGGAGGGATGGTGGGCAGGGTCAGCAGTTGGCCGATGACGCCCGGCTTGTCCTTCAGCGCCCCGACGCGCAGCGGAAGCGAAGGCAGAGCGGCTTGGAGCCGCTGTTGGAGGGCGCGCATGCCGTAGCGCTCGGCACAGACGCCGGCGGTCTTCATCGCGACATGCAGCTCCGGGTGGAACCCGTCCGCGAGCGCCAGCCGGGCATGGATGGCCTCCAGCGCCGTGGCGAGGCAGCCCATGCGGGAGACGCGCCCGTCCTCGTTCTGCCGCACCAGCTTCGCGAAGGCGTCCAGGGCCTCGCGGGCGGGCGCGTCGTCGCGGGCGAGCAGCGCCTGGAGCCGGGCTTCGGTCTCCGGCGCAAGGTCCCAGCGCACCGCGCCGAACGCGCCCGGGTTCGCGGCCAACGTCAGCGCTGGGAAGTCGGGCACGCCCTCCATCCACAGCGACAGGCGGCCCGGCTGGCAGCGCACCTTCGCGTCGCCCACCGCTGACGGCTTGTCCCCGGCGACGACGGAGGCGCGGCGGACGAATTCCAGGCCTCCGGGCACGGTCAGCACCTGACGCAGCTTCACCCAATCAGGGCGGCAGGCGTACGAAGCGTCGCTCACGGAACTGTAGGCCGAGACGGTGCGCGTCGTCTCCAGCTCGAAGGGGATGCGTGGATCCTGGCCCAGGTCGCAGGCGATCCTCGCGCGGGAGACGAGGTCGCCGTCCGGCCCCGGCGCGGGCTTCCCCCAGGTCGGCCTCTCCATCACGACGTCCGTCCGCACGAGGGGCGGGGCCGTCGAAACGGGCTCGCGGGGCGCGACGTACGGACCGAGCACCAGGGGGCGCACCACCAGGGTCAGGGGTTCCTCCTCCCCGTCCACGCGGCTCGGAGCGGGACCGCGCAGATAGGAGAGCCACCGGCCATCCGGGGACACGCGGCCCTCCGACAGTGCGTTGCCGCCCTCATCCTCCAATGGAAGGGACCAGCACCCCAGGGGCCTGCGCACGGAGCAGAACGCCTTGCGTCCCTCGTCCAGGATGAACCGGCCTTCGCCCAGGAGCCGGGAGCCGGGGGACGCGAGGATCGCCTTCTTCAATTCCTCCGCTTCCTGTGCGCGCAGGCGCGGTGGACCGACCCCTTCGGGGACCTCCATGACGCGGGCCTCGTGGGTGTTCCCGTTCCAGAGCAGGACGGCCCGGGGGGACAGGCGCAGTTCGGGCCCAAAGCCCTCGGGAGGCCGCACGTTCCGGGTCCCCAGGGGAATGCCGCAGCGACCTCCGCGAGTGCTCCAGGCGGAGAGGTCACCCCTGTCCACCGGGACGGCCTTGCCCCAGCGCCGCGCCACGGGGTCGTAGCAGCGCATCCGCTTCCGGGTGTCCTGCTGCACCACGCACAACCGTCCCTGGCGCCAGAACAGGTCTGGGTCCGAGTTCGAATCAGGCGGCTGGACGTCGCCGATATCTTCAGGCTCGCCTGTCTTCAACGGCGGCCGGTCTCCCTTCAGGTCCGGAGCCAGGATGTCGCGAGGGACGTTTGGATCCATGTCGTCGCCCGAGACCAGGGCGGTGCGCCTCCGAGCGCGCTCGAGTGCGGCAGCCAGCCCCGCGACGCTGTCCGCCTCCAGGTCCGCGTCGCGTCTGGACAAGCGGGAGGGAACACCCTTGCTGACCAGGAAGTCCAGTTCCTCCAGCGCCCCGCGGGCCCTTGCGTCGTCCCGGATCAGCAGGGGCAGGAAGCGGGCTTCGCTGTCCCGGGACACCCGCAGCAGCACGGAGGTGGCGCTGAGGCCGATGGGCTCCAGCGTCAGCAGGGGGGCTTCGGGCACGCCTTCCACGGACAGCTCCAGCCGCCGCGCCTGGCAGCGGACGCGGATGCGAGGGCGCGGGGGAGGCGGAGGCAGCTGGGTGCCAGGAGCGTCATCCACGATGCGAAACGTGCGCTCGACTCGCGAGCCATCTGGAAGGGACAGCTTCTGGGTGACGACCACCTCGGCGGGCCGGCAGAAGTCCGGGATGGACGGCGTCACGTCCACGGACTGGGAGACGGTGATGTCGGGGGTGTGGCCCAGCCCCAGGTCGCAGGGAGCGGACTCAGCGAGCTTGGGAGGAAGTGCTTCCGCCTCCGCGAAGGTCAGCGGCTGCGCGGCGAGGACCACGCCTTGCGACGGCGGTTCCGCTGCGGAGGCCAGGGCTCCGGCCAGGGTCAGCAAGAGCGCCAAGAACCAGGTCCGGGACGGCATCGAGGAGTGCATGGAGATTCCGAACCTGTCTTTCAGGAGGCATCGAGAACAAGCATGTCATCGAATTCAGCCTGGCCGCGAAGTGTGACCTGGAGGGCGCCCGGATCCCGTTGCGAATCCTCACGCGGCTGTGGCCCTGGGAGTACCGGGACGAGGGCCGCGGCTGCGCAGGGCCACCGGTGACGAGGGTGAACGACACGCTGACGTCCAGCCGCGCCGAGGGATCGGTGCGGAAAGTGCCTCACGGGCTGCATGTGGCTCGTCGACACGAGCTCGCACGCGGTCATCCACCGCGGCAGAGCGACCCGAGGCCCTGCCCCTGGCCCGGGACTGCTCCAGGAGGAACTGGTGTCGATCCTCCTGCGCCCGGAGTGAAGTTCCCTCAAGCGGAGGCAAAGCCGAAGCCGGAAGAGGCAAGTGAGCCGCCTTTAGTAGCGACGAGGCAGGAGCCGACCCAGGAGCGCACATCGCGGCTGGATGGGGCGGGGTTGCTGCGCAGGAGCTTCGCGCTGGACGTGTTCGCCCGCAGCAGGAGTGGAGGCAGGCTTGAGGGTGGTGTTGAGTCTGCAGCAGCCAGGGCCACGACTTGTCCAAGCGGAAGCAGACGCCCGACGATGACGTGGATGGGGCGACTGGAGAGGATGGGGCAGGTTCCCGTCGTCAACGGCGAGGCGATGGAAAACTCCAGGCGGCTCTGATCGCAGGTCGAGGGCGCAGAGCAATAGCCTTCGGTCTCCTTGTCTTCATCCGACGCATAGGTCCGACCAGGTCGGAAGAAACCTGAGACGCGGCGACAGGGGGCTCGGGAGACATCTGGGGTCCCAGGGACCCTTCGTCCCCCAGGCAGGCAGTAACGAGAGACAGAAAGACACACAATGAAACCACGACAAGGGAGCGCGTTGACATGGCGGAACCAACAAGCCTCCTCACCCCCTCCGGAGAATCCCTCAGGAGTGGTATGCTCCCGCCTACTCAACCAATGTCATGCATGGGGGTGTCATGCCAAAGCAACGCAACGGGGCGCATGATCCGAACGCAGCGGGATTCTCTGTCCGCCGGCCAGGAGAGAGCGCACGAGAGAAGCAGAACGCGCTCGCGAAGGCCGCGCCCATCAAGACCTTCTTCACGCGACTCTTCGGAATGCACACCGATGAGCGTGCCTGGAGGCGCGGCGCCGAAGGCGAGGAACGCGTAGGCCGGCTACTCGAACCCCTGCGACCGCAAGGCTGGTTCATCCAGCACGACGTCAGGATTGGCCAGAACGGCGCGAACGTGGATCACCTCGTGATTGGCCCGCCGGGCGTCTACGTCATCAACACCAAGTTCCTCCGCCAGAACGTGTGGGTCGCCGGAAACGTCATCAAGGTCGGCGGCTCCAACAAGGATTACGTGAGGAAGGGCGAAGCAGAGGCCAAACGGGTCCGCGAGAAGCTGCTCGCGGCAACGCGACGCCGCTCGCTCTGGGTCCAAAGCCTGCTGGTCTTCGTGGACGCGGAGCTCGATGTGAAGGAGCAGCCGAGGAACGTCCCGGTCCTCGGGGCCCACGAACTGGTTCCAGCCCTGCTCGCGCAAGAGGTCTCTTTGGGGCGGGAAGAGGTCATGGCGCTCGCCACGTCCGCCCAACAACTGGCGACCTGGGGCTGAGCGCCCTGTGATGACGCATTGCGCGACGAGCCTCTCGCATCAGCCGAGGTTCAGCGCCGCTCCCCCCAAACCTATCCGTCTTTCTTGAATTGTCGTAATAGCCGACAGGCAGGCGTTCAAGGAGACAGGGATGAATCGCAGTTCAGGCCGTTGGCTGCCCATGATGTTGGGGCTGGGGCTAATCATGGGTTGCGGACAACCCCCGCCCGAGTCGGACGGGACAGAGGCGGCGGCGTCCACCTCCGCCATCAAGCGTTCCAATCCACGCGCGCGGGTGGCGGCAGGGTATCGGCACTCCCTGGTCATCCGTCCGGACGGCACCGTCTGGGCGGCGGGCCGCAACAGCGACGGGCAGTTGGGTGACAGCACGCTCACGGACCGCTCCACGCCGGTGCGGGTGCAGGGCCTGACAGGCGCGGTATCCGTCAGCGCGGGCTATTACCATTCCGTGGCACTGGTCACGGGCGGCACCGTGTGGACCTGGGGCGACAACTCGACGGGGCAGCTGGGGGACGGCACCACCACGTCCCGGAAGGTGCCCACCCAGGTAGCGGGGCTCAGCGGGGTCACTTCCGTGGGCGCAGGCTTCGCGCACACCGTGGCCGTGAAGCCGGACGGTACGGTCTGGGCCTGGGGTGACAACGCGTACTGCCAGTTGGGCGACGGCACGACGACCGACCGCACCACTCCCGCGAAGGTGCAGGGACTGACCGGCGTCGTCGCGGTCGTGGGCGGATACAACCACTCGCTGGCCGTGCGTTCCGACGGCACCCTCTGGGCCTGGGGCAGCAACACCTTTGGAGTGCTGGGGGACGGCTCTGGCCAGAAGCAGTGCGCTCCCGTGCAGGTGCCGGGCATGACTGGCATCGTCGCGATGGCCTCGGGCTACCGCGCCTCCGCGGCCGTGAAGTCGAACGGTACGGTCTGGGCCTGGGGCGACATCGGCATGGGCGGCGCCACCCCAGTGCAAGTGCCTGGGCTCACGGGCGTCACCGACGTGAGTGCTTCCATCCACGTGCTCGCGCAGCGCTCGGATGGCACCGTCTGGACCTGGGGCACCAACGGCTATGGCCAGTTGGGCATTGGAAACAAGACGACCGTGGACGTCTCCGCGCCCGTCCAGGTCCAGGGGCTCACGGGCGTCGTCGCCACGGCGGCCGCCGCCCATCACTCGCTGGCCCTGCGCTCTGACGGTTCGGTGTGGGCCTGGGGTGGCAACCTCTCCGGCGAACTGGGCAACGGCGCAACGGTCCGGCACTACGTCCCGCAGCCGGTGCAGGGGCTGGGGGCGGCTCTGACCGTGGCGGGAGGCAGGCACCATTCGGTGGCGGTCCGCGCCGACGGGACGGTCTGGGCCTGGGGTGGCAACTGGAACGGCCAGCTGGGCGACGGCACCACCACGCGGCGCGCGCTCCCTGCGGCAGTACCGGGAATGACGGAGGTGCTGACGGTCGTGGCGAACGACGCCACCACCCTGGCGCTGCGCGCCAACGGTACGGTCTGGGGCTGGGGCGTCAACAGCGACTTCCAGTTGGGGGATGGCACATCCACTGACCGCCACACCCCCGCCCAGGCGCAGGGGCTCGAGGGCATCACCGCCGTCGCGCTCGGCGGCACCCATGCGCTGGCGCTGAAGCATGACGGCACCGTCTGGGCCTGGGGCCGCAACGACTACGGTCAACTGGGGGATGGGACGACGGTGAGCCATGCGACGGCCGTCCGGGTCCCGGGACTGACGGGCGTGCTGGCCATCGCCGTGGGCGATACCCATTCGCTGGCGCTGATGTTCGACGGCACCGTGTGGGCCTGGGGTGACAACTGGCTGGGCCAGGTGGGAGACGGCACCTTCACCGACCGCCACTCCCCCGTGCAGGTGCCAGGGCTGACCGACGCGGTCTCCGTGGTCGCGGGGGGCTATCACTCGTTCGCGCTCCGTGCTGACGGCACGGGCCTGAGCTGGGGCAACAACGCCTACGGCGAGCTGTTCCGCCCCTGGGACTCCCTCCTCATGGGCACCCTGCCCTTCAATGGGCTGACCACGCTGGCGGCGGCGCCCTACGTGTCGCTCGCGGCGGACTTCACCGGTGCGGTGTGGACCGCCGGGGACAACAGCTGGGGCCAGTGGGGCAACGACACCGTGGAGATCTACGACGACGCGCCCGTGCAGGTGACGAGCCTGTCGGACGGTGTCACCGCGGCGGCCGGTGGCAACTACCACATGCTGGTCATCCGCATGGACGGCACCGTGTGGACCTGGGGCCGTAACTCCGACGGCCAGCTGGGCGACGGGACGTCCCTGGACGCCCTCGTACCGCTGCGCTCGCAGTTCTATTGAGCCGTTCAATCACTCTCACTCGCAAAACCAAGGACACTCCAATGACACAAACGACCTCCTCTTGGGGAAGGCGCTTGGCCGGCGTCTGGCTCGGGCTGTGCCTGTTCGCAGGCTGCGGGCAATCTCCTCCGGAAGCCGCTGCTCCCGAGGATTCAACGACCTCCTCCGGCCTCAAGCGCGCCAGTCCGCGCACCCGGCTGGCTGCGGGCGAATCCCATTCACTGGCCATCCGTCCGGACGGTACCCTCTGGGCAGTGGGGCGCAACGGCTTGGGCCAACTGGGAGACGGCACCCAGCAGGACCATTCCTCGCCCGTGCAAGTGGTGGGACTGACCGGTGTCGTGTCCGTCGCCGGTGGCAACTCCCATTCGCTGGCCGTGCGCTCCGATGGCAGCGCCTGGGCCTGGGGCAGCAATTATTACGGCCAGTTGGGCGACGGCTCGGCCGTCGCAAGCCGGTCCCTGCCTGTCCAAGTGCCGGGACTGACCGGAGTCTCCTCCATCGCTGCGGGCGCGACCCACTCCCTGGCCATGAAGTCCAACGGCACGGTGTGGGCCTGGGGTGACAACTCCAATTGCCAGGTGGGTGACGGGACGACGACTGAGCGACGCGTGCCAACGCAGGTGCCCGGCCTCACCGGCGTGGTCTCCGTGCTCGCCAACGGCCGGTACTCCCTGGCGCTGCGCTCCGATGGGACCCTCTGGGCCTGGGGCGGCAACAGCTATGGCGTGTTGGGGGATGGCACGAAGGACCGGCGTTGCTCTCCCATTCAGGTGCAAGGCCTGTCAGGCCTGACCGCCGTGGCGGCGGGCCCCCACGGAGCGCTCGCGGTAAAGTCGAACGGCACCGTCTGGGCCTGGGGCTTCGTCGGCAGCATCTTCGAGTCCACCACGCCATCGCAACTCCCGGGGTTCACGGGCATCATCGACGTGAGCGCTGGCCCCTACCATGTACTCGCCCAGCGCTCCGATGGGACCGTCTGGGCCTGGGGTGACAACGAGCAGGGGCAACTGGGAACCGGCGCCAAGGAGCACGCGTACACACCCGTCCAGGTCCCAGGCCTCGCGGGCGTCGTTGCCACGGCTGCGGGTGCCAAGCACTCGCTGGCCATGCGTTCTGATGGCTCGGTCTGGACCTGGGGCGAGAACAGGTATGGACAGCTGGGTAACGGCGCGCTGACCCGTCATCCCTCGCCCCAGCAGGTCCCCAACCTCACAGGCGCGGTCGCCGTGGCGGCCGGCCCCCAGCACTCCCTGGCGGTCCGCTACGACGGCACGGTGTGGGCGTGGGGCGACAACGCATCCGGCCAGCTGGGTGATGGAACGACGACGCGGCGCTCGCTCCCCGTCGCGGTATCTGGGGTCACAGGGATTACGGCGGTTACGACCGGGGACTCCGACGCCCTCGCGCTGCGCTCCGAGGGCACCGTCTGGGCCTGGGGCGACAACAGATATGGCCTGCTTGGCGACGGCACCTCTACACCACGCCATACGCCCGGCCAGGTGCCGGGGCTGACGTCCGTGAGCGCCATTGCCCAGGGAGACAACTTCGCCCTGGCGCTGAAGTATGACGGCACCGTCTGGGCCTGGGGTGGCAACTGGAACGGCCAGCTGGGCGACGGGACCCAGCAGACGCGTCGGGTGCCGACCCAGGTTCAGGGCCTGACGGGCATCACCTTCATCTCCGCGGGCTCCAGCCACGCGCTCGCGGTGCGCTTCGACGGCACCGTCTGGGCCTGGGGCAACAATTGGAGCGGTGAGTTGGGTGATAACACCACCATCAATCGTTCGACGCCCGTCCAGGTTCAGGGCGTGAGCGACATTGTCTCTGTATCTGCCGGCCTCGACTATTCACTCGCGGTGCGCTCCGACGGCCGCGGCTGGAACTGGAGCACCAACGGCTTCGGACAGGGACTGGGGGGAGATCGCAACTACATCCGGAAACTGAGGCTCATGGAGATCAGCGACCTGAACACTGTCGTCGCAAGCAACTACATCAGCCTGGCAACGGACTTCACCGGTGGGGTGTGGGTTGGCGGGTACAACGAATGGGGCCAGTTGGGGAACCTCGACTCCACCACACGGGGGCCGATACGCATCGATGTGCTGGAGGGCGGCCTCACCGCGGCGGACACCGGTGGTGATCATCTGGTCGTGGTCCGCCCGGACGGCACGGTCTGGACGTGGGGCCGCAACTCCGACGGCGAGCTGGGCAACGGGACGTTCCTCGACATGCACTCGCCCGTGCGCTCGCAGTTGTTCTGACGCATCCCCGGCGGCCCGCGCTGCATGCTTGACTATCCATAAGCATCAACTTTTGCGTCGCGCATGCAGCGCGTGGCCGTGGCCTAAAACAAGATCTTCCAGGCGCTCCCTCAAGCGGGGGCAGAGCCGAAGCCGGAAGAGGCAAGTGAGCCGCCTTTAGCAGCGACGAGGCAGGAGCCGACCCAGGAGCGCACGCCGCGGCTGGATGGGGCGGGGTTGCTGCGCAGGAGCTTCGCGCTGGACGTGTTCGCCTGCGGCGGGAGTGGAGGCAGGCTTGAGGAGGCTGGCGTATTTGACGGCTTCCGGTGAGATGCGTGCCATCCTGGAGCACCTGGGACTGCCCACGCTGCCTGGGAGACTGGCCCCAGCACACGGGACGCCCCAGCACGGGGGGTGTTGAGTCTGCAGCAGCAGCAGCAGTGGCCCGTCGCCTGCCGCCTCCTCATTGGAAGGCGGCTTGAGCAGGCGTGTACCCTTCAGGACTGCGGGGTGGGCACACCGACGTGGCGCTCGGCCCTCCGGCACTCGTCAGCAGCCCTCCTCTGCCTCTCTGCTCTCGCCCGTGCCCTTCAACACTGCCCCTATCCTTCTTATGCGTCCAGGAGTCGAAGGCCGAGACGAGCTGCGTCGAAGGGTTCGGGCGCATCAAGAATTGCGCGACCGGTAACGCGACGCTCACCCGTCGCAAGAGCTCCATCAACGTCTCCGGCCTGAAGGAGGTGAAGACGGGCGGCGTCACCAGCGAGTTCCCCCGCGCGACCGAATGGTCGATGAAGGCCGCCATCGGTGACCTGGGCGCGACGGACCAGGGCTTCACGCTGGCCGCGCGCGACGGCGAGGATGTCGTCAGCACGATCCGCACGGAGAGATCGACACGAAGTTGAACAACGTGACCCTCACGCCAATCCGGTTGAGGCGGATCGACATCGGCTTCAAGAAACGGCCGGCCTTCGGCAGCTTCAGCGGCGACGACCCCACCGCCCGGGGGCCTGCATCGGGTCCTTCACGAGCCCGTCGGATTCGTTCTCGATGAGGGTGGACGGCAAGGTCGTGACCGGCAACCGCCTGGAGATCGTCGAAGAGGTGGCGGAGAGGCACTCCCCCTCCACCGGCTTCTCGGCCATCGACACGAAGCGGGGCGCCGTCGGATTACTCGAGGGTGGGGGCTTGGCTCATGCCGGCCGTCGGATCCGAGTGGGCCTGCCCGAGCGCGCCACCGAGCAGCGAGCTGCCCGCGGTGCCAACGGCGCCGACGACGCCCGTCACGCCCTGGGAGACAGCCTGCACGCCCTGGGTGGCGGCCTGCACCAGCTCCATGATGCTGCTGATCACGGAGGTGATGCCCTCCAGCAGCTTGCCGATGCTCTCGGTCTTGCTGGAGCCGCTGGCTGACAAACCGTCCGCCTGGAGCGACTGCATCAGGGGCGAGGAGAGCTTGGAGTCAGGCCGCTGGGCGCCGCCGGGCAGCGAAGTCGCGGAGAGCATGGCGTCGGGCAGCTGGCGTTGCGCTCGGTGGGGATGCCGGGCGCGGACTCGCGGCTCCGGACCCACGAGCCCGGGACGGTGGACCTCAGTGCACCAACGCGCCGAACCCGTCCTCCGAACGCAGGCGAGCCTCCCGCATCACCGGACCCAGGGGTCGGACCTGGCCGGGGACATCGGTGGGCGCCATGTCGAACACGGTGTGTCGCGCCGTGGCCCCCAGGCCCCCAGGCCCTCGCGAAGCGACTGGAGGCGGCGCTCCGGTCGCTCGCGCCCGAGCCCAACTAGGGCGAGGGTTCCAGCCCCGCGCCGTGCTTCACCAGCACGGCGCGGGAGTAGGCCATCAGGAAGCCCATGCGCATGGCGTTGCGCTCGGTGGGGATGCCGGGCGCGGACATGATCGCGGCCATGTCGCTGCCCCGCTCCACGGCGCGCGCCAGCCGGGCTGAAATCAACGCCTGCTGGACGCCGCGCCGCCGGTACGCGGGCAGCACCGACGTGCCGTACAGGGTCGTGAGCCCCTCGCTCGACTCACAGCCCCCCGCGCCAACGGGGACGCCGTCCAGCCGGGCCAGGAACGAGTCCGACGCGGGCTGGCGCGCGCTCTTGAGGCCCACGGACAGGAACACCTCCGGCATCGACTCCCCTTCCGGAACGAAGCCGCTGCCGGAGACCTCCACGAACGTGCGCACCGCCGCGTCGTCGGACGGATCGACGCGCTCGACCGTCAGCCCCGGAGGCGCCCCACGGACGGGCGACAACGAGGCCTCGTCACCGCGCAGCGGCCGGTACAGCACCGTCTCGAACTCGCGCAGCACGAACCCGCGCTCCGCCAGCCCCTGGAGCAGCGCCACCGGCACGAACGGACTCAGCTCCGCCTTCGGCTCGACGCCCCGCGAGGAGAAGAAGGTCACCAGCGCGTCCAGCTCCGCGCCGGTGACCTCCTGGCCGTACCCATAGCCGCAGGACTTGTTCACGTAGGAGCCCACGCCCCCGAACACCATCCAGCCGTCGGCCAGCGGCGCGGCATCCGTCGCCAACGCCACCACGGACGCCGCGGCCCTGCGCTCGAACCTCCGCGCGAACTCCACCAGGTTCACATCGCTCATCCGCCCCCTTTACACCGAACGGGTCTCCCAGGTCCCGAGCTCGGAGCCCGGAGCCGCGGCTCCGGGCTCCGAGCTCGGGACCTGGGAGACCCGTTCGGTGTAAAGGGGGCGGATGAGCG
>NZ_RAWI01000281.1 GCF_003612125.1 Corallococcus praedator
CCCGTGGCCCCCGCCCCGGAGGACACGCGCGAGCGGGTGCTCCTGTGCCGCACCGGCGCGGAGGGCCGCGTGGCCATTCCCCTGTCGCGCGTGGCGCGGCTGGAGGAGCTGCCCCTCTCGGAGGTGGAGCACCTGAGCGGGGGCATGGAGCTGGCGCGCTACCACGGCCAGCTGCTGCCCCTGGTGCGCGTGGCCTCCGTGTTGGAGGCGCGGCCCGGCCCAGCGGCGCGACTCACCGACGGGCTTCGGCACGCGGCGGATGCATCGCTGTCCGTCGTCGTCACCACGCACGCGGACACGCGGGTGGGACTGGTGGTGGACGCCATCCTCGACGTCGCGGAGGTGGAGGTCGCCCTCCAGCGCGAGACGCGGCGCGCGGGGGTGCTGGGTTCCATGGTGGTGTTGGATCGCGCCACCGAGTTCCTGGACGTGGAGGGCGCCGTTCGCGCAGTTCACCCGGAGCTGCTCGCGGGAGGCGCGCCATGATCACCCTGCGTCAGTTGTGCTCCTTCCACGTGGGCGAGCACCTGTTCGGTCTGGACATCGAGCGCGTGCAGGAGATCCTCCTGCCGCCTCCGCTCACGCGCGTCCCGGGCGCCCCGCCGGAGGTGGCGGGGCTGCTCAACCTGCGCGGGCAGATCGTCCCCGCCATCGACCTGCGTCGCCGTCTGGACCTGCCGGAGGGCACCGCCCCCGCGGACGCGCCCCATGTCGTGCTGCGGGGAGATGACGGCGCGGTGAGCCTGCGCGTGGATGCCATTGGCGACATCCTCCCCCTGGAGGATGCGGCGCTGGCGCCCCTGCCGGACAACCTGCGCGGGTCGCTGCGCACGATGTTGCTGGGCGTCCACGCGCTGCCGGACCGCCTCCTGCTGGTGTTGTCCGCGGACGCCGTGGTGGACGGGCTCCCGCCCGCCTCCGGCCCTTCCGCCTCCCCTTCCTTCCCTGCGTTGTCCCAGGAGTCCCGCTGATGGCCCGCCCCGCCGCGCCCGCCGTGAAGAACACCCTCTTCCAACGCCTGGGGGGCAAGGCCGCCCTCACGGCCGCCGTGCAGAAGCTCTACGCCCGGGTGATGACGGACGCCCTGCTCAAGCCCCTCTTCCGCCGCGCGGACGTCATCGCCCTGCAACGGCAGATGGTCGCGTACCTCACGCAGCACCTGGGAGGGCCCGCCCTCTATCGCGGCCCGTCGATGCGCGAGGTGCACGCGGAGCTGAACCTGCGCCCGCACCACTTCGAGCGCGTCGCCGAACACCTGGCCTCCGTGCTGGATGAACAGGACGTGTCCGGCCCCGTTGCCCGGGAGGTGCTGGCGGCGATGGGGACGCCGGAGGAGGCCCCCGCGCGCAAACCCGCCGGCAAGCGCGCTCCCGTGAAGGGCCGCCGGGCCGCCGTGGAAAAGCCCGCACCCCGGCGCCGCGCGGCGTCACCCCTGTCAGGCGCGGTGGGCGAAGCCCTGCTCGACGCGGCCCGGGTCAACGTGCTCGTCCTGGATGAGCACCTGGAGGTCGTCTTCGTCAACGCGTCGTCCACGGAGGCCATCGAGCGAATCGACTCGACGGCGTCGCTCCACGATGGCGCGTCAGGGGCGGAAGGGGATGCGTTCCTGTCCCGCTTCGAGCAGCAGCTCCGGCGCGAGGAGTCGCGGTTGCACACGCCTTCCGCCCTGCCGCACGAGGCTGTCTTCTCCGTGGGGGACGCCACGCTCAAGGCCCGCGTGGACGGCATCGTCGGCAAGGGCGGGGAGCTGACCGGCTACGTGGTGACGTGGGACGACATCACGGAGAAGCTGCGCGCGGACACGGAGATGGCGCGCCTCAGGGCCATGCTGGAGAACGCGCCCACCTGCGTGATGGTGGCCGACAAGGATTTGAAGATCGTCTACCTGAACCCCGCCTCGCGCCGGCTGTTGCAGCGGGTGGAGAAGCACCTTCCCGTCACCGCGGACCGGGTGCTCGGGGCGACCATCGACATCTTCCACAAGGACGCGACGTACCAGCGGAAGATCCTCTCCAACGACAAGAACCTGCCGGTGCGCGCGAACATCCCCATCGGGCCGGAGATCGCGGACCTGCTGGTGACGGCGGTGTACGACGGCCAGGGCCGCTACCTGGGCCCCATGGTGACGTGGGAGCTCATCACGGAGAAGCTGGCCGTGCAGCAGCGTGAGAAGGAATTGGATACCACCCTGCGCGGCGTCTTCCAGGAGGTGACGCAGCATTCGCAGACGCTCGCGGCGTCCTCGCAGGAACTGTCCAGCGTCAGCCAGCAGATGGTGAGCAACGCGCAGGAGACCGCGGCGCAGGCCACCCAGGTGTCCGCGGGCGCCGAACAGGTGAGCCGCAACGTGCAGAGCGTCGCGTCCGGCATGGAGGAGGTCAACGCGAACATCCGCGAGGTGGCGCGCAACGCGAGCACCGCCGCCAAGGTGGCGTCGTCCGCCGTCCTGCTGGCGGACAAGACGTCCATCATCGTCAGCAAGCTGGGCACCAGCAGCCTGGAGATTGGCAAGGTCATCAAGGTCATCACCTCCATCGCGCAGCAGACCAACCTGCTGGCGCTCAACGCGACCATCGAGGCGGCCCGCGCGGGCGAGGCGGGCCGGGGCTTCGCGGTGGTGGCCAACGAGGTGAAGGAACTGGCGCGCGAGACGGCCCGGGCCACCGAGGACATCGGGCAGAAGATTGGCGCCATCCAGGACGACACCGAGGAGGTGGTCAACGCCATCCTGGAGATTGGCGCCACCATCGGCCGCATCAATGAATTGCAGACGTCCATCGCGTCGTCGGTGGAGGAGCAGACGGCCACGGCGGGCGAAATCCTGCGCAACGTGGGCGAAGCGGCCAAGGGCAGCCAGCAGATCTCCGAGAACATGGCCGCCGTCGCGGAGGCCGCGCGCAGCACCACCGAGGGCGCGGGCAGCACGCAGCGTTCGGCGGTGGAGCTGGCCCACATGGCGCAGTCGCTGCAACGGCTGGTCGTGCAGGTGGACACCACCGACAAGACCCAGCGGTCGAAGTAGCGCACCACTCGGACCCGGGGAACCAGGCGCGTGAGGACCGGACTGAAACGATGGTGGGAGCTGGGACGCGTCGCGCGGGCCTCCACGCGGCTGCGTCGCGGCGATTGGCCCCAGGGCACGGAAGCCGCGCGGCGGGAGCTGGCGGAGCGGCTGCTCGGGCTGCGCGGGCTGCCGCAGAAGGTGGGGCAGGTGCTCACGCTCTCGGAGCTGGGGTCGGAGACGCCCGGCTTCGGATCGCTCGCGGAGGCCCCCTCCCCGCTCGCGCCAGAGGCCGCGCTGGCGGAAGTCTCCCGCCGGCTGGGCCAACCGTGGCGACAGGTGTTCCGGTCGCTCGACGGCGCGGGCATCGCGGCATCGCTGGGTCAGGTGCACCGGGGGGTGTTGCACGACGGGCGCGCGGTGGCGGTGAAGCTGCGGCACCCGGGCATCGCGGACGCGGTGCGCGACGACCTGCGTGCGCTGGGCTGGCTGGCGGCGCCGCTGGGTGGCTGGCGCGGGAAGCTGGACCTGTCCGCCTACCGGCGCGAGCTGGCGCGGATGCTCCAACAGGAGCTGGACTACCACCACGAGGCCCGGGCGCTTCAGGAGGCGGGCGCGCGCATGGCGGACGTGCCGGGGGTGGTGGTCCCCGTGCCCGTGGACGCGCTCACCCGCGAGGACCTGCTGGTGATGACCTGGGTGGACGGGGAGCCCATCGCGGAGGCCCGGCGCTGGAGCGAGGCGGACCGGCGCGCGCTGTCCACCACGCTGGTGCGCCTGTTCCTCCAGGGCCTCTTCACCTGGGGCGCGCTGCACGCGGATCCGCATCCGGGCAACTACCGCGTCTCCCGGGGGCCGGACGGCAGGCCCGCGCTGGGGGTGCTCGACTTCGGCTGCGTGAAGCCGCTGCCTCCCGAAATGCCCCTGGGGCTGGGACGGCTCATCGCGCTGCTGCGGCTCCCTGGGGCCGAAGCGGATCCGCGGCGGGTCCTGGCCTCGTGGGTGACGCTGGGCTTCACGCCGGAGTTGCTGGAGCCCATGGCGGACGTGCTGCCCGCCGTCAGCCGCGTGTTGCTGGAGCCCTTCCTCCAGGACGGTCCGTTCCACGTCGCGCGCTGGCACCTGGGCGCGCGACTCACCGAAGCGCTGGGGCCACACCGCTGGAACTTCCGGGCCGCGGGGCCCGCGTCACTGCTCTTCGTGCTGCGGGCGTTCCACGGGCTGATGCGCCACCTGGACGTGCTGGAGGCCCCCATCGCGTGGGGACCGCTGCTGGACGAAGCGCGCGCGCCACGGTTGCCACCGCCGCCGCTCCCGCCCGAGGCGCACGTGGAAGGCACCGCGCGATACCTGCGCGTTCGCGTGATGGAAGGGGCCTGCACGCGCGTGGCGCTGACCTTCCGCGCGGACGTGACGACGCACCTGGAGGACCTCTTGCCGGAGGACCTGCGGCCAAGGCTCCAGGCGCGGGGCCTGGACCCGGTGGCCATCGCGGCGGCGGCGGTGGCGGCGGGACTGCGGCCGTCGGAATTGTTCCACCTGGACGAGGGCGAGCGTCACGTCCGGGTGTGGCTGGAATGAACCGGAGCGAAGGAGGCGGCGGATGGTGACCATTGGCATGAACTACGAAGTGCGCGAGGGCAAGGCGGAGGCCTTCGAGCGGAAGTTCGCCCTCGTCCTGGAGGCGATGCGCACGCTGCCCACGCATGCGCATACGGAGCTGTTCCGGAGCGTGGGAACCCCCGGGCGCTACCTCATCGTCTCCGAATGGCACAGCCGCGAGGGCTTCGACGCCTTCATCGCGTCCGAGGCCTTCCACCGGGTGACGGACTGGGGCGCCAACGCGATCCTCGCGGGCCGGCCCCGGCATGAGGTGTACGGCGGCGATAAGGCCCCCAGCGTCCCGACGGGCCGCTGCCCGGTCGCGCACGCGGCCCGGTGAAGCGACCGCTCATGAGCGCCATCCGGGTCCTGGTGGTGGACGACGCGGCCGTGGTGCGGCGACAGGTGTCGTTGCTGCTGGGAAGCGACCCCGCCCTGGAGGTCGTCGCCACCGCGGCCAACGGACGCATCGCGCTGGCGAAGGTGGAGCAGTTCCAACCGGACGTGGTGCTGCTGGACCTGGAGATGCCGGAGCTGGACGGACTGGAGACGCTGAAGCTCCTGCGGCAGCGCTCCCCGGAGCTGGCGGTGGTGATGTTCAGCGCGCTCACCGAACGCGCCGGCGTGCTCACGCTGGAGGCACTGGCGCTGGGGGCTCGCGACTACGTGACGAAGCCCACGTCCTCCGGCGGGATGAACGTCACCGTGGAGGCGGTGCGCGACGAGCTGGTGCGCAAGCTCAAGGCCCTCAACGTGCGCAACACCTGCGTCCCGTCGGGGCCGGCGCTCATGCCCAGGCCGCATCCGCCCCGGCCACAGGGCCCGGCGCGGGTGGAGATCATCGTCATCGGTGCGTCCACCGGGGGCCCCGGCGCGCTGGTGCGCGTGGTGTCCGCGCTGCCGGCGGACCTGTCGGTGCCGGTGCTCATCGTGCAGCACATGCCGCCCCTGTTCACCCGGCTGCTCGCGGAGCGGCTGGAGGGCGTCAGCAAGCTGCGCGTGCGCGAGGCCGTGTCCGGCGACCTGGTGAGGCCCGGGTCGGTGTGGGTCGCGCCGGGGGACTTCCACCTGGCCCTCTCCTCGGATGCCACCGGCGTGCGGATCCTCACGCACCAGGGGCCGCCGGAGAATGCCTGCCGTCCGGCGGTGGACGTGCTCTTCCGCTCGGCGGTGGAGGTGTATGGCCCGGGTGTGCTCGCGGTGGTGCTCACGGGCATGGGACAGGACGGGCTGCGCGGCTGCCGTCTCGTGGATGAGGCGGGCGGACAGGTGGTGGTCCAGGACCAGGCCACCTGTGTCATCGGAGGGATGCCCGGCGCGGTGGAGCAGGCAGGGCTGGCGGACGGGGTGGTCGCGCTGGACGAAGTGGCCGCGGAGCTGGTGCGGCGCGTGGAAGCGCGCGGACGAAGGCTTTGAACATGCCCCTGCTTCACGACGACTTCGCCTGGCTGCGGCAGCGCGTGCTGCGGCTGTCCGGGCTGGTGCTGGAGCACGACACGCATGCGCTGGTGGAGACGCGGCTCGCCTCGCTCGTGCGCGAGGAGCGCGTGGCGGACATCACCGCCCTGGTGGCCCGACTGCGCGCCCAGCCGGAGAACACCCCGCTCCATCAGCGCCTGGCCGAAGCCCTGGCCAACCACGAGACGGCCTTCTTCCGGGACGCGTCCGTCTTCGAGGCCCTGCGCACCACGGTGCTCCCCGCCCTGATGGCGCGGCGAGGCCGGACGCGCACGTTGCGCATCTGGTGCGCGGCGTGCGCCTACGGACAGGAGCCCTACAGCGTGGCGATGACGCTGGCGGAGACGGGGCTGCTGATCACCGGCTGGACGGTGCGCATCCTGGCCACCGACTTCTCCACCCGCGCCCTGGTGCGCGCCAGCGAGGCCCGCTACGACGCGCAGGAGATCCACCGGGGCCTGACGCCCCAGCTGCGCCAGCGCTACTTCCGCCAGGAGCGCGACGGGTGGCGGCTGAACGAACGGGTGCGCAAGCCGGTGGAGTTCCGTCCGCTCAACCTGATGGAGGACTTCCACCCGGAGGCCCCGGTGGACCTCATCTTCCTGCGCAACGTGATGATCTACTGGGACGCGCCCACCCGGCGCGCGGTGCTGGCCCGCGTGCGGCGGATGCTGCACGCGGATGGCTACCTGGTGCTGGGCGCCGCGGAGGCCGCCCCCCTGGCGGAGGACGGCTTCTCCCGGAACCTCATCGGACAGACGAGCTGGTATCGCCCCGCGCCCCTGCCCGGCACGACCGCGTCGGTGGAGGGCGCCTCGCGCGCGCACCCGCGCCCCGGCGCTACACCTTGAGGCGGATGGCCCCGGGCAGGATGGTCATGGTGCAGGGCAGGCGGCCCGGCGTCTCGCCATCCACGTCGAGGAACACGTCGCCCGTCTCCGACTCGGCGTGGAGGGTGCGGCACTGGAAGCGCCGCGTGCCCTTCCAGGTGACGTGGTCGCCGTTGTAGACGCCCTTGGACTTGAGGACGAAGTCGCTCAGCTTGTAGTTGGACCAGAGCGTGATGTCGAAGAGGCCGTCGTGCGTGAGCGCGTCGGGGGCGACGAACATACCGCTGCCGAAATAGCGGCCGTTGGCCACGGCCACGGTGGTGACGCTCACCGTCTCCGGCGGCTTGTCATCCAGTGTCAGGCGCACCTGTCGCTCGGTGTACTTCACCAGGCCCTTCACGGTGCCCCACATGAAGCTCATGTGGCCGCCCAGCGCCTTGCTGCCGGCGTTCACCTCGCGCGCCACCACCGCGCTCACGCCGAACGAGGCGATGTTGGCGAAGAAGCGCGTGGCGGGCTGGCCGTCGTTGTCGATGAAGTCCAGCCGGCCCACGTCGAAGGGCTCCGTCTTCTCCGTGCGCAGCCGCTCCAGCGCGGACGTCAGCTCCAGGTCCCACCCGAACGTGCGGCGGAAGTCGCCACCGGTGCCCCGGGGCACCAGGCCCAGCGCCGCCCGCGGGTTGATGACCTTCCCGTCGCGGAAGAAGCCGTTGGTGACCTCGTTGAGGGTGCCGTCGCCACCGACCGCGACGATGCACTCGTAGCCGTCGTCGATGGCCTGCCGCGCCAGCCGCGCCGCATCCATGCCGCCGCTGGTGAAGCCGTGCCCGAACTCACCGAGCACCCGGCCCACCTGCGCGGAGATCTCCACCCATCGCTTCCCCGTCTGCCCGTTGGCGCTGCGCGGGTTGACCACGAGGAACGTCTTCATTCAGTACCTTCTCCCTGCGAGACGCGCTTGTTTACGCGGTTGTGCGCCGGGGCTCCACTCCATGACCCACCGGAGTGCCCCCCGGCCAGGGTGTTTGTCACCCCGGCCGTGCCATGCTGGGCTTTTCCCCTCCCCATCTTCCTCCCGGAACCCCGAGTGAAAGCCCCCTCCGCCCCCGAGAAGCTCGGCCCGCACCGCGATGCCATGCAAGCCCTGGACTGGGCCCTGCCGGCGCTCCGGGCGGACCTGGACGCGGCGGGAAGGCAGCCCTTCCGGGAGACGGGGGCCCAGGAGGACTTCCTCCACCGGCATGACGCGCCCGCCCACGAGTCCCAGGGGCCGGAGCGGACGGCGCGCTTCGAACAGGCCCTGGCGAGGGTGCGCCAACTGGCGGACGCGGCGGAGGCGCTGACGTTTTCCCGGATGCTGGAGGTCCAGGAAACGCTGTTGGGGGTGCGTACGACCTTTCGCACCGGGGACGCCTTCGCGCACGGGGGTGCGCACCGGTATGCGCAGGTACCGGGCCTGGAGGCGACCTTCGTCGCGAAGGTGGAGGCGGAGGCGCGGGAAGAACGCCATCCAGTGGCGCACGCCACCCGGTTGTACCTGGACCTGTGTTTCTTCCACCCGTTCCCGGACGGGAACGCGAGGGCGGCGCGGCTGTGGCTGGAATACATGCTGCGGCGGAGCGGACTGCCCACCCCACCGCTGGCGCCCGTCGTGCTGTTTCCCAAGCCTCCGGGGGACGCCGCCCGCTACATGCGCTTCGCGAGGCTGGTGGCCCGGAGCATCGCGGGGCCGGAGGCTCCGTGCCGCAACGAGGTGCAGCCATGAGCAAGACGGCCCAATTCTCCTGGCAGCTCATCCGCGACAGCATGGACGGCTATGAGTCGGAGCGGCTGGCCAAGGTGCTGCGCGCGTACCTGGAGCCCCGGGTTCCACCGGGGACGCGCAAGCTCACGGACGAGCAGCGCAAGGACATGGCGAAGCACATCCAACACCTGCTCAACGAGAACCTGCCGGCCTGGTACACGGAGACGGGAGCGTACCTGGGCAACGAGAGCATGGGGGGCTACTGCTGGTGTCACAGCTTCTTCAACCAGCGCCCCACGCCGAACATGCGCGTCCAGGACAACATCCAGCTCATGCTCAACGCCCTGGAGCAGCGGCGCGACTGGCTGTTCAAGCTGGATGCGGTGTATCAGTCCCTTCGGGAGGGGTTGCCCTCGGAGCCCGGGGACGACGACATCCGGGTGCTGGCCCTGGCGGATGGCATGGTGGAGGTGCTTCAAATCACCATGGACGCCACGGGCTGTGAGGAGTCCTGGTATGTCTTCGCGGACCGGGCGCTGGGGTGGATGTTCGACGCCCTGGCCCTGCGCCCGGGCTATCAGGCGGGCAAGCTGATGAACAAGCTGTTTGCCTTTGAGTCCTGGCACTCACCGCCCGAAGAGGAACTGCGGGAGTCGGCGGAGAAGGTGGCGATGGCGGTCGTGGAGGACGAGGGCCGCCGGGCTCACAGGAAGTGACGTGTCGCAACCTGCTGGAATCAGCAGGGTCCTACAATTGGCATCATGTCAACTCACCGGATAATCCGCCCGCGAAAGTGGGCCTCGTGGTTCTGCGGTGGCCTCCGACTGTGCAGCCCGAGTTAACCGGCCAATCCGCCCGCTTTTCCCTTCGGGCCCTCGTTGGGTGCTCGTTGCCAGTTAACCGGCCAATCCGCCCGGAAGATCATGCCTTCGGCCCTGTACTGGCTTCCGACGGCGCAGTCGGAGTCAACCCGCTAATGGCAGACGTCCGCGCAGGGAGGTCAGGGTGGACTTCCGTGGCGCTGGGGTGACTCAGGAGCGAGGGGCGGAAACTCCCGCTAGAGTCCTGCGCTCGTCTCCTGAGTGAAACCCCCGTCCATGTGGGCGCGGAGTGCCTCTCAGGGAGGCCCAACCAGTTGCACAGGGGGAAGAAGTCCATGCGAAGAGAGAATCGAAGCGGGCTGGCGGTGCTGGCCTTGGGGCTGGTGCTGGCATTGGCCGGGTGCGGTGGGGCGCAGCAACCCGAGGCGGCGGAAGGCAGCGCGCAGGTGGTGGGCACGCTGCCGCAGGCCCTCAGCGCCAGCGACGTGGCGCGGGTGGAGCTCACGGTGTCGGGCACCGGCATGACGACGCGCACCGAGGTGCTGGTGAAGACGGGCGCCCAATGGGGCGGCGTGCTGGGGCAGTTGCCCGCGGGCACGGGGCGCACCTTCAGCGCGCAGGCCTTCGACGCCTCCAACACCGTGCGCTACTCCGGCCAGGTGACGGGCATCACCATCCTCGCGGGGCAGACAACGGCGGTGACGCTGCTGCTGCAGGAGGTGAATGCGCCGGCGCCCTTTGACAACGTGGCTCCGCGGATTCTCTCGCTGGTGGCCAGCCCCGGCACGGTGGCCCCGGGCGGTGTGGTGGCCCTGCAGGCCACCGCGCAAGACGCCAACGCGGGCGACACCCTCACCTACGCCTGGACGGCCAGCACGGGCAGCTTCAGCGCCGCCTCCAGCCTCTCCACGGCCTGGACGGCGCCGGCCTCCGCCGGCCCCGTGGTGCTGACGCTGAAGGTGACGGACTCCAAGGGCGCCTCCGCGGCCCTCAGCGTCACGGTGACGGTAAGCACCGGCACCGGGAGCGCGGCGGTGAATGTCACCGTCAACACCTGGCCCCAGGTGGCTGGGCTGACGGCCCTGCCCTCCTCCGTGGCCGTCGGCCAGGCCACGGCCGTGGCGGCCGTCGCGAGCGACAATGACAACGATACCCTCAGCTACCAGTGGACGGCCTCGTGCGCGGGCACGTGGACGAATGCCACCTCGGCGAGCGCCAGCTTCACGCCCTCGGCGCAGCCGTCCGGCGGCACGTGCACCCTCACCGTGGTGGCCTCGGACGGCCGCGGCGGGCAGGGCACGGGCAGCCTGGGCATCTACGTGGGCCCGGGGACTTCAGGCCGCTTCCCGCCCGAAGTGGTGGAGACGTTCCAGTCCGTCGCCTCGGTGCCGGCGTCCGGCGGCACCGTCGTCTTCCGGCTGAAGGCGCGGGATGCCCAGGGCAGTGCCCTGGGCTTCACCTGGGCCACCACCACCGGCACGCTGGGCACGGCCACCAGCACCGCCTCCACCAGCGAAGTCCTCTGGACGGCGCCCTCCTGCGTCCCCTCGGGCACGACGGCCTCGGTGACGGCCACCGTCACCAACGCCCTCGGCCTCTCCACCAGCTTCGCCTTCGCCCTCCAGGGCGGCTCAGCCTGCGCTGCGAGCCCCGGAGCTCGTCTCGTGAGGGGCGATATGTATAGTCTCGCCTTGAAGCAGGACGGCACCGTCTGGGCCTGGGGCGACAACACCTACGGCCAGCTCGGCGATGGGACCACCACCCAGCGCCGCACGCCCGGGCAGGTGCAAGGCTTGATGGGCGTCGCGGCCCTCGCTGGTGGCACCTTCCACGCGCTCGCTGTGAAGCAGGACGGCACCGTCTGGGCCTGGGGCAACAACACCTACGGCCAGCTCGGCGATGGGACCACCACCCAGCGCCGCACGCCCGGGCAGGTGCAAGGCTTGATGGGCGTCGCGGCCCTCGCTGGTGGCCACGGCCACGTGCTCGCCTTGAAGCAGGACGGCACCGTCTGGGCCTGGGGCGACAACACCTTCGGCCCGCTCGGCGACGGGACAACCACCCAGCGCCTCACGCCCGTGCAGGTGCCGGGCCTGACGGGCGTCGCGGCCCTCGCCACTGACTCCTTCCACTCGCTCGCCTTGAAGCAGGACGGCACCGTCTGGGCCTGGGGTTACAACTACGACGGCGAGCTCGGCGACGGGACAACCACCAATCGCCTCACGCCCGTGCAGGTGCCGGGCCTGACGGGCGTCGTGGCGCTCGCCGCTGGCGTCTACCACTCGCTCGCCTTGAAGCAGGACGGCACCGTCTGGGCCTGGGGCAGCAACGCCCACGGCCAGTTCGGCGATGGGACAACCACCAATCGCCTCACACCCGTGCAGGTGCAAGGCTTGACGGGCGTTGCAGCCCTCGCCGCTGTCACCTACAACACGTTCGCCTTGAAGCAGGACGGCACCGCCTGGGCCTGGGGCGACAACACCTACGGCCAGCTCGGCGATGGGACAAGCACCAATCGCCTCACACCCGTGCAGGTGCAAGGCTTGACGGGCGTCGCGGCCCTCTCTGGTGGCTACGCCCACGCGCTCGCTGTGAAGCAGGACGGCACCGTCTGGGCCTGGGGCTGGAACGGCTATGGCCAGCTCGGCGACGGGACAGCCAACCAGCGCCTCACGCCCGTGCAGGTGTCGGGCCTGAGCCTCTGACGAGGCGCTGGGCGCTTGCGTTTGGCAGGCGCCCAGCACGTCGCAGACGTCTGCGTTCTATCGGTGAGGAGCCGGGGTTGGACGTCCAGTCCTCGCCGGCCTCCGCCATCACAGCCTGGCCCTCTGGATGGACACGCGCGCGAGCCCCGCGTGGGCCGGGCGCCCGGCCCACGACTGCCGAAGGCACTGCCTCTTCCCACCGTGGCGGCCCCCGACGCCCGCCC
>NZ_RAWI01000282.1 GCF_003612125.1 Corallococcus praedator
TCCCCAGGCTCCGGGAAGCCGCGCTCCGACGCCGCCCCCCGTGTGGCCCCCCTCGCCCGCGCAGCAGGCCCGCGAGGCCGCCAAGACCGCGACGCCGACCCCGCCGCCCGTTCCACCGGCGCCGCCCCGGGGTGAGCCGTCGTTCATCATCTTCAGCAACCCGGCGTCCAACCCGGGCGCGAACCGTCCCCGCACCACGCCCGAGGGCCCGGCCCCGGTGGCGGGCGCATCGAGTGCACCGGGTGCGCCCGTGCCGGACTGGACGCTGCCCCAGGCGCGCTCCGCGCTGCGCGAGGCGACGCGGGACCGGGACCGTTTGGTGGACGTGGCGCTGAGGTTCGGCCGCCGCACGTTCGACTACGTGGCCGCCTTCGCTGTCGTGCGAGGCGCCGCCGGTGGTTGGGACGCGCGAGGCGAGGGCCTGGACGCGAGCGCCCTGTCGCAGGTGTCCATCCCGCTGGACGCGAGCAGCGTCTTCCGCACCGTGGCTGTCACGCGGGGCAGCTACGCGGGTCCGCTGCCGCCAGACGCGCTCACGCGGCACTACCTGGAGCTGTTCGGCCGTCAGGCGCCGCGCACCGTCTTCCTGTACCCGGTGGAGGTGAAGGGCCGGCTGGTGGCCATCCTCTACGGGGACTGCGGCCAGAAGCCGATGAGCCAGCGCCGGCTGAGCGACTACATCCTGTTCTGCCAGGACCTGCCGGCGGCCTTCCAGGAGCTCATCCTCTTCCGCAAGCAGCGCGTGTCCGAGCTGCGCGCGCCGGAGGAGGACATCTCCATCGACGTGGACGTGCCCGGCTTCCCGGCCGCGTCCCTGCCCGCCCCCGCGCCCGCGGTGGTCGCGGGCCTCGGCTGGAGCCCGTTCTTCGGTCGCGGAGGCGTGGGCAACCTGGGCCGCGCCGCCGCCATGCCGCCGCGCGTGCTGTCTCCCGAGGAGCGGCCGCCCCCGGACTTCACGCCCCTGCTGCGCCGGCTCACCGGACCGGACGCCGCGCAGCGCTCCAGCGCGATGGCGGAGCTGGCGCGCTCGCCCGAGGCCAGCGCCCGCGTGCTCGCGCAGCACTTCCCGGGCCCCACGGCCTGGAGCCGCCTGCCGGTGGTGGAGCTGCCGGAAGCGGACGAGCTGGGCCCCATCCCCGCCGCCCTGTCGCGCCTGGGCCGTCCCGCGGCCGTCGCGCTGGCGCCGCTGCTGGACTCGAACGACGCGGACGCGCGCTACCTGGCGCTGCTCACGGCGGGCAACCTGCCCTACGCGGAGCTGGTGGACGGGGTGCTGCGCGGCCTCTTCGACATGGAGCCGGACATCTCCAGCGCCGCGCGCGTGGCCGCCGCCGCGCTCAAGCACCTGCCGCGCCTGGATGCGTCCCTGCGCGACCTGCGCCAGGAATTGACCAGCCGGGACGCGCTGCGCCGCTCGCTGGCGGCCCGGGCCCTGGGCACGCTGCACGACCGCGACGCCATCGAGGGCCTCATCAACCTCACCGGCAGCGACGACGCGATGTGCGCGCAGGCCGCCGCCGAAGCGCTGCGCGAGGTCACCCGCGCCACGCTGGGTCTGCAACCGCGCCAGTGGACGTCCTGGTGGGCGGAGAACCGCAGCCGCCGCCGCGCGGACTGGCTGGTGGCCGCGCTGCGCCACCGCGAGCTGGACGTGCGGCTGGCCTCCATCGAGGAGCTGAGCCGCGCCCTGCACGACACGCTCGGCTTCTACGCGGACGCGCCCGACGCGGAGCGCGAGGCCGCGGTGCGACGCTGGGAGGCCGCGGCGGTGGATCCGGCCAACGCCCGCCGTCTGGGCATGCTCTGAGGTTCCCGCCCGGGAGCACACGATGACGGGCGCCATGTGGGTCAGCCTGTTGGCGTGCGCGGGTCAGCTCGCCCTCGCCGGCATCGCGCTGGCCCGCGTGGGCCGCAGCCCGCTCGCGCTGCCGCTGTCGCTGCTGTCCATCGCGCTGTCCACCTGGAACTTCTCCGCCTTCGGGCTGGCGCGCTCCGGCGACACGGGCTGGCGGCTGGTGGGCTTCGCCGCGGCGCTGATGACCCTGCCGTGCGCGGTGCACTTCATCCTCTCCTTCGTGGGCCGCAGGCGCCGCTCCGCCTGGGCCATGTACGGCACCTACGCCGTCATGAGCGCGCTCGCGTTCACCATGCTCGTCGCCATCGGCGTGCCCTCGCTGGCGCAGCGGATCAACACCGTCGGTTTCGGGCTCGCGGTGAGCGTGCTCGCGCTGCCCATCCTGACCACCAGCTTCGTGCTCCTCGCGCGACACCTGCGCCGTTCGGGGCTGCCGGACGAGCGGGCCCGCGCGGGACTGGTGCTGCTGGGACTGGCGCTGCTGGTCGCGATGCTGCTCACGGACCTGGCGGCGGACATGGGCCTGCCCGTGCTGAAGCTGGGCAACGTGGGCACCCTGCTGGGCCTGCCCGTGATGGCCACCGCGTCGCTGCGCTTCCAGCTCTTCGGCCAGGACGCTCGGGCCACGAGCGCGGCGGTGCACGCCGTCGTCCTCGCGCTGGTGGGCGTCCTCGCGTACCTCGCGCTCTTCCGCGTGTTCGCCGCGGAGTCCGGCGCGCTCGTCGTGGGCACCACCGCCATCACCTTCTCGCTGCTGGCGGCGGCCCGACGCGTCGTCACCGGCTTCGTCACCCGGCGCGAACGGATGGAACAACTGGCCACCCTGGGGCGCTTCTCCGCGCAGATGTCCCACGACCTGCGCAACCCCATCGCCGCGCTCAAGGGCGCCGCGCAGTACCTCAAGGAAGAGCACGCGCGCGGCCACTCGTGGGAAGCGCATGGTGAGTTCCTGGACCTGCTCCTGGAACAGGTGGAGCGGTTGGATCGGGTGGCGGGCACCTACCAGCGCCTGGCGCGCGTGGAGCCGCTGCGCCGGCCGCTGGACCTGAACCGGCTGGTGGAGGGCGTGCTGTCGCTCCAGGCCTTCGCGAACCCCGGCGACGTGGTGCTGACGAAGGTGCTCGCGCCCGACCTGCCCGCCTGCGAGGGCGACGAGGACCTGCTCGCCAACGCGCTGGAGAACCTGGTGCGCAACGCCTTCGAGGCGATGCCCACGGGCGGCACCCTCACCGTGCGCACCGGCGAGGACGCCAGCGCGGTGGTGGTGAGCGTGGAGGACACCGGCAGCGGCATGGACGCCCGCACGCGCGAGCGCGCCTTCGACGACTTCTTCACCACGAAGACGACGGGCAGCGGCCTGGGGCTGGCCTTCGTGCGGCGCGTGGCGGAAGCCCACGGTGGCACCGCGTCCCTGACGAGCGGCGAGGGCCGTGGCACCATCCTGCGCCTGCGCCTGCCCAAGGCCCCTGCCCTGCCGTCCCCCCCGTCCGAGGAAGAAGCCGCGTGAGCGATCCACTGAAGGGCCATGTGTTGCTGGTGGATGACGACCCGGCCCTGCTCAAGGTGCTGGGCGCGCTGCTCACCCAGGCGGGCCTCACCCCGCACCCCGCGTCCAACGCGCGCGACGCCCTGGCGCTGCTTTCGCGCCGGCCCATCGACGTGGTGTTGAGCGACGTGCGCATGCCGGGCATGAGCGGCCTGGAGCTGCTCACGGAGGTGGGACGCGGCTGGCCGGACGTGCCCGTGCTCCTGATGACCGCGCACGGCACGGTGCCCCTGGCGGTGGAGGCGATGAAGGCGGGCGCGGCGGATTTCGTGCTCAAGCCCTTCGACCGCGAGGAACTCCTCTTCTCACTGCACAAGGCGCTGCTGCGGGCCCAGAAGGAACCGGAGCCGACGCGCGGCACCGGCAAGTCTCCGGACGGACTGCCGGACGGGCTCTTCGTGGGCTCGAGCCGCGCCATGGCGGACGTGAAGTCCCTGCTGGCGAAGGCCGCGGTGGGCACGGCCACGGTGCTGCTGCGCGGCGAGTCCGGCACGGGCAAGGAGCTGGCCGCGCGAGCCGTGCACGACGGCAGCCCAAGGCGCGCGGGCCCCTTCGTGAAGCTGCACTGCGCGGCGCTGCCGGACACGCTGCTGGAGAGCGAGCTGTTCGGCTACGAGAAGGGCGCCTTCACCGGCGCGGCGACGCGCAAGCCCGGCCGCGTGGAGCTGGCGCACGGCGGCACGCTGTTCCTCGATGAGATTGGCGACGTGTCCCAGGCCGTGCAGGTGAAGTTGCTGCGCGTCATCCAGGAGCGCGAGTTCGAACGGCTGGGCGGCACGCAGACGGTCAAGGTAGACGTGCGCTTCGTCGCGGCCACGCACCAGCCCCTGGAGGATCTGGTGCGCCGGGGCACCTTCCGCGAGGACCTCTTCTACCGCCTCAACGTGGTGCCCCTGTGGCTGCCGTCCCTGCGCGAGCGCCCCGAGGACATCGAACCGCTCGCCCGCCACTTCCTGGACGTGCACGCGAAGGCGAACGGCCGGCCGCCGTTCACGTTGAGCGCGGACGGACTCGCGGTGCTCCAATCCCAGCCGTGGCCCGGCAACGTGCGCCAGTTGCAGAACTTCATGGAGCGGCTGGTGGTGCTCTCCGACGGGCCGCTGCTCACGGGGACCGACGTCGCGCGCGAGCTGTCCCGCCAGCCCGGCCTCGCGCCGCCGCCCGTCGCCGCGCCCGTCCCCACCTCCGACACCGGCACGCTGGAGTCCCGGCGCAAGGACGTGGAGAAGGACGCGCTCGTGGATGCGCTGAAGCGCGCGGGTGACAACCGCACGCTGGCGGCACGGCTGCTCGGCATCAGCCGGCGCACGCTCTACAACAAGCTGGAAGAGCACGGCCTGCTCTGATTCATCAGCGCGGTTCTTCACGACCGGACCCGAACCCCCTCCAGCCGCATCCCGGTTGGACGACCGAAGGAGCAACGTCCCATGTCCCAGACACTCGCAAGCCGTATGAGCTGCCCTGTCTTCACTTCGCAGGATGCCGGCTACGCGCCGGAGGTCGCCGGCTTCAACGTCACCATCGTGCACACGCCGGAGTACGTGGTCGCCGCGCAGTCCGCCGCGGACGTCGCCGAGGCGGTCCGCTTCGCCCACGAGCACAAGCTGCACGTCACGGTGCAGGGCGCGGGTCACGGCTCGTATGTGCCCGTCACCTCCGGAGTCTTCATCTCCACGCGGCGGATGAACCAGGTGAGCATCGACGTCGCGTCGCGCACGGCGACCCTTGGCGCGGGCGTGTGCTGGGATGCCGTCGTCGAGGAGGCCGCGAAGCATGGGCTGTCACCCATCGCGGGTTCGTCGACGAACGTCGGCGTGGTGGGCTACGTGCTGGGCGGCGGCCTGGGCCCGCTCGTGCGCAGCCACGGCATCAGCTCCGACTACGTCAGCGGGTTCACGCTCGTCACGGGTGACGGGGAGCGCGTGGAGGCGAGCGCGGAGAAGAACCCCGACCTGTTCTGGGCGCTGCGCGGTGGCAAGGGCGGCATGGGCATCGTCACCGAGGTGCGGCTGCGCCTCGTGGATCTGGCCATGCTCTATGGCGGAGCGCTCTTCTTCGCCGAGGAGCACATCGACGCGGCGCTGCGTGCCTGGGTCCAGTGGACGGAGGGAGCCGACGAACGGGTCTCCACGAGCGCCGCCGTCATGCGCTTCCCGCCGTTCGACGTCATCCCGCCCCCGCTCCGGGGCCGCACGCTGCTCACCGTGCGCTTCGCGTTCCCGGGCAGCAGCGAGGAAGGTGCCCGGCTCGCGGCGCCCCTGCGCGCGGCGGCGCCCGTCTACATGGACATGCTGGGCGACCTGCCCGCCTCGCAGATTGCCCGCATCCACAGCGACCCGTCCGACCCCATGCCCACGTGGACGAGCGGCATGATGCTGACCCACGTGGATCAGGACTTCGCGTCCGCGCTGCTGCGCCACGCGGGTGCGGGCGTGCAGTCGCCGTTCCTGATGGTGGAGGTGCGTCACCTGGGAGCGGCGGCCTCGCGCGACGTGGAGGGCGGCTCGGCCGTCGGTGGTCGCGGCGCCAACTTCGTGGTGGGCCTCGTGGGGGTGATTCCGCCGCTGTTCCAGACGGTGATGCCCGCCGCCGAGGAGGGCATGCGCGCGGACCTGAAGCCCTGGCTGTCGCCCGAGATGACCATCAACTTCATGGGCAAGCCCCGGTCGGCCGAGCACTACGACAGCGCCTGGCCGGCGGACACGCGGGCGAAGCTCACGGAGGTCCGTCGCAAGTACGACCCGCACGGACTCTTCGCGCACACGAAGTAGCGCTCAGGGAGCCACCATCGCCAGCGCTTCCATTTCTTCCAGGAACGCGGCGACGACGGCCCCCGGATCCGGCACCCGCGACGCATCCGAGGCCACGCCCAGGGTCACCTGTCCGGCGTAGCTGAAAAGGCTCACCCCCAGGCCCACGTGCCCGGCCTGGGGTACCCAGAACGTGAGCCCGTCGAGTCGCGCGCCCGCCAGGGACACCGGCTGGCGAGGTCCGGGCACGTTGGTGGCGACGAGTGACGCCTTGGTCCCCATCACGTCCACGACGACGCGCTCCAGCGCGGCCGGCGTGTGCCCGAGCAGCTCCAGCACGCCGGACGTCACCACGGCCTCGGGCGAGCGCTTGAGGGCCTCCATGCGCTTCGCCACTTCACGAAGCCGGCGGCGCGGTTCATCCAGGTGCACGGGCAGCCGGAGGAACACGACGCCGAAGCGATTGCCCAGCTCCCTGGGCACGGGTTCATCCAGGGGCCGCAGGTTCACCGGCACCAGCGCGTGCATGTCCTCCAGCGGAGCGTCCAGCGCCGTCAGGTAGCGCCGCAGCGCGCCCGTCACCGCCGTGAGCAGCACGTCGTTCACGGTGCCCCCGAGCGTCTGGCCCACGGCCTTCACGCGCGCCAGGGACACCGGCTCCGACCACGCGGCGACCTTCCGCATTCCCAGTGGTCCGCGAAGAGGAGAGCGCGGGTCGGGAGGCAGCGCGAGCAGCTTCCCCAGCGCCGCCGCGCCCCGAGCGCCCTCGCGCACGAGGTCGCCCGCGAGGATGGGCTCCTGCACCAGCTCCACGCCCTTGCGGAACGCGGCCCGCGCCCCCCGGGCCAATCGCATCCATCCCGGAGTCGTAAGCGGCTCCGCGCCAGAGCGAGAGGACACCGCCCGCGCATTCACGGACGGCGCCGCCTCCACACGCCTCGCATCTTCGGAGCCCACCGGCCTCGCTCCCCCGTCCACGGCCGAAGCATCCTCCGCGCGCCTCGCGTCCTCGGAGCCCACCGGCCCCGCATCCGCCTGCACCGGATCCGTGAGGGACAGCAGCACCCGCGCGAGCGCGATGCCATCCGCCATGCAGTGATGCAGCCGCGCCAGCAGCACATCCCCGCGCGCCGCGCCCTTCACCAGGTGCAGGTGCCACAACGGTCGCGAGCGCTCCAGCGGTACGCCCAGCCAGTCTCCGACCACCGCCTCCAGCGCCGCGCGCCCCCCTGTCACCGGCACGCGCAACGTGGACAGGTGCGCATCCAGGTCGAAGTCCGTCGCGTCCTCCCAGTGCGGCGCGCCCAGCGCTCCCGGCACCACGCGCTGACGGAAGCGCGGGTAGCGCTCCACCAACCGCTCCTGCACCACCGTGCGCAGCCGCTCGCGGTCCATGGGACCGTCGAACCACAGCACCGCGGTGATCATCATCAGGTTCGCGGGCTCCTCCATCTGGAGCCACGCCGCGTCCATGCTCCCCATCCGCTCGCGACCTGCCATGGCGTCCTTCTCACCCACGCGCCCCGTCGGAGCAAGGCCCAGGGCCCGGACCTACGGCTTCGGCGGCGGCTCCGGGGCCTGGGGTTTCTCCCGCTCGAACTGGAAGGTCTGCCGCGTGGCCCCCGGCACCGTCAGGATGAGCGAGTCCTTCTCCTCGATGGCGTACGTGTAGTCCCCTCCCTTGAACTTCCCCTTGGACAGCGGCACCACGCGCTCCTTGCCGCACACCGGGCCCAGCGCCTGTCCGTCCTGCGTGCGCAGCGCGAGCTTGTCCTTGCCCGTCATCTCCACCTTGCCCCAGGCACGCACCTCCAGCGTGCTGCCCCGGCCGAGCGTCGCGTCGTCCAGCTTGGTGCGCAGCACGAAGCACCCCGTCGGCGTCAGCCGCAGCGAGCGCGCGTAGTCCGAACGCGGCTGCACCTCGATGCGGTCCTCGGTCCCCTGCTCGACATCCGGAAGGCTCGCCGCGGACAGCACCCACGTGCCCACCAGCTCCGCCGGGACGGCCGCGCCCTGGAGCGCCTTCGGCCCCTCGCACGGGTCCTCCACCGGCTTCTCGGGACTCTTCGGCGCGGGCTCGAAGGCCCGCTCACACGTCAGGCCGCAGGACGTGGCCGCGCACTTCGTGTCGTCCGGCGCGCAGGCCGCCTTGCTGGTGCAGGCCTTGAGCCGCTTGAGCGACGCCTCACACCCCTCCCGCATGCACTTGTCGACGCACTCCGCGTCGATGCACTCCGACACGCAGACCCAGTTGGTGCGACCACACACCCCCGCCACCGTGCGCGGGGCCTGGGCCGCCGCGGGCAGTGCGGCACTGGAGACGAGCAGCAGGACGAGGAGGCGGGACGTTCGCATGCGTACAGCAAGCTAGGCAGTCCCACCTCCGGTGACACCCGGAGGCAGGACGCCTGTCCACCGGCCATCACTCCAGCGCCCCGCACTGCCGTCAGTTGAACTGCCACCGCCAGGTGCGCGGATCCGCCGGGTCCGGCAGCTGCAGTTGGAAGTCCAGCGTCTCATAGCGGCTGAACTCGCGCGGCTCCACGCGCAGCAGCGTCATCGCCGTGGCGTTGCGCTCGCGCAGCGGGGACACGGTGAAGTCCAGCTCGGAGTCGAAGGCCACCTTGTAGAACAGGCAGAAGCCATCCACCCGTCCGTCCTCCTCCACCGGCCGCCGGATGTGCACGCGCGAAGGCAGGCCGTCCGCGCGCATCGTCTCCAGGTCGAAGCTGAACGCGGCCTCCGGTTCGCACAGCAGGTGGTCCACCTCATACGAGCGCACCAGCCGCGTGAAGTACGACGGGCTCATCGCCTCGCGCAGCGACTGCAGGCAGCGGAAGTCCACGTTGGGCAGCTGCTGGGTCCAGATGAAGGGAACGCACGCCTCGTCGCGAAGCTGCACCGGCTCCACGAAGACCTCGAAGCGGTTGGGGAGGATGCGGCCCCCGCGCTTGAGCAGGCGCGAGCGCAAATCCAACATCCGGGGCACCAACCCCGCGTCGAACAGCGCGTCGCCCAGCAGGTCATGCAGCAGCACGTCCACCTTCTCCGGTGGCTGGAAGTGCCCGGTGGGCTCCCGCACGAAGTCGATGCGCTCCAGCCCGTTGCGGCGGGCCACCCACTGCGCGGTGTCCAACATGCGCGAGTCATCCACCGCGTACAGCCGGCGCGGATGCTGGTGCGCGGCGAGGAAGGTGCGCAGGCCCGTGCCGGCCTTCACGTCCACCACCACGTGGTTCGGGCGCACGTAGCGCTCCACCGCGCGGCGCCAGGTCTCCACGCGCTGCGTGTCCGCCAGCACCGAGTCCTGCGGCGAAGGACTCGACAGCATGAGGCTGTCCGGCGCGCGCCGGCGGTTCAATTGGGAGATGAGCGGCAGGTGGCTGATACGCGAGCGCAGGTCCATCAATGCCTGACGAGGCAGGTCGAGCAGGTTCGGCATGGCAATCCCCCCGGAAGGCCTGTGAAGGTTCCAGAGGCGTGGGCCACACGCCCCTCCCCCGAAACCCGGACTCCGCAAGATGCGGGAAATCCCCCACCTGGCCCATCCGCCTCCAGGGCCACTTTCTGTCCCCACTTGAACATCCGGCCTGTCCTCACTGGCGGTGTGCCCCGGCGATCCACGAAATGCCGGTCCCGACAAGATGAAGGGATGACCCTGGAACGACCTGACAGGCCCCAGCCAACCGCTTGGAATCCAAGCCGCCGAGAGGGTTTTTCCCATCCGATGGGGTGTCGACGACTGGCGCATTCCCCATCCCTCCAGGCTCGTCAAGAAATCCAGTCTCAAGCGTTTTCCCTGTTGAAGCCCCCGACCCGCGACGACGGCTCGCGGAGCGGAGGTGCGCTGTCGGTCATGCCTGTGGACAGACCCCGTGGTGGAGAGGGGCACTGATGATGATCCGAGCCATCGAGTCGCAGCGGGTGCGGGACACGCGGTCGACCCCGGTCGTGGGGGCGCGGCAGGCCGAAGCGGACGCGGCACGCGTGCTGTGGGAGGCGCAGCCCTGGCGGCGGCAGCTCCAGGACCCGCGGCACCACGAGTACCGGGTGGCGCGCTCCGCGCTGGTGGAAGCGCTGCTGGCGGAGGGCGCCTCGGTGGAGGCGGACGTGGCGCGCTTCGCGGGGACGCGGGAGGACCGGGGCGGGCTGAGCATCGGGCAGGTGGTGCGCTTCGCGGACGGCCTGCGGGTGCGGATGGCGCAGGCGACCACGGACGATGAGGTGTTGCAGCTCGCCTACCTGCGCCGCAACGCGGAGGAGCTGGTGGAGCGGATGATTGACTGGGCCAACGCGGGGCGCCTCTAGTCTCCCGAGCCGGGTGGCAGGCGTTGGTGGTGGGCGTCCGGGGCGGGAGTGCCTTGACAGGGGCGGTGGGGTGCTCTCACTTGGGGGGATGCTCGCCCTCGCCCTTGCCGCCACCCTGGCGGCCGCACCCGCGCCCCGCGTCGCCGCCTCCACGGTGACGGTCCTCCACGTTCCGCGTTTCGACCAGCTCCAGGGTCTGACCGCGTTCATGATGCGAGCGGGGGCGTCGTCGCAGATGCTCAACCCCGCGTCGTGGCGGGGGGAACTGCACCCGTTCCTGCCGTTGGACCCGACGCAGCCGGAGTCGTTGACGGCGCTGGGCATCGACGCGACGGGGCCGCTGTCCGTGTCCATCCGGCAGGACGGCCGCCTGGCGTGCACGCGGGTGGCGGACGCGAAGCTGTTCCAGGAGGCGTCCGCGAACGTGCTCGCGCGCAACGGCGACGTGAAGGCGGGCACGGTGAAGGGCGTGACGACGCTGCGCGCGCCCACGGGCCTGGGCGGCTTCGCGGGCTACGTCATCAAGGGCCAGGAGGCGTGCGCCTTCGCGAGCACGGACACGGACGACTCCCTGCGCAAGGAGGCCACGAAGCTCGTCACGAAGGCGCCGGCCGCGGATGCGCGAATGGGCGCGGTGCCCGGCGTGCTGTACGTGGCCACACAGCAGGGCGTGGTGGGCCTGGACGGCACGGCCAACGGGCTGAAGGTGGAGGGCACGGCGACGAAGCTGCCGCTGCCGCCCTTCCAGGCCGGGGGCACGAGCCCCTACGGCGCGATGGCGCCCGCGGGCCTGCTGTTCTCCCGCGCGCAGGTGGCGCCCACGGGCGTGGCGCAGGCGGCGGGCTCGGTGCGGGACGCGGTGCGGATGGTGTGTCCCACGTGTCCGGCGGAGCAGGTGCAGGGCATGACGGACGCGCTGGCGAAGCAGCTCACCGGGCACGTGCTGTTCGCGGTGGACTCGGTGCAGGTGAAGGGCTCGCTGCGCAAGCCGGAGGTGCGCTTCTTCGCCGCGAAGCAGGCGCTGGCGGCGGAGGTGGTGGACGCGGCGGCGGTGAAGGCCGCGCTGGCCCCGCTGGGGCAGTTCCCGGGAGCGAAGGCGCTGACGGACGGCTACTCGCTGGAGGCGAAGGGCGGCAGCCTCTACCTGCGGCTCAAGGGCAAGCACCTGGTGTTCGGCAACGACTCCGCGGTGACGCAGACGGTGATGACGTCGCTGCCGGAGAAGGGCGCGCCGCTCACCCGCGCGGTGGACTTCACGTTGGATCCGAAGAAGCTGGCGCGAGGCCTGTCCCAGGTGTCGCTGATGGACGTCATGGGGGATGAGACCCTGGCGGCCTTCTTCGGAGCGAGCACGGAGCTGGGCCCGCTGCTCGCCAGGAGCGAGCGCATCACGGGGTGGCTGGACAGCGCGGCCAATGGCTCACACCGCTTCTCGGTGAACTGGACGCTGCCGGAGAAGCCCTGACCGCAATCCCAGACACGGAAGCCTGCCTGCGCACGACCTCCGGAGGCCGTGCTACCGGGGCTCCACGGACTCAATGGCCCGCGACAGGCGCACCGTGAAGGTGGTGCCCACCTCGGCGGTGGACTGCACCCCGATGTGGCCCCCGTGGGCATCCACGATGGACTGCACGATGTAGAGCCCCAGGCCCACGCTGCGGCCCGCCGTGTCCACCTCCTCCGTGCCCCGCTGCAGCGGCTGGAAGAGGGCCTTGAGCCGCTCGGGTGGAATGGGCGCGCCCTGGTTGTGCACGGACAGCACCACCGCGTCGGCCTCCCCGCGCGTCTCCACCAGGACCGCGGTGTCCTCCGGGCTGTACTTGAGCGCGTTCGTGATGAGGTTCTGCACCACCTGCGACAGCCGGTCTGGATCCCACGCGCCCCGCCAGTCCC
>NZ_RAWI01000283.1 GCF_003612125.1 Corallococcus praedator
CGATGAGGTGCGCCACGCTCAGTGTGATGACGACGCTGCCGTTCGCTGCGAGGACGGGGCCGTGGTCCGGGGCCAGCGTGTTCCAGTTCACGGCGGCGGCCTGCTCGCTGACGAAACCGTGACCTGCCCGGGGTAGGAGCAGGCCATGGACGAGTTGAAGCCCAGGCTGCGAGGTGTGTCGCACATGCTCGCGTTCATCGCGGCGCTGGTGGCGTGCCTCCAGATGGCCCGGACCCCGGTGCAGGGCGTGCAGTACGCGGCCAACCTGACGTTCGGCTTCAGCATGGTGCTGATGTTCGGCGTGAGCGGGACCTACCACTGGCCCACCTGGACGCCCGCGACGTACCAGCGGCTGGGGAAGTTGGACCACGCGGCCATCTACATCCTCATCGCGGGGAGCTTCACGCCCCTGGCCACGCTGGACCTGGCGGGAGGCTGGAGCCGGCAGTCGCTCTGGGTGATGTGGGCAGCGGCCCTCACGGGCGCGACGCTCACGCTGCTGGGCATCTCCGCGTCGCGGGGGCTGCGCTCCGCGCTCTACGTCGCGCTGGGGCTGGTGTCGACGCCGGTGATGTTGCGGCTGTCGGGTGTCATCGGCCCCACGCGGGTCGGGTGGCTCGTCTTCGAAGGCGTGCTCTACGCCGTGGGCGCCGTGGTGTACGCGCGCCGATGGCCGGATCCGAAGCCGGAGGTGTTCGGCTACCATGAGCTGTTCCACGCGATGGTCATCGCCGCGGCGGCCGTGCACTACGTCATCCTGCTGGATGTCCTGAGTCCCTGGACATAGACGCTGTCCAGGGGAGAGGTCCGAGCGCCTGGGTCTACTGTCCCAACGCGACGTTCGCGATCCCGGGCGGGCCCCAGCTGCCGGGCGGCTTTCCACCACCGGCGTTGGTGACGCTGCTTGACAGCCAGTAGCCTTGCGCCGGGATGTTGTACGGGACGGACGTCGTGCTGCCGCCGACGACCTCGAACTGCATCACCTGGGTTCCGCTTGAGTCGGTCACCGCGACGTTCACCGACGTGTCGCCGTGGTGCCCGGCGCTGGCGGCGAACTCCAACATCGCGTACGGCGCCAGCGGCTGGCTCATATTGCCCCAGCTCACGGGGCAGTCATGGTTGGGCGTCAACGTCATCGTGAGCGCGTTCGGCGTGCAATTGAAGACCCGCGCGAGCAGCGTCTGGTTCCAGTTGGTCGACAAGGTGGTGCCAATGCTCTTGCTGTCCAGGCCGAGGATCGACATGACGCGCGTCGGGAAGGGCCAGCTCGGGCTGCCCAGGTAGAACGCCGACGGGGTGACGCCCAGATTCCACACGTAGGTGGACATGAGCGTGGAGGACGGATAGCTCCCGTTCGAGGCGGCGAGGACGTAGAGGTCGTAGGCGCCAAAGTACTGCTTGGAGCCGTCCATCGTGACGACGCTCGTGTAGCAATCACTTGGCAGCTCTGGGGACATCGGCGCGAGCGACATCGACGCCTGGACCGAGTCCAGGAGCGACTGCTGGAACGCCTGCCACATGTAGTACTGGACCGGCATCAGCATCTGCGCGATCGCGAGGTAGATGCCGGGCGTGGCCGAATTCTCGAGGCCGCTCTCCGTGTCGACGGTCCAGGCCAGCGAGTCGGGGGCACCGGGCATCAGCGAGGTGAGCGACCCGATGGCCCGCATCTGCCCCCAGTCACCGAGCGCCGCCGTCATTTGATCCTGCGTCGCGGCGGTGAGGTGGGTGAACAAGGTCCCGACGTTCAGCATCAACTGGGAGACCGCCGCCTGGACCTTCCCCAGCGAACCGGGCTGGCCATACGAGGCGGCGGCGTTCAGCCCGGTCTGGATGAGCCCCGCGATGCAACCCCCGACGTCCGGCACGAGCTGGACGAACGACAGCGCGATGCCCTCGATGACGGCAACGGCGTCCCCGGACGCCTGCGTGCCCAGCCCCGTGATGCCCTCCGCGATCGAGTCGAGCAGCCCCAGCACGTTGACCTGCAGCGCGGAGTAGAACGTGCTGGCATCGGAGCTGAGGATTTGGATGGCGTTGGCGTACGTCAGCTCCTGTTGGATCTGCTGCTGCACCTGGGTCCACACGTCCGACGCAACACTGGACGGCGGTGGCGGTGTCAGCCCCGGGAGGTTCGCCAGCCAATCGGGCACGTCGGTCGTGTTGGTGTACTCGCCGCGGATCCCTTGGCTGCTGGTGATCTTCGGGAGAAGGTTCGCGCTGATGTAGTTGTAGGCGGTGAGCGCCTGCGGATCCGACGAGGTCGGGAACCCGAGCGGCATCTGCCCGACGATGGCGTCCAGCGGGTAGCCGTTCGTGTTGAACCAGGCCTGCTGGGACGCGGAGGTCGTGCTCCCTGCCGCCTTGAGGACCAGGGCGGTGCCCTGGGTCAGCGCGTTGTCGGGCACGGTCAGCAGCGCGCCGGACTGCACGTTGGCGATCTGCAGCACCTGCAGCGGCATGCCGCTCCACGTCACCTCCGACGCGGAGATGTTCCATTGCTGGGCGGGCGTGGCGATCATCTGCTTGGGGTACATCACCGCGGCGCCGTCAGGCATGGCGGTGAGCACGAAGTCGGGCGCCAGGTCGGAGGTGATGTACCCGTCGATGCTGTAGCGCCAGAGGTTGTTGTTCGGCCAACTGACATTGGAGAACGGCGGCTGCAGTCCAGGGGGGACGGAGCTCAAGGGCCAGAGGATCACGGGCGTCCCGCCCGTCGTCGCGTTGCCCTGGACGTTCGCCACGAGCGGCAACGGCGGCGCGAGCGTGGAACCTGACGTCGTGGCCGTCTGCCCCTCCACCGCTGAAGGCTGCCAGTTCGACAGCGAGACGGTCCAGAGCGCGGCCGCCGGCGGTTGGCTGCCCACCGGGATCGCCACGACGCTCGCGCCCGCGGTGAAGTCACCGTTCAGCACCGCGAGCGCCTGGTTCGTCGCCCGGTTGATGAGGGTGCTCGCGTTGGGCATCCCGTACAGGTTGCCGCTGCCAAGCGTCCACAACTGGGTGTCGTCGCCGACGTCCACCTCGCAGGTGACGACCGGTTGCACGCCATTGGCGTAGGTCCCGAGCCCGAGCACGAGCGACGGGGAGAGCGCGCTCACGATGTAGCCGGACTGCGTGAGCCGCCAGAGGTCGTTGGTGGCGTTCGTCTGGGACGTCCAGACGATCACCTGGGTCCCCGGCGTCGACGAGCCGCCGGCGATGTTCAGCAGGAGCGTGCTCGGCGCACCGGCGGCGACGATGTTGAAATAGCTGGCATTGAGGGCGCTGCTCAGCGCCGTCGGCTGGTCGAAGGCCACGGGGAACGGATCCATCGTCCACAACGCGTCGGGCTGCGCCGGAGCGGTGCCGTCGAGCATCTCCAACGAAGCGCCATTGGTGTAGGCGGTGACCGTCAGCAGTTGCAGGCTCGCCGTGCTCTGGATCGTACCGGCGCGCGGCGCGTCGGCGACCTCACCGGCGTTCAGTTGCCACACCTGGGTGTTGTCGGTCGGGCTCTGCGTGGAGAGCACGACGCCGCCCGAGCCCACCGCGAGCACCAGGCTCGGATCGTAGCCGTTGACGAGATACCCACTGGCCGTCAACCGCCACAACTGGCCCTGGGCCTGGACGCCGCCCTGCCGTTGGACGAGCTGCACCGCGGAACCCGAGGTCGAACCCGAGGCGCCAACCACGAAGGAAGGGTTCGTCGTGGACGCGATGTGGAAATACTGAGGCATGGGGCTCCCTGGTTTGAATTCCGGAAATAGAAGCCAAACCGGACTCCATCAGGAATAATCCCTTCAACGGCTTTTCTTGTTTTGCTGGATTAATATGTCCAGGGGCTTGGGACGGTAGCCCGTCGGCTGGGTATGCTGCGGGCATGGTGCCCTTGATCGACCACTCCGGGCTGCCGCCGGCCCAGCGCGCACGGCTGGAGCGGGAGCTGGCGCCGCTCACCCTGCTCCAGGACGTGGTGCGCTGGGGGTTTGCCCGGACGCCGCCCCGCGACGTGGCGGCGGTGGTGGTCCAGGACGAGTTCACCCACGACGTGGTGGTGCCCTGGGAAGGCGAGCGCTACCTCGTCTTCGACACCACGTGACTGGGCGGCGTGAACGCGGTCTCCGTGTGGGACCGTCAACCGAAGGCCGATGAGCTCCTGGACGCCCGGCTCGCCGCCGGATGGACGCCCACGCCGACGAGCACCGTCGACGGGGACGTCATCCTCGGCCATGCCGCGTGCCGGGTGCCTCCGAAGAAGGCGCCCTGACGCACGCGACGACTTCGGCCTCGGGGCTACTTCTTCTTCTCTTCCTTGGCCTTCTTCTTCTTCTCCTGCTTCTCCTTCGTCGTCAGCTTCGGCTTGTTGTCCTTCTTCGCCTTCTCTTGACCCTTGGGCATGGTGCGTCTCCTGTCGCCGGACAACGGCGGTCCCCAGCCTAACGTGCCGTGGGCCCGAAGTGCCCTGATTCGCGAGGCCCCGGAGAAAAGCGGGGGCCTGCTTCAGGGGTTGCCGCGACCGCCGGACGCACCGTGGATCTGCCCGGTGATGGCGTCCGTCTGAGCCCCTACGTGATGAGCGAAGTCTGCAGCCAGATGCCCTTTCCAATGTTCCGAGCGTCCACGGGCCGAAAGCCCTTTGAGCCCCCGGGTTGGCGTCGTGGTGGGCGAGCACCTACCGCTGTTGCGCGACGATGAGACCGCGCCGCACATCGACGGCGTAGAGTCCCCCGGCATCCGTGGCGGTGTCGTTCGGATCGCAGATTTCGGTGTGCGCGTAGATGCCAACCAGGATGATGCCATCCGGCAGCCGCTCCACCGCCACCTGATAGATGTCACGGCGGAAGAGGCACAACTCGACCGGCGTTGCGTTCTTGGGTGGCTTGCGGTCCAGGGGGAGAAGGTCATCCATCGCGAGTTGGACGGCGGTGGCGATGTCGCCATCCAAGAGCGTTGTCCGGCCCTCCTGGAAGGTGAGGGCCGGGAAGACGAACTTCTGGGCCTCTTCGGGAGGTGCATGAGGTGGGCGCTTCGAGCGCTGGAAAAGGGAGCACCCACTCAACGCAATGAGCGACAGAGCGATCAGCGATGCACGTGTCATCGGGATGCCTCCGACACAGGCAGAATGGTGCCATTGACCTTGTCCATGACGCGCCCGATGAGCACCCAGCGCCCCCCCTGCCGCACGAAGACCTCCCCGGGACGCTCCTTTCCGATGTTCGGGATGTACATCTGCACGGTGCACGCAGCGTCCATCTGGACGCGGAACGAGTACCGCTGGCGAGACTGCCAGCGGTCCTGGATGGACATCTGCGAGTAGCGCCAGGGGTGGGTGTGGTAGTCCGCGAGGATCTCCGTCCGCCCTCGTTCATCCACCACCTTCCGAGGCACGCGGCAGTTCTTGAAGTCCTTGTTCTCAGCGCTGAGGCGCCGCGTCTCCAGGGCGGCGGGCCAGGACGCATGGTAGCGGCCCTCATGGGCGTAGATGACCCCGCAGTACTCTTGGCCATACTCACCTCGTGGTGGCGCGGCAGCGGGTAACTCCATGAGCGGGATGCACAACTGGTCGATGACGGCATCCGCGTCGAGGGAGGCGGTGATGACAGGCCATGGCCCACGGACCCACGGAATCTCATGGCCGTCGCGGACCTCAATCCCGAAGTACGTTCCGTTTCCATCCCAGAGATACGAGGAGCCGCCACACGCCCAAAGCAGCGCGAGTGCTACCAGCCAGCGCAACGGCGACATGCCCCCCCTGGTGCTCCCCGGGGCGAGGGGAACGGCAGCGCGGAGGGCGCGCAAGGGATGGCGGGTGGCTGACATGGCGCGACATGCAATCACGGACACACTGGAAAGTTAACAACACCTAACGAAAGTCAGGGCTGGGCTGGCCGTTGGCACGGACAGCCTCAGCTTGAGGAATCGGGTCCGTGAACTCGTCCCCGACGCCCGCGAGGGCATCTCCCGCGCGCCGGAGACCCTCGTGCCATTTCAGGCCTATCGCAGTCCGATTTCCCCCAAGAGCCACGAAGCCCTTCGGGACCGCGTGGAGCAGTGATTAGGCTTTCCGCGCCCGCTCCACTACGGGCCCAGGGGAACACCATGACTGACAAGACGCTCACCACCCAGTGCTGCATCGCGGGAGGCGGTCCCGCGGGGATGATGCTGGGCATGCTGCTCGCGCGCGCCGGAGTGGATGTCACGGTCCTGGAGAAGCACGCGGACTTCCTGCGCGACTTCCGTGGCGACACCATCCACCCGTCCACGCTGGAGCTGATGCATGAATTGGGATGGATGGATGAACTGCTCGCCCTTCCCCACACCAAGGCCCCGGAGATCCGCTTCCAGAGCGGCACGCACGACGTGGTGGTGGGGGACTTCCACCACCTGCCCACCCACGCCCGCTACATCGCGTTCATGCCCCAGTGGGACCTGCTCGACTTCCTCGCGCGCAAGGCCTCCGCCTGGCCAGGCTTCCACCTGCTCCGGCGCACGGAGGTGACAGACCTGCTGCGCGACAAGGGCCAGGTGGTCGGCGTCCAGGCCCGGACCCCGGACGGCTCCCTGGAGGTGAGAGCCCCCCTCGTGGTGGCCGCCGACGGGCGCACGTCCACCGTGCGTCAACGCTCCGGACTGGAAGTGGAGGAATTGGGCGCGCCCATGGACGTCCTCTGGTTCCGCGTTTCACGCAAGCCAGGGGACCCCTCCGGCCCCATGGGCCGCTTCGAGGGCGGGCAGATCTTCATCCTCATCAACCGGGGCGACCAATGGCAGTGCGGCCGGGTCATCTCCAAGGGCGCCTTCGAACGCGTGCGACAGCGCGGCCTGGACGCGTTCCGCGAGGACTTCGCGCGACTGGCCCCCCTCCTCGCGGACCGGGCCCCGGAGATTTCAAGCTGGGACGACGTGAAGCTGCTCACCGTGCGCGTGGACCGGCTGCGCACCTGGTTCCAGCCCGGCCTGCTCTGCATCGGAGACGCGGCGCATGCGATGTCTCCCGTGGGCGGCGTGGGCATCAACCTCGCCGTGCAGGACGCCGTGGCCGCCGCCAACCTCCTCGCCGCGCCGCTGCGCGAAGGCCGCGTGACGCCCCAGGACCTGCGCAAGGTTCAACAGCGCCGCGAACTGCCCACGCGCCTCACGCAGCGCGCCCAGGTGCTCATCCAGGACCGCGTGCTGCGCCCCGCGCTGCGAGCGCCATCGAACCGCACGGGCCTGCCCCTGCCGCTCTGGCTCATCCAGCACTTTCCCAACCTGCGCCGCATCCCGGCGCGGATCATCGGCCTGGGCTTCCGGCCCGAGCACGTGCGCACGCCGGCCACGCCAGCCACACCGCCCTCGCATTGAGGCACGCCGGGCAGCCAGCTCCAGCGGCCCCTCCACATGTCCAGTTGTCCCGGGACCTCCCTGCCCAAAGCATCGCAGGGAGTGCCTGACGCACGCGCCCCCCTCCACGCGCGGCCAGGACGGGAGAAGCCATGCAAATCTCACGAACAGGGCCCCTACGGCCCCTCGAGCCTCGAACGACGCATTCCCAGGAGGAGCTCCTTTCGAGCCACTGGGGGCGGACCGCTTCGGCGGTGCTCGCCGGGACGCTCGTGTCCCTGGGACTGAGGCGCCGGTCCTTCGGGGGCACGGTGGTGGCCCTGGCCAGCGGCGCCCTGCTCTACCAGGGGCTGCACTCCCGGCGGCGCGCGGCCCCAGGCGGCGCCCGCACGGCGCGCGGCCCACCGCCCTCCGAGCAGGCCCACCGCACCCACACCACGCACGTGGAACACACCGTCACCGTGGGCCGCCCGGCGGAGGTGTTGTACCGCCTGTGGCGCGATCCCCAGACGCTGGGCCGCATCATGGCCCCCTTCGCGGACGTCACGCCGACGGGGGGAAGCGGCCGGCATTGGAAGCTCCACGGACCGCTGGGACGCACGCTGGAGTGGGACTCCCGCGTCGTGGAGGAGCGCACGCCGGAGCTCATCCGCTGGGAGTCCATCGGGGGCGGCGCGCTGGTAGGCCAGGGCTGGGTGCGCTTCCGGCCCGCCCCGGCGAACTGGGGCACGGAGGTGACGCTGCACCTGGCCTTCTCCCCACCGGGACGCGCGCTGGCCGGAGCACTGGCGAAGCGGCTGCGCGGCATCCCGGCCCTGCAGTCAATGAAGGTGCTGCGCCGGTTCAAGAGCCTGGCGGAGACCGGAGAAATGCCCACCCTGCAGCACAACCCATCCGCTCGCGCGAGCGCGGACTGACCGGAGGACGAGCCCATGCGAGCCCTGTGCTGGAACGGAGTGAATGACCTGCGCGTGGAGACCGTCCCCGACCCGGAGATCGTCAACCCGCACGACGCCATCCTGCGCGTCACGATGTCGGCGACCTGCGGCTCGGACCTGCACTTCATCGACGGATACATCCCGACGATGCAGGAAGGCGACATCATCGGCCACGAGTTCATGGGCGAGGTCGTGGACATCGGGCGCGACGTGAGGAAAGTGAAGAAGGGGGACCGCGTGGTGGTGCCCTCGTTCATCGTCTGCGGCAACTGCTGGTATTGCGAACACCAGCTCTGGTCGCTGTGTGACAACACCAACCCGAAGCCTGAATACCAGCAGGTGGCGTTCGGCCATCCCACCGCCGGCATCTACGGCTACACCCATGCCTTCGGCGGCTACGCGGGCGCCCATGCCCAGTACGTCCGGGTGCCCCATGCCGACCACGACTGCTTCCTCGTGCCAGAGGGCCTGCGCGACGAGCAGGTCATCTTCCTCTCCGACGCGGCCCCCACTGGCTACATGGGCGCGGACTTCTGCGACATCCAGCCGGGCGCCACCATCGCCGTGTGGGGCGCGGGCGGCGTGGGGATGATGGCGATGCGCAGCGCCTACCTGATGGGCGCGGAGCGGGTCATCGCCGTGGATCGCTTCCCGGAGCGCCTGTCCATGGCCCAGCGGTTCGTCGGCGCGGAGACGGTGGACTACAGCCAGACAGAGAGCGTGGTGGACGCGCTCCGGGAGATGACGGGCGGCCGCGGGCCGGATGCCTGCATCGACGCGGTGGGCATGGAGGCCCACGGCACCGGGCCGGGCTACGCGTATGACCGGGCGAAGCAGGCGCTGCACCTGCACTCCGACCGGGGCCAGGCGATCCGCGAGGCCATCCTCGCCTGCCGCAAGGGCGGCACCCTGTCCGTGCTGGGCGTGTACGGCCTGATGGACACGTTCCCCCTGGGCGCCATCATGAACAAGGGCCTCACGCTGCGCGCCGCGCAGCAGCACGGGCAGAAGTACGTCCCGCGCCTGCTGGAGCACGTGGTGAAGGGCGAACTGGATCCGTCGTTCCTCGCCACGCACCACTTCTCGCTGGAGGACTCGCCGAAGGGCTACGAGCTCTTCAAGAAGAAGGAGGACGGCTGCGTGCGGGCCGTCTTCACGTCTTGAACGGAAGGGCACGTGTCCTGCGCTGAGCAGCAGGCGCCCGTGCTTCCCACAACTCAACACCCGCGCGCGGTGCCCCGCATCCAGGCATCGCGTGGGGCGGAGGGTTCTCCGTAGAGGGAGGGGCATGACCGTGTTCTTCCGAGTCCCGCTCTGCGTGGCGGCCGCGCTGCTCCTGACGGACTGCGCGCACCGCTCCACCCCGTCCCCGGCGGGCAAGGCGCCGGCCCTGCCCGCGCCGGACCCCAGCTTCAACGTGAAGCGCTACAGCTCGGTCGTCGGGTGGCCGCAAGGCAAGCGCCCCGTGGCCCCCGAAGGTTTTGAAGTGACGCGCTTCGCGGGCGACCTGCGCAACCCGCGCTGGACCTACGTGCTGCCCAACGGGGACGTGCTCGTCGCGGAGGCCTCCTCCGAGTTCAAGGACAAGGAGGACCAGAAGGAGTCCATCGAGTCCGGCAAGGTGCGCTCGCAAAACCTGGGCAACAGCGCCAACCGCATCACCCTGCTGCGCGACGCCGACCACGACGGCACCCCCGAGGTGCGCGACGTCTTCCTGGAGGACTTGAAGCAGCCGCTGGGCATGCTGCTGCTGGGCGACCGGTTCTACGTGGCCAACACGGATGGCCTCTGGCGCTACCCGTACACCGCCGGGGAGACGAAGCTCCAGTCCAAGGGGCAGAAGCTGTTGGACCTGCCAGCGGGCGGCTACAACAACCACTGGACGCGCAACCTCATCGCCAACGCGGACGGCTCCAAGCTCTACGTGTCGGTGGGTTCCGCCAGCAACGTGGCCGAGCACGGCCTCCAGGAGGAGGAGCGCCGCGCGAACATCCTGGAAATCAACCCCGACGGCACCGGCGAGCGCATCTATGCGAGCGGCCTGCGCAACCCCGTGGGCATGGCCTGGGCGCCGGGCACGCGCGTGCTGTGGACGGCGGTGAACGAGCGCGACGACCTGGGCGAGGACCTGGTGCCGGACTACCTCACGCACGTGGAGGACGGCGGCTTCTACGGCTGGCCCTACGCGTACTTCGGCGCGAACGAAGACCCGCGCCTGGCCGGTCAGCGCCCGGACCTGGTGGCCCGGACGCTGGTGCCGGACGTGGCCCTGGGCGCGCACACCGCGTCGCTGGGGCTGGCGTTCTACGAAGGGCAGGCGTTCCCGAAGAAGTACCAGGGCGGGGCCTTCATCGGGCAGCACGGCTCGTGGAACCGCGCGGAGCTGTCCGGCTACAAGGTCGTCTTCGTCCCGTTCCAGGACGGCCGGCCCTCCGGTCCGCCGGAGGACTTCCTCACCGGTTTCATCTCCAACACCTCCGAGGCCCAGGTGCATGGGCGCCCGGTGGGCGTCACGGTGCTGCCCGACGGCGCGCTGCTGGTCGCGGACGACGCCAGCAACACGCTGTGGAAGGTGTCCGCGAAGCGCTGAAAGGGTTGGCGAGGCGATGTCAGGCGTTGCCAGGAATTGTCAGCAAGCCCCCCGCGCCCTACCTTCCGGCGCGGACCAAAGGCAGACACGGCAGGCCGCCGTGTCGCCATCAGGAGAACAAAGCCATGGGAATCAGCAAGGGCAGTGCGCAGTGGACCGGTGGCCTGAAGGACGGCAAGGGCGCGATGAAGCCCGGCCACGCCGCCGAGGTCCCCTTCTCGCTCGGCACCCGCTTCGAGGGCCAGCCGGGCAGCAACCCCGAGGAGCTGATTGGCGCGGCGCTCTCCGGATGCTTCTCCATGGCGCTGTCGCTGGGCCTGGAGAAGGCGGGCCTGAAGCCCACCAGCATCAAGACGAACGCGGACGTGCAGCTCGACAAGCAGGGCGAGGGCTTCGCCATCACCACCATCGCGCTGAGCACCGAAGTCATCGTCCCCGGCGCGGACGACGCCCGGTTCCAGAAGATCGCCGAGGAGACCAAGAAGGGCTGCCCCGTCTCCAAGGCGCTCGCCGGCGTGAACATCACGCTCAAGGCGAAGCTCGTCGGCTGACGTCCGCCCGCCTCCCGTTGAACGAAGAAGGCCCCCGGGACGACAACCGTCCGGGGGCCTTCGCGCTTCAGGACCCGGAGCATCCCGTTCGATAATCAAGGCCTGTGGCCGATTCGCCGGCAGAGAGGTCTTTTCCACAGGTGGGTGAAACGGACGCATTCGCGGACGAGGTCCGGCGGGCGACGCAAGGGGAGTCGTCCGCCTTCGGTGAACTTTACCGTCGGACACGGCCCCTGGTGGCGCGACTGGTCGCGGGTTTCGGCACATTGGATGCGGATGAGGTGGAGGACGTCCTCCAGGAGTCCTACGTCCGCGCGTTCCGGGGGCTGCCCCGGTTGAAGGAGGCCGGGGCCTTCACGCCCTGGCTGCTGACCATCGCGCGCAACCGGGCGCGCTCGAAGCTGGAACGCCGCACGGCCCTGCGGCGGATGGAAGACGCGCTGGCGGATCCCGAACCGGAAACGGTGCCGGCCCTGCCCGCGGCGCTCCAGGTGGAGCGCGACATCGCGGTGGTGCGGCAGCTCATCTCCGAGCTGCCCGAGGGCGAGGAGAAGAAGACCGTGCAGCTCTTCTATCTGGAGGGACAGTTGTCCGCGCGGGAGATCGCCGAACAGCTGGGCGTGGGCAAGAGCACGATCACGATGCGGTTGGAGCGGTTTCGAGGGCGCATCAAGCGGGAGCTTCTCCAACGGGTGCTCGCCGGACGGTGGGATTGAGACATGAGACACCTGGATGCCGCCGTGATGCACGACCTCGCGAACCGGGAGCCCGGCGCGGTCGCCTGGTTTCGTGAGCACCTGGCCTCGCCGTGCGAGGTCTGCGAGACCTTCCTCGCCACCCATGCGGACGCGCTCGACGGACACGTGGACGCGCTCTTGCTGAAGCTGGCCCCCACACAAGCGGTGGAGGCCAACATCGTGCCCCTGCGCCGCCCTGCCCCAGTAACGCGCCGGGGGG
>NZ_RAWI01000284.1 GCF_003612125.1 Corallococcus praedator
GTGGGGGGCGGTCGAGATCCTGACGGAAGGGGGTTAGAGGCGCTCGAAGAGGTCCAGGCGCCAGGTGCCGTCCATCTCGCCGCGCAGGTGTCGCAGGTTCTTGGGGGAGAGGCGGCGGAAGGAGTCATGGACGTCGTGGCCGTTGAGGCGCATGTCGCGGCTCTGGCCGGTCCAGTGGACGAGGAGCAGGTGCCCGCCGGGCTCCAGGTGTTCGAGGATGCGCTGCTGCGCGCGCTCCAATTCCTGCGGGCTCCAATGGCAGGCGCGTTCGGACAGGAGGGTGAGGTCGAATTGCTGGTCTGGGTATTCGTCTGGCACGGCCATCACCTGGAAGCGCACGTGGGGCAGGTGGCGACAGCGGTGGATGGCGCGGGCCTGGGCCAGCCGGGACACCTCCACGGAGAGCAGGGCGTCACATCTCGCCTGGAGCTTCTCGGTGAGGACGCCGATGGCGCCGCCAATCTCGAAGGCGGAGCGGTAGCGCGCGCGGGGCAGCGCCTCCAGGGTGACGGCGTCGCGGCTGCGCACGGAGCCGAGCGCGTCGAAGCGCCACGGGTCTTCCGTCTCCTGGAGCGAAGGGGAGGCGGGCGTGACGAGGAGGGGCGCGGACCGCGACGTCTTCATCAGGGGGCTCCAGTGGATCGCGAGCCCTGAGCATGGGGACGTCGCGGTCCTGCCACATCCCGTGCGAGGAGGCCCGGGGATGTGTCGGCCATGCACACCGGAGCAGGGCTTCATCCGCTGGAGGACGTCACGGCACTCCGGGGCAGGCCGGACGTCGGGCTGTCAGTGATCAGGCCAGGAGTCTGGCTGGCAGGACCAGGGACGTGTCTGCTTGCGGCGATCGCAGTGGTAGCCCTCGGCGCACGGATTGGGTCCGTTCGGGTCGCAGGCCTGAAGGCAGTGATAGCGGTCGCAGACCTGTCCCTCCGCGCAGGTGGGGTTGGGGCTCTTGTCGGAACAGCGCTCGACGCACTCCGCCCAGACCTTGCCGGGAAATCGCGCATCCGGGAAGACCTGGCATTTGCGCCCCTCGGGACAGGGCGTCTCCACGCAATTGGGACCGTGGATCTTCGCGCAGACGGAGCTCCCCTCCTCGAAGGGGATGCAGTGCTGGCCGTCCGGACACCCCCGTGTTTCGCACGTGGGAAGGCACGAAGGCCCCGGTTTCACATCCGCGCAGAAGAAGCCTTCTGGACAGGTATTGGGTTCGTTGAGCGTGCAGGTGCGGGCACAGAAACCACTCTCGCCTGAGCAGCGAAGGTCCGCTGTGCAAGCAGACTGTGAGTTCCTGGGGAGGTCCCAGCAATGCTCTCCTTCCAGGCGCGGCCCGATGGGGGCACACAGTTTGACCTGTGGCCCTCCAAGGATGGTCGTCAGCGTGCTGCACCGCTGACCCTCGGGACACTGCACGTCGGTCATGCAGTTGCTGTCTGTGCAGTAGTGCCCGTACCGGACGTCGAAGAAGCAGCCCAGCGGGTGCTCACAGTCTCTCTGCTTCGAGCAGGAGCGGTGGTACGTCAGCAGTCGCGTGTGGTCCTCGGTGCCGAGGATGGGGATGAGCCGTGCCTGCCCTGGCACCTCAAGGGTGCCGGACTCCTTCAATCGGCCCAGGACGAAGAGGAGGGGGGTGATCAACGCGAGGCAGCCCAGAAGGCTCACCAGTGCCTGCCATGGTCGCGTCACTCGCACGCCTCAATGCACTCGTCACTCTGCTCGCGCCCTTCGGAGCAATAGAGCTCGAAAACCTCTGTCCGGCAGATCGCCTCGGGAACCTGCTCCACCGCATCCCGGTGCACGGCCCGGTCCGCGAATCCTCCCCGTCGGTGCACCTCCGGACACGCGCTCAAGCAGCCCAGGGCGCACAGCCACATCCCCACGGAATGCGCGCGCGCCCAGTTCCATCCCTGCACAGCCCCGGCGAGGCCCTGTCCCATGACGGCCCAGGCTATCCGCCGCCCGGGCCCGTCAAGCATTGCCCCGCCGGGCAATCACAGTGTCCGCTACCCCGCCTGGAAGCGGGCTTCCGCGGGGCGCTCACCACCGGAGCGCTTCACGCCGTGGTCACCGTTGGCGGACAGGTGCTCCAGCAGCTTGAACACCGTCTCCGCCTCGTCCGGCGCGCCGATGTCCTGGGCCAGTTGATCCGCCGAGCGCGCCTCCGTCTTCGCCGTCTGCAACTTCGCCAGCAGCTTGCCCTGCAATTCCAACACGCGGCCCGCGGCCTTCTTGCCCGCCTCCACGCCCGGCTGGTGATAGGCATTGATGTTCACGAGGCTGGCGTAGAGCCCCACCGCCCGCTCGTACAACGCAATCAATGCCCCCACCGTGCGCGCGCTCACGTCCTGCACGGTGAGCGTCATCGACTCGCGGCCCTTCTCGAACAGCGCCCGGCGCGTGCCCAGCAGGAAGCCCAGCAGGTAGTCGCCGCTGGTGTTGTCGCCCTCCACCGCCATGGACTTGCCGTCGCGGTCCTTCAGCACCTCCACGAAGGTGACGAAGAAGTTGTTCACGCCTTCGCGCAGCTGCTGCACGTACGCGTGCTGATCCGTGGAGCCCTTGTTTCCATAGACGGCGATGCCCTGGTTCACCACCTGGCCGTCCAGGCTCAGCTCCTTGCCCAGCGACTCCATCACCAGTTGCTGGAGGTACTTGGACATCAGCATCAGCCGGTCCTTGTACGGCAGGATGACCATGTCCTTCGTGCCCTTGCCGCCGCCCGCGTGGAACCACATCAGCGCGAGCAGCGCCGCCGGGTTCTTCGCCACGTCGTGCACGCGCGTCGCCGCGTCCATGTCCTTCGCGCCCGCGAGGAAGCCGTCCACGTCCAGCCCCTGCAACCGCGCCGGCACCAGCCCCACCGCCGACATGAGGGACGTGCGCCCGCCAACCCAGTCCCACATCGGGAAGGTGCGCAGCCAGTGGTGCTTCTTCGCGTACTGGTCCAACTCGCTGCCGTCCCCCGTCACCGCCACCGCGTGCGCGCCGAAGTCCAGACCGCGCTGCTGGTACGCGCGCTCCGTCTCCAGCATGCCGTTGCGCGTCTCCTTGGTGCCGCCCGACTTGCTGATGACCACCGTGAGCGTCTCCGACAGCCGCTCACCCAGGGCCCCCAGCGTCCGGTCCATCCCGTCCGGGTCCGTGTTGTCCAGGAAGTGCACCTGCATCGGGTCCCGGTGCGAGCCCAGCGCGTCCGCGACCAGCTGCGGCCCCAGCGCCGACCCGCCAATGCCCACCAGCAGCACCTGCGTGAACTTCGCCGCCTTCGCGGGCTTCACCTTGCCCGCGTGCACGTCCCGCGCGAACGCCGCCACCGCGTCCTGCATGGAAGTGATGTCGGCCTTCAACCCGGCCTCCGGCGACAGCTCCGGCGCGCGCAGCCAGTAGTGGCCCACCCGGCGCTTCTCGTCCGGGTTCGCGATGGCGCCCTTCTCCAGCGCCTCCATGGCCTGGAACGCCGCGTCCGTGCGCGCGCGCATCCTGTCCAGGAAGTCCGCGCCGAAGTTCATGCGGGAGATGTCCAGCGTGAGCCCCACCGAGGGGACGACGCACAGGTGCCGCTGGTACCGCTCCCACAACTCGCGCTCCGTCATGACCCGACTCCTTGCTTGGGAGAGGCGCCCGCCTTCACGCGCGGGGCCTGGAAATCGCCGCCTCCCACCGTAGCAAGGCCCGCACGGCGCGGACGCAACGATGTCGCTGCCCGCGTTGCCTGGACGTCGCTTCGCTCAAGCCCCTGTCATCCGGGAGGCGCTTGCGCGCTCACGGCGCCGGGTGCGCCGCTTCCACGGGCGGAGGGGCCTCCGGAGGCGATGCCCCCTGGGGCTTCCACGCTGGGTTGCGGAAGACATACGACAGCCGCTGGCCCAGGGACCCCGGCCGGGCGAAGTCCCGGGCGATGTTGCCGTACTCGTGGAACGCGATGCGCACCGGGTTGTACGTGGTGAGGTTCTTCACCAGCCCGTAGATGGGGCGCTCGACCTCCGGGGTGAAGGTGCCGAAGAGCCGGTCCCAGATGATCAGGATGCCCGCGTAGTTCGTGTCCAGATAGACGGTGTTGGACGCGTGGTGCGCGCGGTGGTGCGACGGCGTGTTGAACAGCCACTCGAACGGACGCGGCAGCCGGTGGATGGCCTCCGTGTGGATCCAATACTGGTACAGCAGGCTCACCGCCTGCTGCGTGACGATCATCGCCGGGGAGAAGCCCAAGAGCGCGAGCGGCGCCCAGAACACCCAGCCCGTCATCGGCGTCCACGTCTGCCTGAGCGCCGTGGACAGGTTGTAGTGCTGGCTGGAGTGGTGCACCACGTGTGAGGCCCAGAAGAAGCGGCTCTCATGGTGGACGCGGTGGAAGGCGTAGTAGCAGAGGTCCTCCAGGAAGAAGAGCAGCACCCAGGCCACCAGTCCCGAGCCCATGCGCAGCGGCGTCAGGTGGTAGAGCGCCGCGTAGCCCGCGAAGGCCACGCCCTTCCAGCCCACGCCCACCACGACGCTGCCCAGGCCCATGGAGAGGCTGGCCACCGTGTCCTTCCAGGTGTGGCCCTTGACGCTGTCGCCCCTTTCCGCGCGCAGCTTCTTCACCCACAGGGCCTCGGCGATGACGGTGAGGACGAACACCGGGATGGCCGGGGTGATGAGGTCGGGGATGTGCGCCGTGTCCATGGGAGACCTCCTGCTGTTTCAACCGCTCAGGCTTTGGGGGCGAAGGCGACGCGCATGAAGCGCGCCAGGGTGTCCAGCATGCGGCGGTGCGCCGGGTCCGACGGACGGGCCGCGCCGCCCACCGCGGCCCCCTGCACGGCGTCCAACGCCAGCTCCACCACGTCGTCGAAGTCCGGGTGCGTGGCGGCCACGTCCGGGAACAACTCGCGCGCCACGCGGTGTAGGTTCCTGCGGTGTGGCCCGTCCACCGCCGCCAGCGCCCGCTGCAACTCCGGGTCGGTGCGCGCCGCGACGTACAGCTCGATGGCCGCCTGCAGCTCCGGTCGCTGGTAGACGGCCCACAACATGTCCACCGCCGCCCCCACCCGGTCCTTGCCGGAGGGCCGCGCGCCCACGCCCGCCAGGAAGTCCTGGATGATGCGCGGGAAGAGGTGCTCCACCGCCACCGCGAGCAGCTCCTCCTTCGTGTCGAAGTGCATGAAGAGCGCCCCCTGGGACACCCCCGCCCGCTTCGCCACCGCCACCGTCGTCAGCCGCGCGTAACCCTGCTCCACCAGCGTCTCCAAGGTCGCGTCCAACAGCTTGCGCCGCGTCGTCTCCCGGCGCTCCGCCTGCGTGCGGCGCACCCCCGGCACGGCACGGACGGCCGTCTTCGGAGCGGGCCTGGCGCTGGGGGCGGACTTCGGGGGCATGCCTTGAAGGATAGCCCGCAACTTAAAAAGTGACCAGTCACTTTGTGAGGCGGGGCTCAGGCTGTCGGATGCCGTACGCGAAGGCCGCCGCTGATCCGCGCGGGAGGGCTGTTCCAGGCCTGCCAGCAGGGCAGGAGAGCGGACGAGCGTCTGTCTTTGCGCACGTCCGGCTGGCAGGGATCGAGGCGGGTCTTTTCCAGAGACATCAGGCCCGCCAACCGGGCAGGCGAAGAGGCAGGCGCTCCCATGCTTCAGGCCGGTTCTTCCTCTGGAATGTGGTCAAGGGTCGGCCCCTTGGGACAGGGCGGGGCGCAGCTCGGCTGCTAGTGATCCGTTCGGGATTGAGCGAAAATCGCTGGGAAATACCGCAAGCCCTTGCAGCGGTTGTCCGCCCGCCCCGATATGACCATTACCGCTCTTCTCGTCGGCTCCCTCCTCGCTTCGGCTCCCGCTGTCCCCCCCACGGCCCAGGCCGCCTCGAATGTCGTCGCCGAGGTGGGCGTGCCCTTCGCGTGTGGTCGCATCTATACGGTGAGCCAGGGCCACGAAACGGGCAGTCACCAGCACAACGACACCTTCGCGTGGGACTTCCGCATGCCGGAAGGTACTCCCATCGTGGCGGCCCATGACGGGACCGTCCGCATGGCGCGGGGCGACAGCAAGCAGGGCGGATGTGGCGAGCAGTTCGCGCCGCTGGCCAACTACGTCGTCATCTCCCACGGCGACGGGCTGGAGACGCAGTACCTGCACTTCAGCGCCGTGGTGGTGAAGCCCGGTGAGCGCGTGAAGGAGGGCCAGCTCATCGGCTTCTCCGGCGCGACGGGCTGGGCGTGCGGCGCGCACCTGCACTTCAAGGTCGCGAAGGAGCAGGGCTCCGGGTGGAACAACCCCTCCGTGCCCGCGCGCATCGTGGGCTATGGGGACCCGGTGCGCGACACGCTGGTGTCGGCGCCGCTGTGCAAGGACTCCGCCCAGCCGATGATGGCGTCCAATGGGGGCGCCCACACGCCGGGCCAGGCGGTGGTGTCCATGTCACCGCCCGTCGCGGGTTCGATCCAGGATGCGTCGCGCGGCCTGCCGCCCGGGGCCAAGGCCATTCTCGACGGCCTCTCCCAGCCTCCCGCCCAGGGCGGCGAGGGACTCGACAAAGCGAGCCCGTCCCGCTCTCCCCGCATGGCGAGCGGCTCCGACGAGACTCGCTGACGCGAGCAGCGCTCCGGCGCCCGCGAGCAGTCCGAAGAAGGCCCCCGCGTTGAGGAAGTACTCCAACGGCAACAGGGGGCCTTCCACGTAGCCCTTCACCACGCGGTAGCCGACGTGCCCCAGCAGCGCCAGCAGGGGCAGGTTGATGAGCGGCAACACCAGCCAGCGGGCCGTGCGCCACCAGCGGGCCACGGCCTCCGCGACGGCGGTGGAGGCCGTGTAGCGCCAGGCCCCCGCGCGGGCCACGCGCAGTTCCGCCAGCATCGACTCCACGTCCGGCACGCCCAGGGCCTCCGCTTCCAGGCCCTGCGCGCGCGCCACGCTGCGCGCCTCGGCCAGGGCGGTGCGCGCGGCGGACTCGGCGAGGAAGTCATCCTCGAAGGGCTCCACCACCGCGACCTCCGCGGCACGGGCCCGGGTCCTGTCGCGCACGGCGTCCACCACCGTGGAGGCCGCCGCCACCGCGAGCCCCGCGGGCAGGCTGCGACGGGCCACCAGCGCGCCAGCGCCCATGCCGGAGGCGCCCCACAACGACAGCCGCAGCCCCCACGCGGCGGGGCCCCAGAAGCGGCCCGCGGCCTGACGGCGCACCTCCGACGCGAGGTGTCCGTGGGCCAGGCCCAGCCGCGCGTCGAAGTCGCCCTGGAGGGCCTCCGCGGCGCGCGCGAGTCCCGCGTCGAGCGCGGTGCGCGTCCTGCCCAGCAGCGCGTCCGTCTCCGTGAGCGCGGTCTGGACGGTGGAGGAGAGCTCCTCCAGTGCGCCCAGGGCGTTGGTGTGGCGCACGCGCGCGGCGACGGCCTGGGTGGCGAGCCCCCGCAGGTGGAAGAGGAGCGGGCCGAACTCACCGGACACGTCCTGGCCGTCCTTCGCGGCGCGCGCGCTGATGGCGAAGACGGGGACGTCCTCCGCGGCGAGGCCGTGGTGCTGGGTGGCGACGCGGCGGATTTGAGACTTCAGCGCCTCGCGCGATTCGGCGGAGAGTTCGTCGGCGAAGTTGAGGATGAAGACGAGCGCGCGGCGGCGGGCGAACTCGTTGAGGAACTCCACCTGGGTGGCCTCCGCGACGCTGCCCCGGTGCATGACGACGAGGGCGACGTCGGCCTTGTCCAGCGCGGCGCGGGCGACGTCGCGGTGGGTGGTGGCCACGCTGTTGAGGTCCGGCGTGTCGATGAAGACCTGGCCGCTCCACAGGCCCTGGGGGCCGGGCGTGTAGCGCACGACGCGCGCGCCGGTGCGTGACAGCTCCTCCACGGGCGTGCCTTCCGGCGCGAAGAGGGTGGACGCGGTGCTGGTGGGGCGGTCCACGCCCTCGCGCGACAGGGACTGCCCGGCGAGCGCGTTGAGCAGGGTGGACTTGCCCGCGCCGGTGGCGCCGACGAGCGCGACGACGAGCGGTGCGTCCCGGCGGGCGACACCGCGGGCGTAGTCCTCCAGCAGGCGCTCCAGGCGCGGGCCGTGCGGTTGGAGCGCGGGCAGCGACAGCGCGTCGGTGAGCAGCGGGCGGAGGGCTTCAGGGTCGGGAAGGCGGGTGTCGTCCACGGAGGGCACAGCGTGGCGTGACCGGAGCGCGCTGGCTACGACGATGAATCAGGACGGTGCGCCAGCGTGCATTCGGCTGGGGGCATGGGATGGGCCCCGCACGTGGCCTCAGGGGGCTTCGAAGAGGCGTTCACATCCAGTGGCGGGTCGTTGAGTTGTCTGGTGGGAACCAATGCAGTCGTACGTGTGTCGTAGGTCATTGATATGAATAAGGAGGGTGTACCCCTGAGGAGGGATGGACAGACGTCGAAGCTGAATGCCAGTCTCGGACCCGTTCCGGTAGGGAATGAACGCGTCGTGAGTGGAGCGTCAGGTGAAGGTGTTTCAACTCATGGTCTGGGCGATGACCTTCGGATGTGCTGCCACCCATCCAGAGGAGCGGGTGCCAGAACGCGGCACGCCGGTCCATGCGGATGCTGCCTGCAAGGGATTGCCCTCCGTCGAGGCATGTCAGGAGACGGCTGGGTCCATCGAGGACGACCGGTTGCGCGCGTGTGTCACGCAGCAGTGTTCGCGGATCTGGGTGCGGTGCAACGCGATGACGGATGCGCAGTGCGCGGCACACGACCGGCGGCGGCCTTCCGGCCGGAAGGTGCTCGGCATTTCGAGCATCGGTTCCTGCGAGGCCCCGCACCGGCTCATCGTCTGGTGTTCGCGCCAGTTCAAGGATCCCCGGCGTGCGGCCCGCTGCGCGGAGGATGCGTTTGTCCATGAACTCGCCCACTCCTGCGGATTCCGTCACGATGCGGACGTCTTGCAGGACGGACAACTGCACGACATGGGTGTGCCCGGGCACGATGGTTCCTTGAGGAACTGCCCTGTCCAGGAAGGAGGCTCGCGATGAAGCCGTGGACCCTCATGATGCGAGGCGCCGGTGTGCTCCTGCTGGGAAGCGCCTGCGCACGCCTCCAGAAGCCGCCCCCGCCTTCGCAGCCGCCCCTCCTCGCCTTCGAGCACGTCCTCTATGACGGGCACACCGTCTCCGGGCGAGCCCTCGTCGGAGCGCGGGCCCCTACCACCGTCGATCGACGCCTCATCGAGAACGTCTCCTTAAGCGTCGACCGCGTCACCGACTGCGCGACCGGGGCGGCGTTCCCGACGCTGGTCGCGGACTTCCTTCCCGAGCCCCCGACCCGAGACGACCTGGTGACCCTGAACGAAGGGGAGTGGTTCGGCAGGGACGTCTCCTTCGTCGTCTTCGCGGAGCCGTTCACCCCGCCCGAAGGGCCCGCGTGCATCGAGCTATCCCTGTCACTCCAGATGACAGGCTCGCAGCCGGTCACCTTGCGCCTCAAGGCCGAGCGTGCCGCCGAGGCGCAGGGGAAGGACGGTGGTGCCAGCGGTGAAGGTGTTCCACCGCCACGCCAGGAGCCCTGAAACCCCATTGGGGCCCCGCCAGCACCCAGGACGGCTTCGCCACAGTGCAGGTGAAGCTCCGGCCCGGAGCGGAAGCCGAGGGTCCCGTAGCAAAGTTCCCCGTGGACTTCGTGCAAACGCCGACGGGGTGGCGTCTGGCCTGCTGGTTCGCGGAGGAGGGAGCGGTCTCTCCCCTGATGGCCGCCGCGTAGGTGTCCTGCTTCTCCTCCGATTCGATGCGCCCGGGCCCCTGAAAAACAGGACGCCGGGCGGAAGCACGGTGGCCTCCGCCCGGCGTCTGTCTTCAACTCCGAAACCGGCTGACTACAGCGAGTTGATGAACTTCAGCAGCGCGTTGCGGTTCGCGGTGCTGAGGTTGATGAAGGCCTGCTTGGAGGCCTCGCCCTCGCCGCCGTGCCAGAGGATGGCCTCGGTGACGTTGCGCGCGCGGCCGTCGTGCAGGAAGCCTTCGCCGCCGCTGACGCCCGACGTGAGGCCGATGCCCCAGAGGGGCGCGGTGCGCCACTCGGCGCCGGACGCCTGACCCTCGGGGAGGTTGTCCGCGAGGCCCGTGCCCATGTCGTGCAGCAGCAGGTCCGTGTACGGGTGGATGGTCTGGCTGCGGAACTCCGTCATCGCGCTGTACTGGCTGGTGGTCAGCGTGGGCGCGTGGCACTTCGCGCAGCCCGCGTTGTTGAACACCGTCTCACCCTGCGTCGCCGTCGCGTCGTTGTAGTCGCGGCGGGCCGGCACGCCCAGGAGGGCGATGTAGCGGGTGATCTTGTCCAGGTCCGCGTCGCTCAGCTCCGCGCTGGTGCCCGTGCAGCCCTGCTGCGACGTGCCGCAGTCCTGCGTCTTGAACACATTCGACGTCACGCCCATGTCGCTGTTGAGCGCCTCGGCGACCTGGTGCTTCACGCGCGCCGTGCCCGCCTTCCAACCGAAGCGGCCCATGCGCGTGACGCCCGTCTCCGGGTCCCGCACCGTCTGCATGCGGCCGGAGATGCCGTCGCCATTGGCGTCGTTCGGATCCGCCAGACCCGCGACCTGCGTCTCCGACACCGCCTCCAGCAGGCCCATGCCGATGAGCTGCGGCGTGATGCGCGCGGAGAAGTTCGTCGGCGTCACGTTGACGAAGCTGTAGGTCGGCTTGCGCAGGCTGTACGCCGTGCCGTCGCTCAGCGTGCCGCTGGTGTTCGTCCAGCCGCTGATGCGCACGTCCGCCTCCGGCGTGCCGCTGACCGCGCGCGGCTGCAGGCGGAAGCCCAGCGCCGGGTCCACCGTCACCGTGCTGCCATTCACCTTGCCCACCTTCACCACGTAGTTGGTCAGCGTGGTGTTGGTCGTGGAGGGCGCCAGGCCCCGGCCGTTCTGCTTGTGGCAATCAACACAGGAGGTCGCGACGTAGTTGTTGCCCAGCTTGTTCATGTGCGCCGTGAACACCGGGTTGTCCGGCTCCGAGTGCGTGCCGTCCTTGAAGTTCGTGTGGTGGATGCGGCGGCCCTCGACGAAGGGCTGCGCGTTCACCGGCGCCAGGTTCGTGGACATCTGCAGGAAGCGGTTGTCCGGCTCGTTGGAGAACGGCGTGTGCAGCGTGCCGCGACCGCCCGCCCAGGCCTTCTCCGGCAGCGCGAAGGAGTCACGGATGGCGCCCTGGCCCTCGAACGGCACGATGCCGCCCTGGCCCACGATGTAGAGCATGCCCGTGGAGTAGTAGTTGAAGCGGCCTTCCACCGGCGCCTGGAGGAACACGCCAATCTCCAGCTCCATCCGGTCACCGATGCGGATGGCGCGGCCTTCCTTGGCGTTGAAGTTCACCGACGCCGTGTACTTGTAGTCGTTCACCTTCACGAAGTCCGCGTTGTGGAAGTACTCCGCCACCGTGTTCAGGCCGCGGAAGAACGCGCGGAAGTCAGGGCTGTCGTACGGGTAGATGGTGTAGAGGTTGACGACGACCTGATTGCCGCCCTTGGCCACCTCGTCCACGATCTCAATCCAGTGGGTGCGCTTCTCGAAGTACAGCTTCAGGTAGTGGTCGTAGGCCTGGTACATGTCCTCGCGCATGTGGCGGTCGCGAACGCGGTCGCCCACGCGGGTGATGATGGCGGTGGCCGTCGTCTCGGTGGTGGCCGGCTCCAGCGCGGTCGCGCTGGTGAACAGCGGCACCACGGGGCCCGCGTCGCCATTGGGGGGAGGACCTGCGTCCACCGTGCCGCCCGCGTCAGGCGTGGTGCCCGCGTCCGGCGTGCCGGTGCCCGCGTCCACGGGCGGGTTGGTGCCTGAATGCGTGTAGCGCGTCCAGGCCGTGTCTCGCGCACAGGCGCACGACACATCCCAGTACGTGAAGTTGTAATCAATGAAGTTGCCGGCGACGAGGCCCGTCACCGCGTACTGGTTGCGGCCGCCCGTCACCGCCATGCGGATGTTGAGCTGCTGGCCGTCGTTCAGCTTGTAGTGGATGTCTGCCCAATCCGTCGTGTCGACGTAGAAGATGGCGGACGAACCAGAAGGGGTGACGCCTGAGGTGGCGGCTTCGGAATCAACCGCCAGACAACTGGCGGCCAGGAACGCGAGCACGATTCCCGTGAGTCTGCTGCGGCTCATGGATGGGGACTCCAGTGGGGTGGAATGGAGCGTGGGACAGCGAGCGCTGCGAAGGGGACTTCGTAGCTTGTCCGAAGAAAGTCGGGATTCATTCCCGCCGCAAGGTGGGAGCCCGGAGAATTCGGCTAAGGCGTGATAACTGATAAATAAGCGAAATTGATGTAATCCCTGACGCGCTGTGTTGTCTTTTTCTGACGCGTTGTGTTGAGAGGGATTGCCGCGCTGCGGCGGGGTGGGTGTGCACGGGCGCGGGT
>NZ_RAWI01000285.1 GCF_003612125.1 Corallococcus praedator
GCGGTGGTGGCGCCTCGGGCTTCATCCACCTGCGCAGCGTCAGGAACTGCACCCAGGATCCCAACGCGGTGATCAGCCCCTCCTCCATCGGCGGCTGCCCCACGCCCTGACCTGCTCGCAAGCCGTCGCTCGCGGCACCCTTCGGACCGTCGTCCCCTTCCGGGGCGGCGGTCCGTTTTCGTTGGGGGATCGCGCCCGCCTGCCAGGAGACCAGGCATGGGCGGGGGCGTTCATCCATGCACTTTTCGCCACTGCGTCCCTGACAGCGCACTGGCCATCCGCGGGGGAAGTCACGAAGTTCCAACGCCTGGAGTCCTGCCCGCACGGGGAAGGAGGCCCAGGGCGTGGAGGCGCATGAGCGCGGTGGATGACGTGCTGCGGGGTGGAGGGGCCTGTGGCGCCCTGCTGCGACAGGTGGACTGGGCGGCCACGGCGCTGGGGCCGGTGGAGTCCTGGCCCCAGTCCCTGCGCACCGCGGTGGGCATCGTGCTGGCGGCGAACTACCCCCTCTACGTCGCGTGGGGGCCCAGGTACGTGCAGCTCTACAACGACGCGTACCGGCCCATCTGCGGCAGGACCAAGCACCCCGCCGCCCTGGGCCAGGAGGCGGCCGTCACCTGGCCGGAGGTCTGGAACATGCTGGGCCCGGGCTGGGAACGCATCCAGTCCACCGGCGAGGCCATCTTCGTGCAGGACCTGATGATGCCGCTCGACCGCAACGGCTTCATCGAGGAGTGCTACTTCACCTACAGCCACTCGCCCATCCGCGATGAGTCGGGCGGCGTGGGCGGCATCTTCGCCGCCCTCACCGAGACCACCGCGCAGGTGCTGGGCACGCGGCGGCTCGACACCCTGCGAGAGCTGGGCGCGTCCACCGCCGACCGGGTGAGCGCGGAGGACGCCTGCCGCGAGGCGCTCCGGGTCATCGGCAGCGACCCGCTCGACATCCCCTTCGCCCTGCTCTACCTCGTGGACGACGCGACCGGCACGGCGCGGCTGGCCGGCACGTGTGGACTGCCCGCGAACGAAGAGGCCCTGGCGCCCGCCACGGTCGCGCTCCCAGAGGCGGCCCGGGGCGAGGACGCCTCCTGGCCCCTGGGCCCCTCCACCGGCGCCGGCGGCCCCCTGAGATGGGAGCGGATGCCCACGGCGTCGGGCACCGTGGCGGCGGGGCCCTGGCCGGAGGGGACCTCCTCCGCGTGGGTTCAGCTCCTGCCGCGCGCCGGGCAGGCGCGACCGGCGGGCTTCCTGGTGACGGGCCTGAGCCCGCGTCTGGCGCTCGACGAGACCTATGGCGGCTTCCTGGAGCTGATGGCGCGAGGGGTGACGACGGCCATCAACAGCGCCCGGGCCCGCGAGGAGGAGCGCCGCCGCGCGGAGGCCCTGGCCGCGCTGGACCGCGCGAAGACGGATTTCTTCAGCAACGTAAGCCACGAGTTCCGCACGCCCCTGGCGCTGATGCTGGGCCCGGTGGAGGACGGCCTCCAGGATGCCGTGGAGCCCCTGGGCCCCCGGCAGTTGGAGCGCCAGCGCACGGTGCACCGCAACGGTCTGCGGCTGCTCAAGCTGGTCAACACGCTGCTGGACTTCTCCCGCATCGAAGCGGGCCGCACGCAGGCGGCCACCGTGCCCACGGATCTCTCCGCGCTCACCGAGGGCCTGGCCAGCGGCTTCCGCTCCACCCTGGAGCGCGCGGGGCTGACGCTGGACGTGGATTGTCCCCCGCTGCCGCACCCCGTCCGCGTGGATCCGGAGCAGTGGGAGAAGGTCGTCCTCAACCTGCTGTCCAACGCGTTCAAGTTCACCCATGCGGGCGGCATCCGCGTGAGCCTCCGGTGGCGGGAGTCCCAGGTGGTGCTGAGCGTGGCGGACACCGGCACGGGCATCCCCGAGCACGAGCTGCCGCGCATCTTCGAGCGCTTCCACCGCGTGCAGGGCGCCAGGGGGCGCAGCTACGAGGGCAGCGGCATCGGCCTGTCCCTGGTGCGGGAATTGGTGAAGCTGCACGGCGGCGACATCCGCGTGGAGAGCGTCCCCGACCGGGGCAGCACCTTCACCGTGACGCTGCCCGCGCCCATCGATTCGGCACCTGCGCCGGTCGCTCGAAGCACCGCGACCGGTGCCACCGAGCCTGCCCCGAGGACCGCGCCGGGCACGGCCATGTCGGCGTTCCTCGAGGAGGCCTCCGGATGGCTGGAGGCGCCGCCCGGCGGGGCTCCGCTCCTTGCGCGCGACGGCGACCCGACACCGCCGCCGAGGGGCATCGAGGGCCATGTCCTCTTCGTGGACGACAACGCGGACATGCGCGCGTATGTGCGCTCACTCCTGTCGGATCGCTTCGAGTTGACGCTCGCGGCGAACGGGCTGGAGGCGCTGGAATCCTGCCGCACCCGGGTGCCGGACCTCATCCTGAGCGACGTGATGATGCCGGGGCTGGACGGCTTCGGCCTCTTGCGAAGGCTGCGCGAGGACGCGCGGACGCGGTACGTGCCCATCATCCTGCTGTCGGCGCGGGCCGGCGAGGAGGCCACGGTGGAGGGCCTGCGCATGGGGGCCACCGACTACCTGGTGAAGCCGTTCTCCTCCCGCGAGCTGCTGGCGCGCGTGGAGGGCAACCTCGCCGCGGCCCGGGCACGGCAGGAGCAGCGCCGCGCGGAGCAGGAGCGCGAGAAGCTCAGCGCCGTGGTGGAGCAGTCCTCGGACTTCATCGGGATTGGCGGGCCGGATGGCAGGGCCCTGTTCGTCAACGAAGCGGGGCAGCGGCTCCTGGGACTGGAGGGCCTGGAGGAGGTGCGGCGCACGAGCCTGCTCGACTACTTCCAGGAGGAGGACCGCCGCTACGTGCGCGACGTCATCCTGCCCAGGCTGCGCGAGGAGGGCCGCTGGGACGGGGAGTTCCGCTTCCGTCACTTCCGCACCGGGGCCACCGTGCCCGTGCAGTTCAACTTCTTCACGCTGCGCGACCCCCAAACGGGCGAGGACATGGGCATCGCCACGGTGAGCCGCGACATCACCGAGCGCCACCGCCGTGAAGAAGAAGCACGGCTGCGGGCGGAGTTCGAACAGCAGCTCATCGGCATCGTCAGCCACGACCTGCGCAACCCCCTCAACGCCATCCTGTTGTCGGCGCACGCCCTGCTCCAGCGCGACGACCTGGGCGAGCGCGCGACCAAGAACACGGGCCGCATCATCAGCAGCGCCGAGCGCGCCAACCGGCTCATCCGCGACCTGCTGGACGTGACGCAGGCGCGACTGGGCGGAGGGCTGCCGGTGCATCGCCGTCCCATGGACCTCCACGAGGCCACGCGCCAGTCCCTGGAGGAGGTGCAGGTGGCCTTCCCGGAGCGCCGGGTGGTGCTGGAGCAGCAGGGCGACGGCCATGGGACGTGGGACGGGGAGCGGCTGGGCCAGGTGGTGCAGAACCTGGTCACCAACGCGCTCCGGTACGGCGACCCGGCGGCCCCGGTGCGGGTGACCACGCGAGCGGACGGGCACGACCTGGTGCTGGAGGTCCACAACCGGGGGCGTCCCATTCCCGCGGAGATGCTGCCCAAGCTGTTCCAGGCGATGCGGCGCGGGCAGCACGACGAGGACCGGGCGTCCCGCAGCGTGGGCCTGGGGCTCTACATCGTGGAGCAGGTGGTGCGCGCGCACGGCGGACACGTGGTCGCGACGTCCAGCGCCGACGCCGGCACCACCTTCACGGTCCACCTGCCGCGCGAAGCGACCATGCGCGCGCACGACGTCGTGTCCTGAGCGGGGCCCCGCGCCCGCCGCGGTGCGTAAGCGAACAGGGGCCCTCCTTTTCGAAGGCAAGGGGCGGCCCCGGACGTATAGATCGCGCATGCGCACTGCACTGATGGCCGCTTCGTTCCTCATCCTCGCGGGTTGTTCGCACTCGACGTCCGCGCCCCCGTCGTCCCCTGCTTCAACCACCGAGTCCCAGCCGGCGCCCGTGTCGGCGCAGGCGCTGGTGGATGCCCCGGACCGCACGGAGGCGGACCGGGCGCTGGATGCGGGCCGGCACCCCGCGGCCCTGATCGAGTTCACGGGCGTGCGGCCCGGCATGAAGGTCGCGGAGCTGATGGCGGGCGGCGGCTACACCACGGAGTTCCTGGCGCGCGCGGTGGGACCCACCGGCAAGGTGTACGGAGTGAACCCGAAGTTCGTGCTGGAGAAGTTCGCGGAGAAGCCGTGGCAGGAGCGGCTGGCGCGCCCGGTGAACCAGAACGTGGTGCGCGTGGACCGTGAGCTGGACTCGCCGCTGCCGCCCGAGGTGAACGACCTGGACGTGGTGGTCAGCAACATCATCTACCACGACGTCACGCTGCTCGGGTCGGACCCGGCGAAGATGAACGCGGCGGTGTTCCAGGCGCTCAAGCCCGGTGGCGTCTACGTCGTCCTGGATTCGAGCGCGAAGGCCGGCACGGGCATCGCGGATGCGAAGACACTGCACCGCATCGACGAGCAGGTGGTGCGCCAGGAGGTCGAGGCCGCGGGCTTCAAGCTCCAGGAGGAGAGCAATGTCTGGCGCAACCCGGAGGACGCGCGCGACTGGAGCTCCAGCCCGGGCGCCGCGGGCGCACGCCGGGGCACGAGCGACCGGTTCGCGCTGAAGTTCGTCAAGCCGGGATAGGGATAGAATGGGCGCCCCATGAGCGCCTCGCATCCGCCCCCTCGGATAAACGCCGCCATCCCGTACTTGAAGGAGCGCTTCCTCGCCGCATCGGGAGCGTCCGTCCTGTTCCTCATCGCGTGCGCGGCGCCCGCGGTGCACGTGGTCGCCGTGAGCCGCGAGGGCAGCCAAGGCTTGGAGAAGGACATCGCGGGCTTCGAGCTGCTGCTGACCGGCTGGCTGGGCGTGTTCGGCTTGAACTTCGGCTGGTACGCGAACCCCCTGCTCGCCCTCGCGACCTTCCTGTTGATGCTGGGCGCGGATCGCGGAGCCCTCGTGGCGGGTTCAATCGCCGCCGTCGTGGGGTTGTCGTCCCTGTCCTGGTTCGTCCACCCGCTGCCGTCGGACGAGGGCGGGGTCATGTACAGCGAGCTGCTGTATCCCTCCCTCGGGTTCCTCTGCTGGATGATCAGTTTGGTGATCATCCCGCTCGTGGCCTTCGAACTTTCATCCAGGCGCAAGGCACAGGCCGCCGCGCCGGCACCGGGGCTTGCGCCATGACGAAGGCGAAGAAGCAGACCTTCACCGCGAAGCTCGAAGAGGCCAACGGGGTCGGAGGACGGTGGGTGTTCTGTCCCTTCGACGGGCGCGAGGTCTTCGGCGAGGCACGGGCGCCCGTGGTCGGCACCGTCAACGGGCATCCGTTCCGCAGCCGGCTGATGGTGTACGGCGGCAAGACGTGCCTGGGCTTCATCCAGGCCGTGCGTGACGCCGCGGGCATCGAGATCGGCTCGTCGCTGCGCATCGTGTTGGAGCGCGATGAAGCGCCCCGCACCGTCGAGGTGCCGGAGGCCCTGCAACGTGCGCTCGACGCCGAGCCGGCCCTCCGGGACGTGTTCGACGGGCTCGCGTTCACGCACCGCAAGGAGTTCGCGCAAGCGGTCGCCGAGGCGAAGCGCGAGGAGACCCGTGAGCGCCGCGTGGCCCAGACGCTGGAGAAGCTGCGCGCCCGGGCCGCTCAGTCCTGAGCCGCACCGTCCTCGTCCGCGCCCTGCCCCCGCACCGCCGTGAGCAGCAGGTCGTACTTCCCCCCCAGGAACGTGCGGAAGCCGTGCTGGTGCAGGTAGCGGCGGTAGAAGGACAGGTCCTTCACCAGAAGCGACAGGTCCGGTTCGCGCAGGTTGCGAACGCGCGCGCCATAGACGACCTCGCCGTCGCGGAAGCGTGAGTTGGGAAAGCCCAGCACCAGCGACGCCCTGGGCTCCAGGTGCTCCTGCACGAGCTTGCGCAGGAGCGCCCGGTCGTCCACGCCGGGGCTCTGCATCGTGCCCACGGACACCACCGCGTCGAAGCGCCCCAAGCCCGCTGGGAGCGCGTTCAGGTCCGCCTGCATGAACGAATGGCGCGCATCCGGGAACGCCCTGCGGGCTTCATCGAGCGCGCTCGCGCTGTGGTCCACGCCCACGAAGCGGACGCCCTCCACCGCTTCGAACGCGGAGAGTTCGTCGCCCCGGTTCACGCCCAGGTCCAGCACCCGCGCGCCTGGAGGCAAGCGCAACCGCTCCACCGCTTGCAGCCACGGAACCAGGAAGCCCGCGTCCTCGAACTTGCGCACCCGCGCGAAGTCGGACGCAGCGCCATAGCGCTCCTGCGGTGACTCCGAACGTTCCCCGCTACCTGCGTGCCACGGAGCCTCTGCGCCCAGAGGCTCGAACGTGAGCAGCACATGCGTGTCATCCACCGCGCGAGGCGTGCGAAGGCGGCAGGACAACCCTTCCGCCAGGTCGCACCAACTCCGCAGCGGCCGATGGACGAGCCCACCCTCCGGCCCAACGCGCTCTCCCGGATAGCGCCCAGGGCCCAGGTCCGGATCCGGAACTTCAATGGACACCGGGCCCGCATCCAGCACTGCCTCCAGGTGACGCAGCACCAGGACCAGGGGTTCAGCGTGGAAGCGACGCGGGGGAACAGGAGGGCGCGACATGCCCTCCACCCTACCCCTCAGTGGGACTCCACCACGATCTTCCCGAACGGTCCCCGCTCCAGGTGCTCCAGGGCCGCGGGCAGCTCCTCCAGTCCGTATCGCCGGTCGATGACTGGCTTGAGCCCGAGACGATCCACTCCACGCACCAGCTCCTCCAGCGCCCGCCGGTGGCCCACGTTGATGCCCCGGATGGTCGGCTCCTTGAGCAGGAGCGGCGCGGACGGGCCCGTCACCGTGAACCCTTCGAACACGCCAATCACGGAGATGCGCCCATGCAGCGCGACCGCCTCGATGGAGCGCCCCAGGTGCGCGCCGCCCACCAGCTCCAGGATGTGGTCCACGCCCCGGTCCGCCGTGAGGCGGTACACCGCCTCAACCCAGTCCTCGCGCTCGCGGTGGATGAGGTGTGTCGCCCCCAGCGCCTTCGCCCGCGCAAGCTTGTCGTCGCTCCCCGAGGTCACGAAGACGTCCGCGCCCATGGCCCTTGCCAGCTGCAACCCGAACAGCGCCACACCCCCCGTGCCCTGCACCAACACCGTCTGTCCCGGACGGACGGGGCCGTATTCGACCAGGGCGGTCCACGCGGTCAGTCCCGCGCAGGGCAAGGTGCTCGCCTCCCCCGCATCCAGCGTGGCCGGAGCCTTCACGAACCAGTCCGCCGGAAACGCGACGTACTCCGCGAGGACCCCCGGATGCGAACCGCCCAGCATCACGTACGGCGGCATGCGCGCCGAGCCATGACCCGGTCCCTCCAACCGACCGGGAGAGAACGTGGAGATCACCCGGTCCCCCACCGCGAACCGCGTCACGCCCTCCCCCACGTCCGTCACCACGCCCGCCAGGTCCGAGGCCGGGGTGAAAGGGAACCGCTGAGATGGTCCCACGCCGGACTCGATGGCGCTCTTGTCGCGGTAGTTCAGCGACACGGCCGCCACCTTCACCCGCACCTCGCCCGGTCCCGGCTCCGGAAGGGCCACGGTCTTCAGGCGCAGCCGCTCTCGCCCCGGTGCATCCATCTCCCAGCGCTTCATCGTCGTCGTCACCACGCACAGCTCCTTGCGGCAGGTTCGCGGCGGGAAAGCTATTGTCGAAGCTGCATCCACGGTGGCGACAAGGCTTCCTTTCACTGTCGCCCCCAGGGCGACAATGGGCGCGACATGAGCGATTCCCTCAACGGTGTGTCCGTCTTCGTGGAGGCGGTGGAGGCCGGTGGCTTCTCCGCCGCCGCCGCGAAGCTCCACCTCTCGCGCTCCGCCGTGGGCAAGACGGTGGCCCGCTTGGAGGAGCGGCTGGGGGTGCGCCTCTTCCACCGCACGACGCGCACACAGAGCCTGACCCACGATGGACAGGTCTTCTATGAGCGGTGCCTGCGCGCGCTGGAAGAACTGCGCGCGGGGGAAGCGCTGCTGGAGTCCGGCAAGCAGGAGGCCGCGGGCAGGCTGCGCGTCAGCGTGCCCGTGCTCTATGGACGTCGCTGCGTGGCGCCCCTCCTCATGACGGTGGCGCGCGCGCATCCGAAGCTCGAACTGGACCTGTCCTTCAGCGACCGCACCGTGGACCTGCTGGAGGACGGCTTCGACCTCGCCATCCGCAACGGGGGCAGCAACGGAGTCGGACCGGGCGGGGATGGGCTCACCGTCCGCCGTGTCGGCCATCAGCGGATGAGCGTCTTCGCGTCCCCGGGCTACCTGCGCAAGCGCGGCACACCCCGCACCTGGGAGTCATTCGCGAAGCACGACACGCTCGCCTACGTGCGCTCAGGGCAACTGCGCACCTGGCTCTTTCCGCAGGAGGATGGCTCCAACGTGGAGCTCGTGCCCCGCTCGCGCCTGCGCTTCGATGACCTGGAGGCCATCGCCGACGCGGCGGTCGCGGGGCTGGGGCTCGCGTGGCTGCCCTGCTGGTTGGTGCAGGAGCGCGTGCGAGCCAAGGAGCTGGTGCGCATCATGACGGACAGCCCCGGCCTGCGCTTCGACGTCTACGCCCTCTGGCCCAACACCCCGCATCTGCCCATGCGCGTGCGCGTCGCCATCGACGCCCTCGCCGCGGGACTGCCCAACTCCGTCAAGTAGCGTCCTCGCCCACCACCCGACGGATGGAGTGCAGCTTGTCGGGGTTGCGCGTGACGTAGATGGCGACGATGCGCCCCTCCTCGATGGCGAGCGCCGTGGTCTGCAGGACGCCATCCGCTTCGAGGGTGACGAACGCCGGCAACCCGTCGATGGCCCCCTCGTACACGAGCTTGGACAATGCCAATCCCGAGTGCTGGAACAGCCCGTCCAGGAGGCGCAGGGTCTTCTCCGCGCCGTAGATGGGATTGAGCGCGGCCTTTGTCCTGCCGCCGCCATCGGAGTACGTGATGACGTCCTGGGCGAGCAGGGCCTGGAGCGCGTTCACGTCCCCACTCCGGGAGGCGGTGAAGAACGCCGACGCCAGCTCGCGGCCCTGCCCTTCGGACACGGGGAAGCGGGGCCGGGCCTCGCGCACGTGACTTCTCGCGCGGCTGGCGAGCTGACGGCAGGCAGCCGGGTCGCGGTCGATGGCCTTCGCCACCTCGTCGAAGTCCATGCCGAACACGTCGTGCAGCAGGAACGCGGCGCGCTCCAGCGGGGACAGGCGCTCCAGGGCCATCATCAGGGTCAGCGTCAAGTCGTCGCCCTCCACGGTTTCGACGATGGGCTCTGGAAGCCAGGTCCCCACGTACTGCTCGCGCTGGACGCGGGCGGACTTCAGGACGTCGAGGCACAGGCGCGTCACCGTGCGGACGAGCACGGCCTCGGCGTCCCGCACGGCGGCGCGGTCCGTCTGATGCCAGCGCAGATACGCCTCCTGCACCACGTCCTCCGCCTCCGCGACGATGCCCAGCATCCGGTACGCGATGCGGAGCAGGCGGGGGCGGAGCGGGTCGAAGACGTCCGCGGGGTTGGCGTCAGGCAGCTTCACTGCGCGAGGTCACCGGATGGATGGACTGGAAGCCGACGGAGATCCGGTTCCAGGTGTTGATCACCCCGATCATCAGGGTCAGCTTCACGCTCTCCTCCTCGCTGAAGTGCGCCCGCATCGCAGTGTAGTCCGCATCCGGCGCGTGCGTCTGGGAGACGAGCGTCAGGGCCTCCGTCCAGGCCAGGGCCGCCCGCTCACGGTCGGTGTACAGGGGCGACTCGCGCCAGGCGTTCAGCAGGAAGATGCGCTCCTCGGTCTCCCCATGCGCGCGGGCGTCGCGGGTGTGCATGTGGATGCAGAAGGCGCAGCCGTTGATCTGCGAGGCGCGGATCTTCACCAACTCCAACAGGTTTGATTCCAGCCCGCTGCCCTGGACCTTCCCGGAGAAGTCGAGCATTTCCTTCATGAGCGCGGGTGCGGCGGCGAACGGGTTCATCCTGGCCTTCATGTGCGGCTCCAGTTCCGGACAGGAAAAGTGCCTGTCCACCCCCAGGACGAATCACGGGAGATGGCTGTGACATGGTCATTCCGAAGGTGATTTTGTCCCCCTTCAGGAGGCCCCCCCGGATGAAGACCGTGACGGATGTCGAGGCGCTTGAGCGGCTGTACGGGTTCCCCACGAAGCCCTCCGTCATCAAGGTGGTGGACCACATTCATCCGGCTTATCGACCCTTCATCGAAACCTCACCGTTCGCGGTGCTCGCCACGGTCGGGCCGGAGGGGCTGGATGTCTCGCCCCGGGGTGACCCGGCGGGCTTCATCGTCATCGAGGACGCGCACACGCTGCTGCTGCCCGACCGCCGCGGCAACAACCGCGCGGACTCGCTGCGGAACATCCTCACCGACCCAAGGGTCGCGCTGATCTTCCTGGTCCCCGGCGTCAACGAGACCCTGCGCGTCAACGGCCGAGCGAGCATCGTCATCGAACCAGCGATGCTGGAGCGGTTCACCTTCGAGGGGAAGCAGCCGCGCTCGGTGCTTCAAATCACCGTGGAGTCGGTCTTCTTCCAGTGCAGCCGGTCGTTGATCCGCTCCGAGCTGTGGAACCCGGCAAGGCACGTCCCCCGCTCCGAGCTTCCCAGCAACGGAGCGATGCTCGCCGCCATCAGCCAGGACGCCTTCGATGGAGACGAATACGACCGGGAGCTGCCGGCGCGGCTGAAGACGACGCTGTACTGAGCCTCAAGCGACGCCGTCGAACACCGTGGCCTTGCGCAGGCGCACGTTCAACGTCTGCCCGGCCCGCACGCCCTCCAGCGCCGGCCCGATGACGCGCAGGAACGCATCGCCCACGGGGAAGCGGTACTCCGCCGCGTGGCCCAGGAACAGGCGAGCGGAGAGCACCAGCGGCGTGCCCGACGCCCCCAGCTCCAGCTCCTCTGGGCGCACCACCAGCGTCCCCGGCCCCGAGCGTCCATGCAGCTCCGGCGGCAGCTCGAACGCGGTCTGCGTCCCCACGCAGTGGAACGTGCCTGTCCGCGACTCGCCGCGCAGCACGTTCGCGCCCCCGACGAAGCCCGCGACGAACGGGGTCGCTGGCTCGCGGTAGAGACGCTCCGGGGTGTCCACCTGTTCGATGACGCCCCGGTTCATCACGGCGATGCGGTCCGACAGCGCGAGCGCCTCGCCCTGATCATGCGTAACGAACACCAGCGTCGTGCCCAGTCGGGAGCGCAGCGCGGCGATCTCCGCGCGCAGTTCCTCGCGCAGGGCCGCGTCCAGGTTCGACAGCGGCTCGTCCAGGAGCAGCACCCGGGGGGCCGCCACCAGCGCCCGCGCGAGCGCCACGCGTTGGAGCTGTCCACCCGAAAGCTCGTGAGGCATCCGGGCCGCGAACGCCTCCAGCCGCACCCACCGCAGGGCTTCGCGCACCCGCGAAGCCACCTCGTGCCGGGGCACCTTCCGGAGCATCAGCGGATACGCGACGTTCGCCTCCACGCTGCGGTGCGGCCAGACGGCATAGCTCTGGAAGACCATGCCCAGCCCGCGCCGCTCCGGAGGCACGCGCACACCAGGGCCAGCCACCACGTCATCGCCCAGGCGGATGATGCCCGCGTCCGGATGCTCCAGCCCGGCGAGCATCCGAAGCGTCGTCGTCTTCCCGCACCCGGAAGACCCCAGCAGGGACACCAATTCGCCCTGCCCCACCTCCAGGCTCAGGCCCCGCACCACTGGCGTTCCGCCATACGCCTTGACCAGTCCCTCCAGGACGATGGCCGCCATCACCACACCTCCGGCACGCGTCGCCGCGTCCACGCCAGCACGGCCTGTCCCGCCACCACCAGCGCCACGAACGCGCAGGCCAGCACGGCCGCGGAGGCCGGATCCGCGTAGCTCTGCAACTCGAACAACAGTGTCCCCAGCACCTCGGAGCCAGCGGGCACCAGCAACACCGACAGAGTGATCTCCGTGGCGCACGCGAGGAACGCCAGCACGAACGCCACCGTGAGCGCGGGCCGGAGCAACGGAAGCGTCGCGTCCACGAACGCCCGCACCGGCCCTGCTCCGCCCACCCGCGCCGCCTCCGCCAGCGACGGGTCCACCTGCGCCAGCGCCTCGGAGCTGTTGCGCTCGCCCAGCGCCAGGTACTTGCCTGCGTAGGCCACCAACAGCAGCCACGGCGTGTGCGCGAGCGCCAGCACGAAGGCCACCCGCTCCAGCACCACGAACCGCCAGTCCCGTGAGAACGCCACTAGCAGCGCGAGCGCCAGTACCGTGCCCGGCACCGCGTAGGGCCACACCGCCATCGCC
>NZ_RAWI01000286.1 GCF_003612125.1 Corallococcus praedator
CGCGATGCTGGCGCCCGCCGCCGCGCAGACCGCTCCCGCGCCTCCGCCGGCACTGGACGCCAACGGCCAGGTGCGCCCCATCTACCTCACGCCGCCGCAGACACTGGCCGGCACGGGGCCGGTCATCGGCATCGACCTGGGCACCACCAACTCCTGCGTGGCGCTCTTGTCCAACGGCCGCCCCATCGTCCTGCGCTCGCGCGAGGGCTACAACACCATCCCCTCCGTCATCTCGCTGAACGCGCAGAACAAGCTGCTCGTCAGCCACCGCGCGAAGAACCAGTTGGTCCTGCGGCCCACGCACACCATCTACGGCGCCAAGCGCCTCGTGGGCCGTCCCTACGACAGCGCCGTGGTGAAGCAGGTGCGCGAGCGCTTCCACTACGAAATCACCCCCGACGCCGCCGGCCGCGCCGCCGTGCGCCTGGGCAACGACGTGCTGTCGCTGGAAGAGGTGCAGGGCATCATCCTGCGCGAGTGCAAGGAGATGGCCGAAACCCACCTCAACCAGAAGGTGGAGCGCGCGGTGGTGACGGTGCCGGCCTACTACTCCGAGCCCCAGCGTGAAGCGGTCCGCAAGGCCGGCAACATGGCGGGCCTCAAGGTGGAGCGCATCCTCAACGAGCCCACGTCCGCGGCGCTCGCGTACGGCCTCAACCGCGAACTCAACAAGAAGGTGCTCGTCTACGACCTGGGCGGCGGCACCTTCGACGCGACCATCCTGCGCATCGAGAAGAACGTCTTCGAGGTGCTGGGCACCGGCGGCGACATCTTCCTGGGCGGTATCGACTTCGACAACCTCATCGTCGACTTCCTCCTGGAGCGCTTCCAGGAGAAGGAAGGCATCGCGTTCAACGGGGACGGCATCGCCCTGTCGCGCGTGGGCGACGCCGCCGAGCGCGCCAAGATGGGCCTGTCCGAGCGCAGCACCTTCGAGGTCCACATCCCCATGTTGATGATGGACGACTCGGGCAAGCCCCGGGACCTGCGCGTGATGATGTCGCGCCAGGACCTGGAGAAGATCTGCGACCCGCTGCTCAACCGCACCATCGACGTGGTGCGCGACGTGCTCCTCGACTCGAAGCTGCGCGCGGCCGACGTGGACGACATCATCCTCGTGGGTGGCATGAGCCGCATGCCGCTGGTGCGCGAGAAGTTGAAGGGCCTCTTCGGCAAGAACGCCCAGGCGAGCGTCAACGCGGACGAAGCGGTGGCGCTGGGCGCGGCGCTGTACTCGGGTTCGGTGGACAAGGTGAGCAGCGTGGTGCTCATCGACGTGCTGCCCATGACCATCGGCGTGGCCATGCCCGGTGGCGGCTTCAAGCGCGTCATCGAGCGCAACAGCCCGCTGCCCGCGCAGCGCTCGTTCGCCATCAGCACGTCGCAGGACAACGAAGAGCGGATGGAGCTGTCCATCTTCCAGGGCGAGGACAACCACATCTCCGCCAACGAGTACCTGGGCACCGTGCGCGTGGAGGGACTGCCGCGTGGCCCCAAAGGCTCCGTGCGCGTCGCCGTCACGCTCAAGCTGGACTCGGAATGCGTGCTGCACGTGGAGGCGCGCGAGTACTCGTCGCGCAAGGAAGTGAAGGCGACGCTCGCCACGCGCTACTCGCCGGAGGAACTGCAGAAGCAGCTCCAGGTGAGCAAGGAGGCGGTCAACGCCGCCGAGGAGCGCCGGGGCGCCGACCTCAAGGACCGTGCGGGCCGCTTCTGGGGGTTCGTGAAGAAGGCCCTGGGGCGCAAGTAGACTCCGGGCCATGACCGCCTCCGCCCTTCGCTACATGGCGCGCTTCCGTTGCATCGCGGAGGCGTGCGAGGACACCTGCTGCGCGGGGCTGACGGTGCCCATCAGCGAGTCCCGCTGGAGCCTGCTGCGCCAGAAGGTCGCGGGCGGTCCGGACGAGGCGCGGGTCGCGGCGCTCATCACGCCCAACCCGGATGGCGCCACGGGCCAGCAGGCGGGCATCCTGGGCAAGCGCGCGGACGGACACTGCGCCTTCCTGGATGAGACGAAGCTGTGCTCGCTCCAGAGCAGGTACGGCGAAGCGGTGCTGCCGGACGGGTGCTCCGTGTTTCCGCGCGTGCTGACGCGCTGGGGCGCGCAGGTGGAGATGGCCGGGTCGCTCGCATGTCCGGAGACGGCGCGCCTGTGCCTGCTGGCGGAAGACGCGCTGGTGCGCGAACCCGTCCCCGAAGCGCAGGCCCTGCGCCCCCAGATGGCGCGACAGGTGGCCTCCGGCGCCGACGCATGGACGGCGCACGCGGACGTCGTGCGTGAGGCGATGCTGCGGCTGCTCGCACGCAGTGACGTGCCCTTCGCCGCGCGCCTGTACGCGCTGGGACGCATGGCGCTGGACCTGGGCGACTTCTACTTCCCGGGCACGACAGCGTTCACGGATGACGCGGCAAAGACGGCAGCCGCGAGCGATGCCACCCAGGAGCCCCTGCCCACCGCCGAAGCCCGGCTCGCGGACATCCTGCGCACCTACGACGCCACGGACACGCTGCACACCCTGCGCGACCAGCTCGAAGCGCTGGAGCTGCCCGGAGGCCCGTGGGCCGGCATCTGCGCCGCCGTGCTCCGCTCGCGCGAGGCCCACGTCGGCAGTCAGCGCTACCTCTCGCTCGTGCGCGACGTGCGCGCATCCTACGGCGGCGCGGACACGGCCCCCGACGACGCGTGGCGACTCCACGTCACCCGCCGCGAAGCCCTGGCCTCCCTGCACGGGGAGCGCGTGCACCAGTACTTCCTGAACCACGCGCTCAACCACGTCCTGCGCCACCCGTTCACGGAGGCCCCGAGCCTCCTGAACGCCGTGTTCCTGCTCGTGCTGCGCGCCTCCGTGGTGCGCTACGTCCTGCTCGGGCACCCCGCCGTGGTGGCGCTGCTGGACACCCCCGGCACGCCGGTTGCCACCCTGGACGCCGCCGCCGTCGAGTCCTTCCAGCTCGTCGCCAAGCACGTCGAACAGGCGCCCCAGTTCCTGGACTTCGCGCAGGGGCTGGCCGGCGAGGGTCCGGAGACCTTCGCGCGGCTGCTCATCCTGGTGAAGGGCCTGTAGCGCCCGTCAGCCGCGGGGCTTCGCGCCCAGCTGCTCCATGGCCCGCTGGAACGCCGGGTACTCCTGCGCGCCCTGGATGGCCAGCTTCTCCCCCAGGATGAACGTGGGCACCGCGCGGATGCCCATCTCCTGGGCCTCGCGCACCGACGCCTCCACCACCGCCCGGTAGCGGCCCGTCTCCACGGCGTGCTGCAACGCGTCCGGATCCAACCCCGCATCCACGCCCGCGCCGCGCAGCGTGTCCCACTGCCAGAGGTCCTGCCCCTCGCTCCAGTACCGGCGCAGCACCGCCGCATGGAACGCGGCCAGCTTTCCTTCCGACTTCGCGTACTCCGTCGCCTCGTGCGCCCGGCGCGTGGACGGGATGATGTCCCGGTGCACCATCTTCAGCCCCTCCCGGGCCGCGCGGACCTTGAGCGGGTTGTTGGGGTCCTTCATGCCCTCGCGCACGTACTCCGGCAGCGGCAACCCCTCTGGCGGCGTCTCCGGCCGCAGGAAGTAGGGGTGCCACTCCACCTGGATGTCGTAGTGCTGCTTGAGCTTCTCGACCTCGGCGAGGCCGACGTAGCACCAGGGACAGACGAAGTCGGACCAGACATGGATGACGACGGGCGTGGACATGGCCCTCCCCTAACATCGCCGCAGCGCGCCAGCCACCCGACCCGCACATCCCACCCTTCGTGGGTGGACAGCGCCCCCCACTGGAGGCACGGTCGCGTTCCCTTTTCCCCAGGAGGAACCTCCTTGCCCCTGTCGCTTCTCGCGGCCCTGGCCCTCGGCGCCGCCCCGGCGCCCGCCCCCCGGCCGTTCAATCAGCAGGACCTGGTCACGCTGCGCCGGCTCAGCGGCCCGCGCGTGTCCCCGGACGGTCGTCAGATTGCCTTCGTCCTGCGCTCCACCGACCTGGAGGCCAACCGCGGTCGCACCGACCTGTGGCTCGTCAACCTGGACGGCACGAACCTGCGCCAGCTCACCGCCCACCCGGACAACGACAGCGAGCCGGTGTGGGCCCCCGACGGCAAGAGCCTCTTCTTCCTGTCCTCGCGCGGCGGCTCCTCCCAGGTGTGGCGCCTGCCCGTGGACGGAGGTGAGCCCCTGCCCGTGACGAAGCTGTCACTGGACGTGAACAGCTTCGCGCTGTCCCGCGACGGCCAGCAGCTCGCCGTGGCGCTGGAGGTGTTCCCCGACTGCGCCACGCTCGACTGCAACACCCAGCGCGTGGACGCCGCCCAGAAGAAGAAGAACACCGGCCGCGCGTATGATCAGCTCTTCTTCCGCCACTGGGACACGTGGAAGGACGGCACGCGCTCGCACCTGTTCGTCGTCCCCGTGGCCGGCGGCACGCCCGTGGACGTGATGAAGGGCATGGACGCGGACGCGCCCAGCAAGCCCTTCGGTGGCGCGGAGGAGTTCACCTTCACGCCGGACGGCAAGGGCCTGGTCTTCGCGGCGCGCGACGCGGGCCGCACCGAGGCGTGGTCCACCGACCTGGACCTGTTCCTGTCGCCCATCGACGGCAAGTCGAAGCCGCGCAAGCTCACGGAGAAGAACCGCGCCACCGACACCAGCCCCGTGTTCAGCCCGGACGGCAAGACGCTCGCGTACGCGGCCATGTCACGCCCCGGTTACGAAGCGGACCGCTTCCGCGTCATCCTGCGGCAGTGGCCGAGCGGCCAGGAGCGCGTGCTCACCCAGGACTGGGACGCCTCCGTCAGCTCGCTCGCGTGGAGCGCGGACGGCGCCACGCTCTACACCACCACCGGCGACGTGGGGCAGAACCCCGTGTACGCGCTGGACGTGGCCACCGGAAAGCCGCGCCGCCTCACGCAGGCGGGCAACGCGGAAGGAGCCCAGCCCGCGGCGGACGGTCAAATCGTCTACGCGATGGATGACCTGGATTCGCCCGCGGACCTGTACGCGGCCAAGGCGGACGGCACCGGCGCGCGGCAGCTCACGCAGGTGAACAAGGAAGCGCTCGCGGGCCTCAGGTTCGGCGCCTTCGAACAGTTCGAGTTCAAGGGCTGGAACGACGAGACGGTGCGCGCCTTCGTGGTGAAGCCCGTGGACTTCGACCCCAAGCGCCAGTACCCGCTGGCCTTCCTCATCCACGGCGGACCGCAGGGCAGCTTCGGCAACCACTTCCACTACCGGTGGAACCCGCAGGTGTACGCGGGCCGGGGCTACGTGTCGGTGATGGTCGACTTCCACGGCTCCAGCGGCTACGGCCAGGCCTTCACGGACTCCATTCGCGGTGACTGGGGCGGCAAGCCGCTGGTGGACCTGCAGAAGGGCCTGGACGCCGCGCTCCAGCGCTACCCCTTCATCCACAAGCAGAAGCGGTGCGCGCTGGGCGGCAGCTACGGCGGGTACATGATCAACTGGATCGCCGGCAACTGGCCGGACGGCTTCCAGTGCCTCGTGAACCACGACGGCAACCTGGACGAGCGCATGGCCTACTTCGACACGGAGGAGATCTGGTTCCCGGAGTGGGACCACGAAGGCACCCCGTGGGAGAACCCCCAGTCCTACGCGAAGCACAACCCGGTGGACCACGTGGCGAAGTGGAAGACGCCCATGCTCGTCATCCACGGCGGCAAGGACTACCGCGTGGTGGACACGCAGGGCATGTCCACCTTCACCGTCCTCCAGCGCCGAGGCATCCCGTCCCGCTTCCTCTACTTCCCGGACGAGAACCACTGGGTGCTCAAGCCGCAGAACAGCATCCAGTGGCACGACGAGGTGCTGGGCTGGTTGGACCGCTGGACGCGCAAGTAGCTTAAGCGGCGTCCCCCGAGGCCTCCGGGTCTCAGGGGATGCCGATGCAGTCGCCGATGCAGTTGGCGGCGACTTCCGCGCAGGTCCGGTCCGCCACGCACCGCGCGCACTCCGTGGTGCGCTCCTGCCGGCTCTCCTGCTCGCTCTCCCGCTCCTCTTCCCAGGCGCTGACCTTGTCGGCGCACTTGCCGGTGTCCAGGTCGGCGTCGATGCACTGCTTGCGCATTTCGCAGACGGCGTCGACGTCGTTGGAGCAACCGACGAGCAGAACGGCGAGACAGGAGGTCAGGGCAATCAGTCGTGACATGGCGCGGGACTATGCATGGAAGTGGTGCCTCCCGGAATGCGCTTCAGGAGGCACCCTTCGCTTCACGGCCTTGGCAGTGAAGTGAGCACGGAAAAATTGCGGAGCGGCCCACTACTTCGTCTTCGAGCCCCCGCCCATGGTGCCGCCCGTGGAGGAGCCGGTGCTGCCGTGGTTCATGGAGCCGTGGTCCATGGTGTCGCCGGAGCCGCCCACGCCCATGGCGCTGCTCAGCTTGCCAAGCGTGTCGTAGGCCATCTTGCGGTGCTGGGGCAGCTCCTGGGTGAGGTTGGTCAGCATGGTGGCCATCTCGCCCGTGGCGCCCATGCCCTGCTGGGCGGCCATCACCTTGCCGATGGCCATGTCATGCGCCGCCACCTGGCCGGCCATGTAACAGGAGTCGAACGGGGGGCCCTTGAGAACTTCGAGCTTCGCCGTGTCGGCCTTGGTCGCCGCCATCACCTTGCGCTCCATCTCGTCCATGGGCTTCGGCTCCGCCAGCTTCAGCTTCTTGCCCGTGGCGTAGGTCATGAGCTTCTGGTCGGCGTCCGTGTGCATCTTCATCATGTTGTCCGCGTAGCTCTTCACGTCCGGGTTCTGCGAGTTCTTCTGGGCCAGCTGCGCCTGGAGGATCTCCGTCTGGTTGATGTGGTGGAGGCGCTCCAGGAAGGCCTTCTCATCCGAGGGCGCCATGAAGCCCTTGTATTCGAGCATGCCGCCCTTGGCGCCCATGGGCTTCGCCGCGGGCATGGTGCTGGGAGACGTGGCGCTCTGGGCCAGTGAGACGCCGCCGGTGAAGAGGACCGCGGCCAGGGTGATGCCGTGCAGGGTGCGCTTCATGGTGCTGCTCCTTGTGTGAGCCCCGGGTCAACCGAGGCGGGACGAATCGGTGGACCTGGGACCTCCAGGTCGCGCGGCGCACCTTGGTGCAGGGCGCGACAGGGGACCCAGGGGGTCGGAAGAGGGACGTGCGCCACCGCACGTTGCGCGGGCGGGCGGGTGCGGCAGTGGACACCGCACCTGTCCCCGGGACCGGGGGGAGGCGTTCAGTGCCGCACGGAACGCACGGAGGTCCGCGCCGGGCTTGAGGGCGGGCCTTGTTCAAAGATGCTGCCTGGGAACGCCATCCCGTTCTCCTCGTGCCCGGAACGTGGGCATCCCGGAGCGACGGGGCTGGGCTGGGCGCGGTGCCCTGCCAGGCCGGCTGCCCGGCGGGGCGGCTACCTGCTGATCCCTGAAGGCTCCGGTGCGGGCTTCGGCGCGGGCTTCGCGGGCGTGGAGGCCGGCTTCGGCGCATCTGGAGAGCTCGCGGGGACGTTCGTCTCCGACAGCTCGCCCTCGGCGCGCAGGAAGGCCTGGGCGGCGCGGTCCACGTCATCGGGCTTGAGGCCGGTGAGGTTGGACGCGGCGCCGCGCGTGCGCGTGGCGAGCGCCGTCTCTCCCAGCGCCCCGTGGATGCGGGTGAGGGCCAGGTGGATCTCCGGGTCGAACGGGTCGGAGGCCAGCGCCTCCAGGTACGCCGTCTTCGCCTTCGGGTAGTCCTTGCGGAACAGCAGGATGCGGCCCAGGTGCACGTTGGTGGAGGGCGAGCCCGGGTGCATGCGCAGCGAGCCGCGCAGCACGGACTCCGCTTCGTCCAGTCGGCGCAGCTCCAGGAGCGCGAGCGCGAACTTGTTGGACACCGACTCGTACTTGTCGCCCACCAGCTTGTGCGCCCGCGCGTACTCCTCCGCGGCGGCCTTCACGCGGTTGCGCTCGCGCAAGAGCTCCCCCAGGTGCGCGAACTTGCGCGCGGGGACCTCGGAGACCTCCGCGAAGTCGCCGAAGGAGATTTCACGCCCCTTCTTCTCGCCTTCCTTCTGCGCGCCCTTGGCGTCCTCCTTGAGCACCACGCGGTCGTCGCGCGGCACCAGCTCCTGGGGGAAGGGCTGCTTCTTCACGTACGACAGCCAGGTCTTCTCGAAGAGGGGGAAGGGCATGCCCGTCGCCGCCTCCACCGCCTTCTTGTCGGACTGCCCCGCCTTCAGCTCCTGGAGCACGGTGCGCAGCCCCTGCGTGCCCTTGGTGCCGTGGATGTAGTCGATGGCGTAGAACACCTCCGCGAACGCGGTGGCCGCGTCCTCCGCCGTGGGCAGCATGGCGATGGAGGGGTGCATCTTGTCGAAGGGGATGAGCTTGTCCTCCTTCACGCGCTTGCCCAAGAGGGCCTGCGTGGAGGGCGTCATCGCAAGGCCGCCCTTGCCGCGCCAGCGCGACTCCATGAACTTGGCGATGCCCTCGTGCAGCCAGATGGGCACGGTGTTGTGGCTCATCTGGCTGACCACCAGGTGCACGTACTCGTGCGCCAGCGTGTCCTGCCAGTCGTAGCCCTGCGCCACGGCCTTGGGGCTCGTCACCATCAGCTTGTTGAACTTGCAGATGGCGATGGTGCCGGTGGTGCGGATCTGCTTCTCGGTGAGGGTGCTCACCTTGGACAGCTCACGCGCGTTGTTCACCACCTCCACGCGCACCTTGCCCGGCGGCGTCCAGCCCAGGTCCTCCTTGAGCGCGCGGTGGATGGCCTCCAGCGTCTCCAGCGCGTAGGGGACCAGGACCTCGTCCTTGCCCTTCGGGTAGAAGAAGATGAAGTGGTCGCTCTCCGCGCGCTGGTGGTCCTTGGTGATGGCGCGCGTGTCCTTGGCCAGCCGCAGGTAGCTGCCCGGCTTGTCCTCGATGTTCGCGCCCTCCAGCAGCGTCACCGCGTCCTCGTACTGGCCTTCCTCGAAGGACACGCGGCCCTGGAAGTACTTCAGGGGCTCCAGCTCGGAGGGCACGCGTTTCTCCACTTCGGCCAGCTCGCGCCGGGCGCCTCCCACGTCCCAGTCGTCCAGCGACTGCTCCACCTTGCCCAGCCGCTGCTTCACCTCTTCCTTGAGGGAGGCGTCGGGCGGCTGCGCGAAGGCGGCGGGGATGGCGAGGAGCAGGGCGCAAAGGCCCAGGACTCCCGCGTGCGTGTGGTGGCTCCTCACTTCACCAGCTCCTCGTAGTAGCGCTTCACCTGCTCGCGGTACTTCTCCGGCGCGCCCTGCTTCATCGCGTCCAGCAGGTCCTTGCGGAACTCGCGCGGCGCCTGGAACGCGTCCTCGTCCGGCAGCTCCACCTTGTCCTGCGGGTTGCGGCCGTTGCCTTCCTGGCGGCGTCCGGAGCCCATGGGCATGGGCAGGCCCCGGCCTCCCTTGCGGCCCTGCTGGCTCTGCTGCATCTGCTGCTGGAAGCGCTTGAGGCCCTCCATCGCGGCCTGCTGCTCGCCGTAGCCCCGGCCCGGGTCCTTGCCCTGCATGCGCTGCGACGCCTCGCCCATGCGCTGGCCCACCTCATCCATCTGCTGGCCGGCCTCTTCGCCGAACAGCGGCGCCGTCTGCTCCATGTCCTCCATCTGCTGGCGCAGGCCCTGCGCGCGCTGCTCCAATTGCTGCTGGCGCTGGCCCAGCTGCTGGAGCTGCTGCTTCTCGCCTTGCGACAGCTGCGAGCCCGGGGGCGGGAAGAGGGACTGGAGCTGCTGGCTCACGTCGGACACGTCGCGCGCATCCTTCTTCAGCCGCTCCGCGAGCTGCGCGGACTGCTGCCGCACCTCCGGCGGGTTGCCGAACATCTCATCCAACTGGCGCTGCTGTTCGCCCATGCTGGACAGCTGGCGGGCGGCGTCCTCGGCGCGGGCGGCGGACTCGGCGGCGAGGTCGAAGTCGTCCACCTTGAGCGCGTTCTCCAGGTTGCGCAGCTCGGACTGGGCCTCTTCCAGCGGGCGGGACGCGCGGCTGTTGAGCCGGGCGGGGTCCAGCTTCTGGTAGTTCTCCTGGACCTGCTTCACCTTGCGCGCCAGCTCGTCCTTGAGGGCCTGGCCCTTTTCCTTCAGCCGGTCGCGGTTCTGGTTTCGGGCCTGGTCGCGCAGGGCGCGCGTCTGTTCGGCGACCTTCTGCTGTTCATCCATGGTGCCCTGCAGGTCGTCCATGAACTTGCCGAACTTCTCCGCGAGCTCCGGGTACTGCTCCGCGCCGAACTCCTCCTGGGACTTGTCCATGGAGTCGAGCATCTCGTCCATCTGCATGCCCAGCTCCTGGAGCTTCGCCAGGGCCTCGTCCGCCTTGCCCTCCTGCATCAGGCGCTCCACCTCATCCATGGCGCCCTGCATGTCCTCCTGCTGCATCATCTCCGACAGCGCCTCGGCGTTGAGGTGCTCGTCGCGGATGCCCTTGCGCAGCTCGGCCATGCGCTGCATCAGCTCCTGGATGCGCGACTTGAGCTGTTGGATCTGCTGCATCACCTGCTCGCGCGCGGACTCGTCCGGGTTGGCCTTGTACTGTTCGATGAGGCGCGACAGGTCGCGGCGGTCGTTGGCCAGCTGCTTCGTCAGCTCCTGAAGCGCCTCCAGCTTCTGCCGGTCCAGCAGTGACTCCAGGTAGAGGATGTCGCGCTCCAGGCCCTCGATTTCGTCGTCCACCACGGCGGTGAGCCGGGTGCCGGTGCCCCAGTCCTCGCCGCGCGCGCGCTGGGTGCGCAGGTACAGGCGGCGGAAGTCGGAGGTGGTGCTCACGCTGCGCTTCAACTCCCCGCCGATGTTCGCCAGCGCGGAGACGATCTCCTTGGGCACGTCCTTCTCGCGCGACAGCTCCGCGCCCTGCATGCGGAAGTCCTCCGCGAGCGCGGTGCCGCTGGCGTCCACGGTGCGCGCGGCCTCCACGGCCTGCGCGTCCTTCTGCTTCGCGCGGTCGGGGCCCTCCAGCCGGTCCGCCAGGTGGTCCACGAGCCGGCCCCACAGGGCTTCGGCCTTCTCCAGGGCGGCGCGGCGGTGCTCGGCGGCACTGTAGACGCGCAGGGTCTGCGTGCGGCTGACGCCCTTCTTGGGGCCCTCCACCGCGTCGTTGTCCTTCGCCTCCACGTAGTAGGTGATGCGGTCGCCGGGAGCGGGCTTGAGGGGGCCCAGGTCCCAGGTGTACGTGCCCCGGCTGCGGCGGCTGTCCTCGCGCGGCAGGTTCACGCGCGTCTCCTGCTTCGCGCCGGGCATGCGGAACACCAGCGACAGGCCGGACAGGCCGTAGTCGTCCTGGGCCTCGTACTTGAGGGTCACCGTCTGGCCGGGGTCCACCTCCACCTCGGCCGCGGGGGTGAGCAGCGTCACCTGGGGCGCCTTGTCCACCTCCACGGTGAGCGGGATGTCCGGGCCCACCGCGAGCGGCTTGGAGCGCGAGCCGTAGAAGACGAAGTGGTAGTGGCCGCCCTGCTTCGCGACGAAGCTGCCGGTGAGCTCGCGTCCGCCCGTCACGGTGAGCGGCAGCACCTGGTCGTTGACGACGACCTCCGCGCGCTCGATGGGGCGGTCCGAGCGCGTCTTCAGCGCGACCTCGGTGCCGGACGGCGCGCTCACCTCGCCGTTGGTGCCCGGCACGGTGCGCGGCGCGAGGCCGGTGTACGCGGGGTAGCGGTACGTCAGCTCGATGTCGCCGGTGATGGGCTCCACCTGCGCGGCGGTCTCCGGGCGCGCGGCCTGCTCGCGCAGGTGCTTCCAGCCCGCGGCCCACCGGCCGCCCACGAAGAACATCAGCACCGCGAGCGCCAGCACCGCGCCCCCGGACGCCAGGGCCACGCGGCGCAGCGGCTGGCCGTCCACCACCCGCCGGGGGTCCACCGTGCGGGCGCGCTCGTCCATCTGCTCCAGGAACGCGTCCGCGAGCTGGGGGGACCAGCCGGCCTCCTCCCGGCGTGCGTGGGACAGCTCCACCGCCGCCAGCACGTCCAGCGACAGCTCCGGCCGGCGCTGGCCCACGAGCCGGGCGGTGCGCAGGTCGTCGCCCACCTGACGGCGCGCGAGCACGATGCCGAAGACGCACGCCACCGCCGCGCCCACCGGCACGGCGAGCCACAGCAGGGCCTGGGCGAGTCCAGGCGCCACCCGGCCGAGCAGGCCCGTGGCGGTGAGGAGCACGAGGGCGGCGACGGTGCCCAGCAGGACGCCTTGAATCCACAGGTGGCGGCGCTGGCGGGTGCGAACGCTGGCGAGCAGGTCCGCCACGCCGCCTCCTGTGGATTCAAGGCGTCCTGCTGGGCAC
>NZ_RAWI01000287.1 GCF_003612125.1 Corallococcus praedator
CGATGACCGAGCGCGCCACCGCGTCCCTGCCGCAGGACAAGCCGCGCTACCTGATGGGCGTGGGCACCCCCACGGACCTGCTGGAGGCGGTGCTGCGCGGCGTGGACATGTTCGACTGCATCATCCCACGCGGGCTTCCGCCACCTCGGGATGGAGGAGGTGAAGGAGACGGGGGCGAAGATCCTGCTCGCCAACACCTACCACCTGATGCTCCGGCCCGGCGCGGAGGTGTTCGAGCGCTTCGGCGGCATCCACCCGTTCATGGGGTGGGATGGCGCGGTGCTGACGGACTCGGGCGGGTTTCAGATCTTCTCCCTGCCGGAGGACCGGCTCATCACGGAGAAGGGCGCGCAGTTCCGCAGCTTCTACGACAACAGCCGCCAGCTCCTGAGCCCCGAGTCCAGCATCGCCATGCAGCAGGCGATCAACTCGGAGATCATGATGGTGCTCGACGTGTGCATCGATTCGCGCACCGACGAGGCCGGCACGCGCGAGGCCATGGAGCGCACCCACCGCTGGGCGGTGCGCAGCCTGGCCGCGAAGGAGAAGCGGTCCACGGGCCAGGCGCTGTTCGGCATCGTCCAGGGCGGCGTGCACCCGGCCCTGCGCGACGCGAGCGCGGAGTTCCTCACCAAGCTGCCCTTCGACGGGTTCGCCATCGGTGGGCTGGCGGTGGGGGAGACGAAGGTGGAGCGCGACACGATGACCGAGCGCGCCACCGCGTCCCTGCCGCAGGACAAGCCGCGCTACCTGATGGGCGTGGGCACCCCCACGGACCTGCTGGAGGCGGTGCTGCGCGGCGTGGACATGTTCGACTGCATCATCCCCACCAAGATGGCGCAGCAGGGGTATGCGTACACGTTCCAGGGCCTCGTCCGCATCACGCGCACGGCCTACCGGCTGGAGGATGGGCCGCTGGATCCGGAGTGCGACTGCTACGTGTGCAAGCGCTACACGCGCGGCTACCTGCAGCACCTGATGCGCGGCAAGCACCACCTGGGCTCGCGCTTCCTGTCGGTGCACAACGTGCGGCACTACCAGAAGCTGATGGAGCGCATCCGCGAGGGCATCCTGCGCAACGGCTACGCGCAGACGTACCGCGAGCTGAAGGCCGCCGTGGCCACGCCCAAGGACCTCAAGGACGAGGCCGCCGCCACCGCCGTCACCCTGAAGGACGTGGGCTGAAACCCGGCGGGGGCAGGGGCGCGTGTCCTGTCGCCCGCCCACCGGCCGGGATGTCTTCGCGGGGGCAGCAAGCGCGGTGCGGCGCGACCTGACGGGTTAGCCTGCGGAGCCCGGGTGCCGCAGGTGGCCCGGCTCCCACCGTCGCATGGATCCCCGCGTCACAGGCCTCCTGAACCACGTTCGCGCGCAGGCCGAGAACCGGCCCGGCGTGTACCGCATGTTCGGTCCCGCCGGAGAGCTGCTCTACGTGGGCAAATCCGTGCGGGTGCGCACGCGGCTGTTGTCGTACTTCCGCGCGGACGAAGGCGAGAAGGCGGCGGAGATCATCGCGCAGGCGCACCGGGTGGAGTGGGAGTACACGGCCAGCGAGTTCGCGGCGCTGCTGCACGAATTTCGGCTCATCAAGAGCCACCGACCGCTCTACAACGTGGAGCACAAGAAGGACCGCGCGCACTGCTTCCTGCAGCTCACGCGGGAGGCCGTGCCCCGGCTGCGCGTCGTGGGGCAGCCCGGCGGCGGCGGGAGCGCGGAGTACTTCGGGCCCTTCCACGGCCGGCACACCATGGCGGACGTGGTGCGCGCGGTGAACGACCTGCTGGAGCTGCGCGACTGTCCTTCCGACACGCCGATGCGGCTGGCGGATCAATTCCAGCTCTTCCCGATGAAGGACGACCCCCGGTGCATGCGGGGGCAGACGGCGCGCTGCCTCTCCCCGTGCGCGGGCGGGTGCACCCAGGCGGAGTACCTGGAGCGGGTGGCCCTGGCGCGGGCATTCCTGAACGGAGGGTCGGACCGGCCGCTGGTCATCCTGCGCGAGCGCATGGCGATGGCGGCGCGGCGGCTCCAGTTCGAATACGCGGCGGAGCTGCGCGACCGGGCCGAGCGGCTGGAGCGCGTGCGGTCGTGGATTGTCGAACTGGGCCAGACACTGCGACGCCTGTCATTGGTCTACACGGTGCGGGGGCAGCTCGGGGGCGAGGACCGCACCTACGTGCTGCGCCGGGGGCGGATCCGCGCGGAGGTGCCGGCACCCCAGACGTCGGAGGAGTTGTCGGCGCTGGAGGCGCGGGTGCGGGACATCTTCGCGATGCCGGAGCCAGAGGCGATTGGCCTTCGGGCCCAGGAGGCGCAGGAGGTGATGCTCATCGCGAAGTGGTTCCGCCTGCACCCCGAGGAGTTGGAAGGCACGGTGCCCGCTTCGGCGCGCACCGGAGATGGCGCGGCGTCCGAAGAGGTCGCGGAGGCTCGTGTCGCGCTGGCTCGGACGCTGGAGCGCACCGTGGAAGGGCCCGGCGGGGTGGAGGAGGGCGAGGCCGTCGAGGAGAGCGGCTCCGTCTAACGCAGGTTCCGGATGACGCGGCAGGGGTTGCCCGCGGCGAAGACGTAGGGCGGGATGTCGCGGGTCACCACGCTGCCCGCGCCGATGGTGGTGCCTTCCCCGACGGTGACGCCCGGGCAGATGATGGAGCCGCCGCCAATCCACACCTTGGAGCCGAGGGTGATGGGACGTCCCAGCTCCGGGCCCTTGATGCGCTCGTCCGCGTCCAGGGGATGCGTGGCCGCGTAGAGCTGCACGCCGGGACCCATGAACACGTCATCTCCCAGCGTCACCGGATTGCAGTCGAGGATGACGCACTGGAAGTTCATGAACACGCGCGCGCCCAGCCGGATGTGCGCGCCGTAGTCACAGAAGAACGGGGGTTCAATCCACGTTCCTTCGCCTACCGCGCCCAGGAGTTGGGCGAGCAGGCCCTCTCGCTGTTTCAGCTCGTCCTCGGTGGACTGGTTGTACGAGCGCAGGAGCTTGCGCGTGCGGGCCCGCTCGGCCATCAGCTCGGGGTCCGTGGCGAGATACAGCTCGCCGGCGAGCATCTTCTCCTTCTCGGTCCTTGCCATGCCGGGAAGGTAGTCATGCTCCTGGCGCCGCGAATGCCTGTGCCGACATGGAAGCAGGGGCCGGTGTTGAACACCTCGCGTGGCAGGAGCTTTCGGACGGGGTGACACCGGACAGGGGGGGCGGCGAGGATGACGGACATGAGGATGGAGCGGGTCGAGGAGACGCTGGAGCGCATCCGTCGCGAGGTCGCGCAGACGCCGGACGGCGTGCTGGCCTTCGATGGGGATGGCACGCTGTGGAGCGGGGACGTGGGGGACGACCTGTTCCTCGCCCTGCTGGAGCACGGTGGCGTGCGGGCCGAGGCCCGGGAGGCACTGGAGGGACTGGGGGCTCGGCATGGTGTGGCGTCACATCCGGACGCGGTGACGCTGGCGCGCGCCCTGTTCGCGGCGTTCGAGGCCGGACGGCTGCCGGAGAAGGACACCTACGAGATGATGGCGTGGGTGTTCGCGGGCTGGCACGTGGAGGAGGTGCGCGGCTTCGCCGAGGACGTGGTGAAGCGGCGGGGCGTGGCTGGACGCATCCATCCGGAGGCTCGCCGGGTGGTGGATTGGGCCCGGAGCCAGGGCGTGGATTGCTACGTCGTCAGCGCGTCTCCGCGAGCGGTGGTGGAGGCCGCGGTGCGCGAGGTGGGCCTGACGTCGGAGTTCGTGCTGGCGTGCACGCCGAGGGAAGAGAACGGTCGGCTGCGGACGTCTGTCTTCGAGCCCGTGCCCTACGGCCCCGGCAAGGTGAACTGCCTCAGGCAGCGCACGGACCGGCCGCTCTACGCCGCCTTCGGCGACAACGTGTTTGATTTGGATCTGCTCGCGGCCGCGCGCGTCCCGGTGGCCATCCGGCCCAAGGCGCGGCTTCGCGACCGTGCGGCGGAACTGCCGGCGTTGGTGCAGTTGCAGCCGGAAGACGCTTGATGCTCCCGTGCGCCGCTTCGCGGACCCTGCCTTCCGGTCCACGAAGCGGCGTCTTCGGTTCCTGCGCTACTTCGTCACGGTGACGAACTCCACGCGGCGGTTCGCGCTCTTGCCCTCGGGCGTGTCGTTGGTCTGCAGCGGGCGTTCGGGCCCGTAGCCCTTCGCCTCCAGACGCGAGCCCGCGATGCCCTTCTGGATGAGGTACTCACGCACGCGATCCGCGCGCTGCTGGCTGAGCGTGCGATTGAGCTCATCCGGGCCGCTGTTGTCGGTGTGGCCCTCGATGCGCAGCGTGATGCGGGGATTCGCCTTCAGGTAGTCCGCGACCGCGTTCAGCTCGCGCTGCTCCTCCTCCTGGAACTCCGCCAGACCGGACGGGAACCGGACGTGGTGCTCCAGCGGCGACTTCGTCGGCTCCTCGGTCTTGGGCTCCTCGGCAGGGCAGCCGTTGTTGGCCGCGGTGCCGGCTTGCTTCGGGCACGCATCCTCGTTGTCCGGGACGCCGTCCTTGTCGGAGTCGATCACAGGGCAGCCGTTGTTGGCCGCGGTGCCGGCTTCCTTCGGGCACTTGTCCTGGTCATCCGGGACGCCGTCCTTGTCCGAGTCGGGCGCGGGGCAGCCGTTGTTGGCCACGGTGCCAGCTTCCTTCGGGCACTTGTCCTGGTCATCCGGGACGCCATCCTGGTCCGTGTCGGACGCAGGGCAGCCGTTGTTGGCCGCGGTCCCGGCCTGCTGCGGGCACTTGTCCTCGTCGTCCGGCACGCCGTCCTTGTCCGCGTCCGGCGCGGGGCAACCCTGGTACTTCGGCAGGCCCGCTTCCGAGGCGCACTTGTCCTCGCGGTCCACGACGCCGTCGTTGTCCGAATCGGTGTCCGGGCAGCCGCCGTTGTCCTTCGAACCGGCCTCCAGCGGGCACTTGTCCTCGCCGTTGGGCACCGAGTCCCCGTCGTCATCCTGGTTCGGGCACTCGGCCGGCGTGTGGCTGCGACCGCTCTGGCACTTGTCTTCGCGCGGCGGCTGGTGCGCGTACGCGATGCCCGCCGCGAACCGGAGCGACGGCGTGCCCGGGATGTCCGTGAAGCCATGCCCGCCGATGGCGAACGCCTCGAAGCCCTTGCCCACCGGGAGGCGCACGCCGCCCAGCAGCTCCAGCGCCAGGTCCGATTCCACCAGGGACTCGGCGGCCTGCAATGCGACTTCAGCCCTCAGGCCGGTTCCGCGCGTGGCCACCACCACGCCCTGCTCCAACTCGGTGCCGACGTCGCGACCGGGCTCGACCTCACGCGAGCGGATCCGCACGCCCGCGTTGGCGCCCAACACCACGGGGCCGACCTCGCGGCTCACGGCCACGCGGGGCGCGAACTGGAACCCCGCCCAGCCCTGCTGCCGGCCGAACGCGTCCGCGGTGCCACCCGGAATCCCGATGTCCAGGCCCAGGCCGAGGAACACCGGGTCTCCATCCTCACGACGCAGGAGCGCGTACCGGGCTCCCAGCTCCGGCGTCCCCAGGCCGAAGGACTTCGGCTCCGACACGCCGACCAGCGACTCCGCGCCATGTCCTGCCTGGTGGATGATCACCGGCAGCTTCGCGGACAGCTCCAGGTTCTCGATGGGCGACCACGCGCCCGCGAGCCAGCCGGAGGTCCGGTAGTGGATGATGGAGCGCTCCAGCCCGTCGCTGCCCTGCAGGAGCAGGATGCCGCGCTCGTGGTGGGCCATGAGGAGCAGGCGGTAGCCGCCCTCGGGGAGCACGTTGCCGGTGTCCACCAGCATCGAGTCCGTCGCCCCCGGAGTGAAGCGCAAGCGCTCCAGATCCAACGGGACGAGGGGACTCGTGGTGGTCTGGCCAAGGGCGGTGGGGGCGGCGGCCAGCAGCGCGGCCAGCGCCCATCTCTGAGCCTGTGTACGCAAGGAGAAGTCCATTCGAGAAAGGAAGGGGCGTGCGAGACGTTCGGATCCGTGGCGCATGGCTCAGTTCACCCCGCTGACGGTGCGGCGGCGGCGCAGGCCGCTCCACGAAGCAAGCCCCGCGAGGAGCGCCAGCGCGGGCAGCGCGCCGTCGCCGGTGCTCTGGCAGCCACCGCCCGCGATCTCCACGACGGTCGCCTGGACCCGGACCTGGAACGTGCACTGAGAGGAATTGCCGGCCGCGTCCGTGGCGGTGACGGTGACCCGCGTGTCACCCGCCCGGAAGGTGCTGCCCGAAGCGGGCGAGGACGTCACCGACGGAGGGGAGGAGATGGCGTCCGTGGCCGTGGGCTCGAACGTCACCGTCGCGCCCGAGGCGTCATTGGACGTCACCGTCATGTCCGCCGGGCAGCTCACGACGGGCGCCACGGTGTCCTGCACGATGACGCGGAACGTGCACGAGACCTGGGAGCTGGGCAGCGTCGCGGTGACGGTCGTGGTGCCCACGGGGAAGCGGTCACCCGAGTCCGCCGAGTAGTCCACCAGGGCGCCCGCCTGATCCGGAACGGCCGGCGGATACATCACGATGGCGCCATTCGCATCCGTCGCTTCGGCGGTGACGTCCGAGGGGCAGGTGAGGCCCGGAAGCGGCCCGGCCGTGACGGTGATGGACACCGTGGCCACGGCGCTGTCCTGGACGCAGTCCCGGGCCCGGAAGGTGAAGCTGTCGTCGCCGACGTAGCCCGCCGTCGGGGTGTACGTGACGTTGGGCGGCGTGCCGCTCAGCGTGCCGTGCTGGGGCGGGGTGACCACGGTGAAGCTCAACACCTGCCCCACATCCAGGTCGGTCCCGGTGAGGATGATGGCCGCGGGCGTGTCCACCGCCGAGGAGACCGCCTGATCCAGCGCCGTGGGCGCCTGGTTGGCGACCACCTGCACCATGCGTCCACCGGGGATGGCGTTGGCGAAGACGGAGAGCGCGTAGGTGCCCAGCGGCGTGCCGGCGGGCACGGTCACCGTCGCGCGCGTGGACGAGAAGTCGGAGCTGGGAAGCGTCCAGAGACGCCCACCCTCCGCGGCCTTCAGGCGCACGAGGGGGAAGTCGGTGGGGGAGTCCGAGTAGCTGCCGCTGCTCGCGCCGGAGATGCCCCGGAAGAGGAGGCCTTCGAGCACGGTGGGGCAGGCGGCCACCAGGGTCGCCGGGTTGTCCACCACCGGCTTCCACGCGGGCTGCGCGCCGGTGCCTTCGAACAGTTGGGCGGTGGGCGCGTCCATGCCTCCCGCGACGAGCACCTCGCCCGAGGCGAGGGCGGCGGAGATGAGTCCGCCCGCCACGGCGGGCGCGTTGGTGGTGCTCCAGGTGCGGGTCAGCGGATCGAAGAGCTCCGCGGCGTCGGCGTAGTCGCCATTGACGGTCAGACCGCCCGCGACCAGCACCTTGCCGGAGGGCATCAGCGAAGCGGTGTGGTGCCAGCGCGCCTGCGCGAGCGGCCCGGTCGTGGTCCACGTGTTCGTGCCGGGGTCGTAGACTTCCGCGGACGTGAGCTCCACGAAGGCGGAGATGCCCGCCGCCGCCAGGACCTGACCGGAGGGCAGCAGCGTCAGCGTCAGCTCGTCGCGGGCCTGGGCGAGTGCCGCGGCGGGAGCCCAGGTGTTGGTCGCGGGGTCGTACAGCTCCGCGCTGGCGAGCTCGGCGCCGCCGTTGTCATGGCCACCCACCACGAGCACGCGGCCATCGGGGAGCAGCACGGCGGAATGTCCGCCACGGGCGGAGGCGAGGGGGGCCGCCGCGGTCCAGGTGTTGGCCGCGGGGTCGTACAGCTCCGCGGAGCCGATCACCGTCGTGTTGAGCTGACCTCCGACCACCAGCACCCGGCCATCCGGAAGGAGCGTGGCGGTGTGCAGGTGGCGGGGATTGGGGAGCGACACCGCCGGGTCCCAGACGTTGGTGGTGGGGTTGTAGCGCTCGGCGGAGCTCACCGAATTGGCGCCATTGCGACCGCCCACGACCAGCACCTGACCCGAAGGCAGGAGGGTGGCGGTGGCGCGCTCGCGGGGCGAGGCGAGGTCCGGCGTGGGGGTCCACGCGTTGGTCGTCCGGTCATACACCTCCGACACCGCCGACGGGCCGCCCGCCGCGCGGCCTCCCGCGACGAGCACCTTGCCCGTGGGCAGCAGCACGACGAGGGGGTCGGTCCGGGGCGTGCCCATGGCGCCGGCGGGGGACCAGCGGTTGACCGCGGGATCGTAGAGCTCCGTCTCCGCGTAGAAGGTGAGGCTGGGGGCGCTGGTGTATCCGCCCGCGACCAACACCTTGCCGGAGGGAAGCAGCGTCGCCGTGTGGTTCTCGCGGCCGATGAGCATTGAACCCGCAGCGGACCAGGTGCCCGTGGCGGGGTCATAGACTTCCGAGGCGATCTGCGCGGCCGCGCCGCCGCCGAGGGACCCTCCGGTGACCAGGACCCGGCCATCGGGCAGCAGCGTGGACGAGTGGCCCGAGCGCGCGAACGTGAGGCTCGCGGTGGCGGTCCAGGTGTTGGCCGCCGGATCATAGATTTCCGACTGGGGGGTGACTCCGCCGCTGGCGAAGCCGCCCGCGAGCAGCACGCGTCCATCCGGCAGCAGGGTGCTGGTGGCGTAGTGCCGGGCCACCAGCGGGGCGGCGGCGGCGGACCAGGTGCCGGTCGCGGGGTCATAGAGGTCCGCGCCGGGCACTTCGCCCGCCTGGTTGAAGCCGCTCACCGCGAGCACCCGCCCGTCCTTCAGCAGGGTGGCGACGTGCGCGCCCCGGCCCAGGGTCATGGCGCCCGTGGGGAGGAACGTGTTGGTCGCGGGATTGTACAGTTCGGCGGAAGCGAGCCGGACGCCGCCAGAGCCGGTGCCGCCCGCGACCAGCACCTGTCCCGAGTTCAGGAGGGTGAGGGTGGAGAGTGCGCGGGTCTGCGCCATGTTTCCCGTGGCGGTCCACGTTCCGGACGCCGGATCGTAGAGGCGGCCCGAGGTGGACCCATCGCTCATGACGAGCACCTGTCCGCTGGGGAGCAGCACGCCCAGGGTGACGTTGCCCTGGATGCCGGGAGCACCCGCGCCGCGCCAGGCACCGGTCGCCGGATTGAAGAGTTCCGCGGCGAGCACGAAGCCGGTCCGGTTGACCCCGTTGACGACCAGGAGTTCACCGGACGGAAGCAGGATGGCCGCGTGCTGCGCGCGCGGATTGGCCATGGACGCGGTGGCGGCCCAGCCGGGGGGCGAGGCGAGAGGGGCGCGCGTGGCCTCCGCACGCATCGGTTGCTCCTTCGTGCCGCAGGCCAGAAGACTCAAGCCCGCCACGAACACCAGGACCCTGCTCCAGACAGCGTGCTGTGACCGCATCGAACCCACTCCGATCCGCGAGGGCCGGAACGAACGCGACCGCGTCCGCCCGCCGTGAACGACCTGGGAGCGCCTTACCAGCGGGGTGGGTCCACGGGCAACGCGTGAGAAAAATCCTCCACGGTTGATCCTCGCGGCGCCCCAGGTGGACCTACACGGTGGAGCGGCTTCCGTGGGGGTGTTCAGGTCCCGAACTGCTCCCGGAGGACGTCGACCGCCGCATCGAGGGTGGGGGAAGGGTGACGAAGACCGTGCGGCCCAGGGCCCAGTCACGGGCACTGGCCACGAATCCCAACTGTCGGAGCGCGTCGAGGGCGCTGTCGCGATCCGTTGTCGGCATGTTCTTCTCAGTCGAGGAAGCGGCGCCACCAGCGGCGGGTTTCCTCTTCGGTGAAGTCGGACCAGGTGTTGAAGGGGTAGAAGGGTTGGAGCCAGGGCTCCAGGACCCGGGCGAGTTCGCGGTACGCCAACAGCGGTTCCGGTTCATCCATCTTCGTGTCGCCCGCCAGTGGGGCGGCTCCGAGGGTGACCAGGGCACGTCCGCCGGTGAGCTCCTGGACGGTGGTGTCAGGAGCGCTCAGGCGCGAGCGAAGGGTCTGGGCGCCGCCCACGGCTTCAAGCACGGAGGGGCCCAGGAAGTTCAGCCAGTGCACGCCGTCGATCTGGTCGCCCAGGTCCATCATGGCGCCTGTGTTCGGTACGTCCCAGCCTGGATGCCGGATCAGCTCATCCTTGATGATGGAGAGGATCCTCGAGCGACCCCGGGTAAAGGAGAGCGACAGTCCGGCATGGCCCGTCGCGAAGGGAAGACGCTCTGCGAGTGCCAAGGCGAGTTCTCGCACCTTGTCAGGGCCATGGTCAGTGAGGAAGCGAATCGGGACACTGACGCTCAGTTTACTGTGCTCGGATGATATCTCACGCCAGGGCAACCGGGCGCGGTATCTGAATTCATAGCCAGAGGGATCAAACGTGTCCCCGGTCAGGAATATGCCGGTGTCATAGCCTCGCTTGGTCAAGATGCGAAACCAGATGGAGTCCTCGTCCATGTCATCCAGAAAGCCAAAGCGAGGAATCTCCAGGTGCTTGTGGATGGTTGCCCAAGCGGAGGCTGTGAGCGGGAACGGACCTTCGTTGATGTCGGAGCTTTGGCCCGTCGTCAGCTTGTTGCCGTCATCCCCAATGTGTTTGAGGTAGGTGTCGAGCGACTGTTGCAGGAGGGGGGCCAATGCCCTGTGGTCATGCGGCAGGTAGAAGACGATTCGTGCCTGGAGCTGAACCTGTGGGAGTTCCTCGGCGAAGTGTTCCGATGAGGAATATCTAGTCACGAATGATTCCTAGTTGAGGTGTGACGATCGCAGGATTGCAATTTCCTCCGAGTTTTTTGTAGAGAGTCACCTGATCTTGTGTGTCAGAGTCGGAGCGCGGATTCTCTTTTCTGAATTTGATGCATGGAAATTTGAAGTCGTAGACGCATTGGACCTGCCCAGGCTTGCCTGTCGCGTGAATGACGACGTCGGGCTTCATTGAACCCGTCCATCGGTTCGTCAATGCGTATCCGCCCGATTTGCCATTGGGTCCATAGCGCGGTTCGATGGAGATGTTCTCGGGAAAGAGTCGGAGGATTTCCTGCTGGACGCACTTGAAGGCACGCTCGTGTTTCATGCGGCCCAGTTCCGCCTGCCGGGGGACGGGGTCGCCCGCTTTGTCCTTGCCGACCTCTCGCATGCACTCGGCATCGTCTGGACTCTTTCCCTCCCCGTACTCCCGCTCGTTGATCTTGAAGTGCGCCTCCTTCGCGCACTCCACCAGCAGGTACTCGATCCGCGCCACGTCCGCGGCCTCCAGGACGCGCTGGGTGGCATGGGCCGCAGCCGCCGCCCTCGCGGCACGTCCCGCCCAGGGAAGGACGGCGTCATTGCCCGTCTGCGTGTAGCAACCGGCTCAAGTCCTCAATCATCCTCTTCGTCCATGTCATGCGCGGCCGCGTTGAACAGGCCAAAACCTCCGGCCTCCTCGCGCGTGATTCCTGCCCTGCGCAGCGCGGGTGAGTCCCGCGTCTGTCCCACCGCCATCCAGCGTGGCGCGGCCAGCAGCACGCCCTGCTTCGGCAACTCCGGCAGCAGGTGCTCCAGGTCGTCGATGATGAACTCCGCGTGCCCCACGTCCTCCGGCTCGCGCAGTCCCACCGGGGGATGCCAGGGCCCCCCGTCCAGGTGGCCGAACGGGAAGCTCTCCGTCCCGCTCGCGCCCCCGTACCCGCCCTCCAACAACATCCGGACCCGCTCCACGCTCCCCGCCACCGCCGGAAGACAGACGCGCGTCAGCCAGTTCCACGTCGCCGTGCCCTGCTCCACGGGCCAGTCCAGCTCCACCGCGTCGTCCGCCTTCTCCAGGAGCGCGTCGATGTACGCGCACGCCGCCCGCGGCCCCAGCACGCCGCCCTTGCGCGCCTCCTCCGCCGCCGCCTCCCACAGCTCCTCGCGGTAGTAGTGCGCGAAGTAGAACCCGGGCTCCACCAGCTCCGCCCTCGCGCCGCGCGGAAGCTTCGCCAGCACCAGGCCGCTCGACAGGTACGCCGGCCCCGACGCCCGGGGATGGAACTGGCTGAAGGCGGACCGGAACGCCCGCACCGCCACGCCCGCCTCCTCCGTGGACTCCATCCCGTCCGGACACCCGGCCCGCAGGTGGAAGTCGTCGAAGCGCAGGAACACGTCCACGCCGATGCCCACCGCGTTCTGGCACAGCGACTCCAGGCACGCGGCCAGCGGATGCCCCGCGCCCACGCGCTCCGGGGCCTCCCACGTCGCCGCCGAAATCGCCCGGGTCTCCGGGTCCACCCGGAGCGACAGCCGAGCCCATCCCCCCTCGAACGGCGCCTCCCCATGGCGCACGTC
>NZ_RAWI01000288.1 GCF_003612125.1 Corallococcus praedator
GGGTGGGCGTGTCCATCCGGAAGGGACCTCCAGCAGGGCGGGGTTGCCCTGACAGATGCCCACGCCCGGCGCCGGGCCTCCCCGGGATTGCCGTGGAGCGGACCGGGGACGGCGCGAAACGGACCGGAGGAGGGCCGGGGACAAAGCAAAAGGGCCGCCCGGTCTCCCGGACGGCCCCTTCGCAGGAAACGACGTCAGGTGAAGCGGTGGACTACTCGGCCACCACGTCGACCTTGATCTTCGCCGTCACTTCGCGGTGCAGGCGCAGCTCCACGTCGTAGCTGCCCAGCGACTTGATGGGCTCGGCCAGGTGCAACTGGCGACGATCCACCTGCTGGCCCTGAGCGGCGAGCGCCTCGGCGATGTCCAGCACCGTGACGGAGCCGAAGAGCTTGTCCTGCTCGCCGACCTTGCGCTTGATGGTGACCTTGACGGCGCCAAGCTTCTTGGCCTGCTCGTCGGCAACGCCCTTGAGCTTGGCGCTGCGAGCGGTCTGCACGGACTTCTCGTGCTCCAGCTGGCGCAGGTTCTGCTCGCTCGCCAGCACGGCCTTCTTGCGCGGCAGAAGGAAATTCCGGCCGAAGCCGTCCTTCACCGTGACGAGCTCGCCGGACTTGCCGAGATTGTCGATGTCCTCACGCAGAATGAGCTTCATGTTCAGTCTCCTGGGGGACCCGGCGGCTAGCCGACGACCGCGTTGTAGGGGAGGAGCGCGATGCCACGGGCGCGCTTGATGGCGATCGCCACCTCACGCTGGTGCTTCGCGCAGTTGCCGGAGATGCGGCGGGGGATGATCTTGCCGCGCTCCGTGACGAAGTACTTCAGCGTCGCCTGGTCCTTGAAGTCCACCGACGCGTTCTTCTCCGCGCAGAACCGGCAGACCTTCTTGCGGCCGAAGCCACGACCACCACGCTTGTCGTCGTCGCCACCCATGCCGCCGCGGTCGCCACGATCGCCGCCGCGGTCGCCGCCGCGGTCACCACCACGGTCGCCACCGCGCGAACCGCCGCCGTAGCCGCCGCCACCACCACCACCGGGGCCGCGGGAACCGCCAGCGCCCTTGCTATCCATGCCGTTGCTCATGAACGTTCTCGTTTCCTGGAAGGTTTGGGGAAGGACCCAAGAGAAGGCTTACGCCTCCTCGGGGGCATCCTCTTCCGCGTCGGGGCCAACGAAATCGGGGGCCTCGGCCGCACCACGGAAGCCGCCACCCTCGCGCTCCGCGGGGGCACCCGGACGGGTCTCCTCCACGTCACCGGCCAGCTTCAGGTCCTCGAGGACCGGACGCGTCTCCGGGTCCACCTCGTCCGCGATCTTCACGGAGATGTACCGGGTGACCTCGTCCAGGTTGCGCAGGTTGCGCTCGATCTCCGCCACCAGCTTGCCGCTGCCCAGGAAGCTCGTGTGGACGTAGATGGCGCGGGGCTGCTTGGCCACGGGGAAGAGGGTCTTCTTCTTCCCCCACACCGTGAAGCGCAGCACCTTGCCCTGCTCGCGGTCGACGATGCCACGGACGCGCTCCTTGAGCTTGTCCACGGCGTCATCGGTCAGGTCCGGCTTGACCAGGAAGATGGTCTCATACTCACGAAGCCGCTTGGCGGCCTGCGTCTCTGCCATGTTTCTCTCCCCTTGGGGTCGAGTGCCCCCCGGACCATCCGGGGAGCGGGGAAACGGTTGCAGGCCCTCGAAAGGCCACCACCGGGGACGGGAAATCATGCGCGCCCGTCACCACCGCGCCTTTTCCCGCTCAACAACACGGGGAGGAGGGGGCTTCTAAGGGGCACCCCTCACGAAAGTCAAGCAATGCCAGGGAAGGGACCGTCCGGCCGGGTGCTTTGCCCCGCTGGTGGCCCGGCCGCCCGTCAGGCCTTGCGGTTGTGGCGGTTCATCGCCGTGGACAGCCCGTCGCGCACCCAGCTCTCCGTCATGTCCGCCGCCCGGGAAATCAGCTCCTCCAACTGGCGCTTCTCCCCGTCATCGAAGTTGGAGAGCACGTAGCCGGACACCCGCTCCTTGGCGTTGGGGCCCTCCGGCTTGCCAATGCCCACCCGCACGCGGATGAAGGCGTCCGCGCCCAGGCAGGTCACCATGCTCTTCAAGCCATTGTGGCCGCCCGCGCCGCCGCCCGCCTTGAGCTGCAGCCGCCCGAAGGGCAGGTCCAGCTCGTCGTGGATGACGAGCACGTCCTGCACGTCCACCTTGTAGAAGCGCGCGGCCTCCGCGACGGAGCGGCCCGACAGGTTCATGAAGGTCTGCGGCTCCACGAAGAGGATGCGCTCGCCGCCCAGGCTGCCCTGGCCCACCCGCGCCTGGAACTTGTCCTGGGTGAGCTCCGCGCGGGCGCGCGAGAGCAGCGCGTCCACCACCATGAAGCCGATGTTGTGCCGGTGGCGCTCGTACTCGCGCCCGGGGTTGCCCAGCCCACAGATGAGCTTCATGGAAGGCTCCGTAAAGACAGCGGGGCAGGCCCTTCAACAGGCCCGCCCCGCGAGGAAACAAGGAACGGTGGAGAAGGACTACTTCTTCGCCGGGGCCTTGGCGGCCGCGGGGGCCTTCGCGTCGGCCGCCTTGGGGTCCGCCGCCTTGCCCGCCGCCGCGGCAGGGGCCGCCGAGGTGATGGCCGCCGGGGCCGCCACTTCCGCCGCTTCCGGCGCCGCGAGGACCGCGATGGTGTAGTTGACGTTCGTCTTCACCGACACGCCCTCGGGCAGCTTCAGGTCGTTGACGTGGATGGCCTCGTTGATCTTGAGGTTGGTGACGTCCACTTCAATCTGGAGCGGGATGGCACCGGGGAGCGCCCAGACCTCCAGGTTGCGGCGGATCTGCGTGAGCAGACCGCCATCCAGCACGCCCGCGGCCTTGCCCGTGAGCACGACGGGCAGGTTGACCTTCACCTGGTCCGTGTCGCGCACCGCGATGAAGTCCGCGTGCAGGATGTCCCGGGTGAGCGGGTCCATCTGGTAGTCCTTCAGCAGCACCTGCTCGCCGCCCGAGCCCAGCTTGAGCTGGATGAGCGTGTTGAGCTTGTGCGGGGTGTTGATGGCGGTGCGGATGCCCTTGGGGTCCACGGAGATGTGCAGCGGCGTCTTCAGGTGCTTGCCGTAGACGACCGCGGGGATCTGACCCTTGGCGCGCAGGCGGCGGGCCGCGCCCTTGCCGGAACCTTCACGCGTGGAGGCTTCGAGGGTGCTCTTGTCGGTGGCCATGGAGGAATCTCTTTTCAGTGGGGACTGCGGGTGCGACCGGCTCAGTGAGGGCGCCCTCGGCATCCCGCCCCCATGGCGGGCCCCGAAGACGGCGCCCGGGCCGTGAAGCCCGTTGAACCGGCAGAGGGGGCCGGACATGCCAGCCGGAGGGGGGCGGCGTCAAGCCACCCGTCACCACCGGCTGATCGCAAGCCGCTCCTGGAAGAGCGGCGCGGGGCTTCAGACGAACAGCGAGCTCAGCGAGTCCGCGCGGTGGATGCGCGCGATGGCCTCACCGAAGAGCGCGTCGGTGGTGAGCGCGCGGATCTTCGGGCACGCCCGGGCGTTGGCGGACAGCGGCACCGTGTCCGTGAAGACGACCTCCTCCAGCACGGAGTCGGTGATGCGCTGGATGGCGGGGCCGGACAGGATGGGGTGGACGGCGTAGGCCAGCACCCGGCGCGCGCCCTTGTTCTTCAGCGCGGCGGCCGCCTGGGCGAGCGTGCCCGCGGTGTCCACCATGTCGTCCACCAGGATGGCGTCCTTGCCCATCACGTCGCCAATGAGGTTCATCACCTCCGACGCGTTCGCGCGCGGCCGGCGCTTGTCGATGATGGCCAGGCCCGTGTCCAACCGCTTGGAGTAGGCGCGAGCGCGCTCCACGCCGCCCGCGTCCGGGCTGACGATGACGACGTCGCTCAGTTCCGGGAAGCGCTTGCGCATGTCCTCCAGGAACACCGGCGAGCCGTACAGGTGATCCGAGGGCATGTTGAAGAAGCCCTGGATCTGCCCCGCGTGCATGTCCATGGACACCACCCGGTTGACGCCCGCCACCTCCAACATGTCCGCCACCAGCTTGGCGGTGATGGGCGTGCGGGCGGCCACCTTCCGGTCCTGCCGCGCGTAGCCGTAGTAGGGCATCACGGCGGTGATGGAGCCGGCGCTCGCCCGCTTGAGCGCGTCGCACATGATGAGCAATTCCATCAGGTGGTGATTCGTCGGCGGGCAGGTGGACTGGACGATGAAGACGTCCTGTCCCCGCACGTTCTCGCCGATCTCCACGTGGATCTCCCCGTCGGAGAAGGTGTCCACGATCGCCTTGCCCAACGGGCGCTGGAGATATTCGCAGATGCGATGCGCCAACGCCGGGTTCGAGTTCCCGGCGAACACCTTGAAGTCACGCTGCTGCATGGGGGCGCTGACTAACCCGTGCGCGCGTCGAAGGGAAGAAGGTTAGTCGAGTTCCGCAGCCACGGGAGCAAGCGTTCCCGTCTGCGCCTGGTGAAGGTGTTTCTCGTACTCGATGAGGATGACCCGCTCCATCTGGCTGCGTGTGTCCGCGTTCAATGGATGCGCGATGTCCTTGTAGGTCCCGTCCTTCCGTTTTTTCGCGGGCATCGCGATGAAGAGCCCGGTGGAGCCGTGGATCACCTTCAAGTCGCGCACGACGAAGCAGTGATCCAAGGTGATGGTGACGTACGCCTTGAGCTTGTCCTCTTCGACCGGAAACACCCGGACGTCGGTGATGTTCATGGTCCCCCCCGAACCTGAAAGGCCCGAGCTATGGGGAAGCCTGGGACAGACTGGAGGTGAAAAGCAAGCACCCCCGACCCGACGCACCGGGTGATCGTTCACTGGGTGGGGCGACTCAAGCCCCGAAGGGCCAGTGACTCACCAGGTGGGCGAGGAACGCCAGGTGGTAGACGACGATGATGGCGTACACCACGGCGCCCGCGCGGATGGCCAGGCGGCTCGCCTTGAGCTTGCGGTGCAGGCACAGCAGGCACAGGCCCGCGTTCACGATGAGCAGCTTGGAGAACATGAACAGCAGCGGTGAGTGCTCGTACGCCACGCGCATCACCGGGTTGAGCTCCTCCGCCACTCCCAGTTGCAGGAAGAGCAGGGTGAACAGCCCGTCCAACAGGTTCAGCATCAACAACGCCACCGACGCGGGCGACATGTAGAAAGAAGCACCCTGCGTCCACGACCCCACCTGCATCCCATTCGCCGTCGCCGCCACGCCCTACCCCCTGGTCCCGTCCATGCTGCCCGGGGGACTCCCTATTCAATTCGCTTGCCAAGGCTTCCAGGGCTTCCCGGAAGCAGCCGGGCAGGCAGGGACGCATGGGGGGTTGGCAGGCGGGAAACGAAATTGACGGGAAGGGGTGGGTGCCCGAGATTGCCCCCGTTCCCGACCCTCCCCGACGAGCGCCCATTGCATCAGTTTCCCAAAGATATCGGGTGGATAGAGGTCATCTGCGGCTCGATGTTCTCCGGCAAGACGGAGGAGTTGATCCGCCGCGTCAAGCGCGCGCTGTACGGCCGGCAGAAGGTGCGCGTGTTCAAACCGCGCATCGACACCCGGTACGACGAGACGCAGGTGGTGAGCCACAGCCAGTTGAAATTGACGTCCATCCCTGTCGAAAGGGCTGAAGAAATTTTCCGTCACCTGCCATCCGACATCCAGGTGGTGGGCATCGACGAGGTGCAGTTCTTTGGCGGAGAAGTGGTGCAGGTGTGCGAGGCGCTCGCCCAGAAGGGCGTGCGCGTCATCTGCGCCGGGCTGGACCAGGACTACCAGGGCCGCCCCTTCGAACCGATGCCCCAGCTGATGGCGGTGGCCGAGTACGTGACGAAGGAGCTGGCCATCTGCGCGGTGTGTGGGAATCCGGCCAATCGCTCGCAGCGCATCATTGGAAGCGGGGAGCGGGTGGTGGTGGGGGCGGCAGGCGAGTACGAGCCCCGGTGCCGCAAGTGTCATGTGCCCGAGCCCACCGAGGCGAGCCCCCCGCAGACGCTGAAGCTGTTCGACTGAACCCCTGGCGGACTGCCCCGTGGATGGGGCGGTCCGCTGTTCTCTTCGCCTGGAGCTGAAGCCCGATGCGGGACACCCTGTACGCGAACGTGCCGTTCCGGATGAACGAGATGACCCACCACTATGGGCCCCACGTCCATCTGGTGGGAAATCCGTTTCTCCTGTCGCAGCTGGCCACCCTGTGCGCCAAGGGCACGCTGCAGCCGCAGATCAACCGGCTGGTGGAGCAGCTCTACGCGGACCTGGTGAAGACGGTCATCAACGCGGAGTTCCCGCGCAAGATGGTCACCATCCCCACGCGGATGATCGACTCCACGCCCCTGGGCATCTACCAGGGGGAGGTGGTGGACCCGCAGCTGCGGGTGGTGACGGTGAACATCGCTCGGGCGGGCACGCTGCCGTCGCAGGTGACGTACGACCTGCTCAACTTCACGGTGGACCCGTCGCTCGTGCGCCAGGACCACATCATCATGAGCCGGATGATCGACGCGGCCCAGGCGGTGGTGGGCTCGGAGATTGGCGGCGCGAAGATTGGCGGCGACATCGATGATGCGTTCGTCCTCTTCCCGGACCCCATGGGGGCCACGGGCGGCAGCCTGTCCACGGCGATTTCGCTCTACAAGACGAAGGTGCCCGGGACGCCCCGGCGCATCATCACGTTGAACCTCATCGTCACGCCGGAGTACCTGCGCCGGATGACGAAGGAACACCCGGACGTCATCATCTACGCGCTCCGGCTGGACCGGGGCCTGTCTCCGCCGGAGGTGTTCGGCACCGAGCCGGGCCTGCTCTGGGACAAGGAGCGGGGCCTGGATGACCGGCAGTACATCGTCCCCGGCGGCGGCGGCTTCGGGGAGATCATGAACAACGCCTATGTGTAGACAAGGGAGTTCCCGGTGACGTTCCACGAGAAGGATGTCGATGTCCTCATCTCCGAGGAAGCGGTGCAGGCGCGCGTGAAGGAGCTGGGCGCGGCGATTACCCGCGACTACCAGGGCAAGGAGCTGACGCTCATCTGCGTGCTCAAGGGCTCCGCGTACTTCGCCATCGACCTGTCGCGCGCCATCGACCTGCCGCTCACGCTCGAGTTCCTGGGCGTGTCCAGCTACCACGGCGGCACGGAGTCCACGGGCGAGGTGCGCATCACCACGGACGTGTCCAAGCCCATGGCGGGCAAGCACCTGCTCATCATCGAGGACATCATCGACACGGGCCTCACGATGACGTTCCTGCTGGAGAACCTCCAGGCGCGCCACCCCGCGTCGCTGAAGCTGTGCTCGCTGCTGGAGAAGCCCGCCCGCGCGCGCACCAAGGTGAACATCGACTACAAGGGCTTCGTCATCGAGGACAAGTTCGTCGTCGGGTACGGCCTGGACTACGGGGAGAAGTACCGGAACCTGCCGTTCGTCGGGGTGTGGAAGAACGCCTGAGCCGCGAGGACGGGGCCGCCAGGAGGCCCGGGCGCCCCTCCCCGCGGGGTGGGGGCTTCAGGACGCCGGGGGCCCCCGCCATGCGCCGCAGTCCGGCCGTGTGGCGCGCGAGCGTGTGGTGGAGCGCGCGTGCGTGCGCAGCATCTCCTGGGACATCCATGACGCCGTGGGATGGCCTGTGCTCCCTGGGAGAGGGCCCGGGGTCGCGCGGCCCCTGACTGCGTGAGGAGGCTGCGCATGCGAGAAGAGCGAGTGAGGGCCGCCCGGCCAGCACCCCCGGGCGGAGAGGCGATGCAGAAGTACCTGGCGGAAGCCGTGGGCACCTTCGTGCTGGTGCTCGGCGGCGTGGGGGCGGCGGTGCTGGCGGGCGACCGCATCGGCTTCCTGGGGGTGTCGTTCGCCTTCGGGCTGTCGCTGCTCGCGATGGTCTACACGGTAGGTCCCATCTCCGGCTGTCACGTGAACCCGGCGGTGACGGTGGGCCTGCTGATGGCGGGCAAGTTCGACAAGCGACATGCCGCTGGCTACATCCTCGCGCAGTGCGTGGGGGCCATCCTCGCGGCGGGGCTGGTGTTGCTCATCGCGAAGGGCGCGCCGGGTGGGTACTCGGCGGGCGCGGAGGGGCTGGGGAGCAACGGCTATGGCGCGGCTTCGCCGGAGGGCTACGGCGGTGGCGCGGCCTTCCTGGCGGAGGTGGCGCTCACCTTCCTGCTGGTGCTGACCGTGCTGGGCGCCACGGACTCGCGCGCGCCGGTGGGCTTCGCGGGCCTTGCCATTGGCCTGGTGCTCACGCTCATCCACCTGGTGGGCATCCCCATCACCAACACGTCGGTGAACCCGGCGCGCAGCCTGGGGCCCGCGCTCTTCGCCGGGGGCGCCGCGCTGGGGCAGCTGTGGATGTTCATCATCGCGCCGCTGCTGGGCGCGGCCTTCGCCTCGGCGGTGTACCGCCTGGTGAACCAGCCGGCGGTGCAGATCTCCGCCGCGCGCGCGGAGCAGTCGCTGGAAGCCGAGCGGCGTCAGCGGCTGGCAGGGCGCGACATCGAGAATCCCGTCTAGCGCGCGTTGGAAGGCGCCTGACGCACGAAAGCCGTGCCTCGCATCAAGCGGGGCACGGCTTTCTTCTACGCGGGGGAGGGGAGGCTAGAAGGCGGCGTCGAAGACGACGTCGTTCGCGGCGCCCACGCCCACGCCCACCTGGTAGGACGACACGCGGCGCTCGAAGAAGTTGGTGAGCTCCTGCACGTCCTGCAGGTCCATGAAGTGCAGCGGGTTCTTGGTGTGGAAGATGGGGGACATGCCCAGCATCTGGAGGCGCTGGTCGGCCACGTACTCCAGGTAGCCGCGCATCTCCTGCACCGACAGGCCCATCACGCCGCCGCTCAAGAGGTCCTGGGCGAACTGCGTCTCGCACTCCACGGCTTCACGCAGCATCTGCACCACGTCGCGCTCCAGGCTCGCGTCGAAGAGCTCCGGCTCCTCCTTGCGCACCGTCTGGATGGCTTCGAACGCGAACGCCATGTGGGCGCTCTCGTCGCGGAACACCCAGTTGGTGCCCGCGGCCAGGCCGTTGAGCAGGCCCTTGCTGCGCAGGAAGTACACGTACGCGAAGGCCGCGAAGAAGAAGAGGCCTTCGATGCAGCCCGCGAAGCAGATGAGGTTCAAGAGGAACTGACGCCGGTCCGAGCGGGAGCGCGTCTGGTCCATGGACTGGATGCTGTCCATCCACTTCATGCAGAAGCGCGCCTTGCGCTGGATGGACGGGATGTTGTCCACCGCCGCGAACGCCTTGGCGCGCTCGGCGGGGTCCGGCATGTAGCTGTCCAGGAGCGTCAGGTAGAACTGGACGTGCAGCGCCTCTTCATAGAGCTGGCGCGACAGGTACATGCGCGCTTCGGGCGCGTTCAGGTGCTTGTAGAGGTTGAGCACCAGGTTGTTGCCGACGATGGAGTCACCCGTGGCGAAGAAGGCCACCAGCCGGTGGATGAGGTGACGCTCCGCGTCCGTCATCTTCGAGCGCAGGTCCACCAGGTCCGTGGAGAAGTCGATCTCCTCCACCGTCCAGGTGTTCTTGATGGCGTTGCGGTACATCTCGAAGAAGACGGGATACGCCATGGGGCGCAGCGTCAGGTTCATTCCCGGATCCAGCAGCATGGCTTCGGTGCTCCCTTACAAGAACGGCACGGGCGACGGATGGGGCAGGGGACGACGGGGCGCGCCAGGAACTACTGGCACGCCTCGCAGGCCTCGGGGTTCTCCAGCGAGCACGCCACCGCTTCGGCTTCCGCGGTCACGGTCTGCGCTGCCGCCTGCACGGGGGCGGGCGTAGGGGCGGCGGTGAAGGTCTGCCCGCTCTGGTTCACGGTCGTCTTGGCGATGCGGGTCGCCGGACGCGAGCGCATGTAATACGTGGTCTTCAGCCCCTTCTGCCACGCGTAGAAGTACATCGAGGACAGCTTCCCGATGTTGGGCGTCTCCACGAAGAGGTTGAGCGACTGGCTCTGGTCGATGAAGGCGCCGCGGTCCGCGCCCATGTCCAGCAGCGAGCGCATGGGGACCTCCCACGCGGTGCGGTAGATGGCGCGCAGCTCCTCCGGCAGCTCCGTGAGGTCCTGCACGCTGCCTTCGGCCATCTTGATGCGGTTGCGCGTGGACTCGTTCCACAGGCCCAGCTGCTGCAGGTCGCGCACCAGGTAGCGGTTCACCTGGAGGAAGTCGCCCGACAGCGTCTCGCGCTTGAAGAGGTTGGACACCTGCGGCTCGATGCACTCGTAGCAGCCGGCGATGGACGCGATGGTGGCCGTGGGCGCGATGGCGATCATCAGCGAGTTGCGCAGGCCCACCTTCATGATGCGCGAGCGCAGCGCGTCCCAGCGCAGCGTGTCCTCCGGGACGACGCCCCAGCTGTCGAACTGGAGCTCGCCCTTCGCGGCGCGCGTCTCCGGGAAGGACGGGTGCGCGCCGAACTGCTCCGCGAGGTCCGAGGAGGTGACGAGCGCGGCGTAGTAGATCTCCTCGGAGATCTTCTTGGACAGGTTGCGCGCCTCCACGGAGTCGAAGGGCAGGCGCAGCTGGAAGAAGACGTCCTGGAGGCCCATCAGGCCCAGGCCCACCGGGCGCCAGCGGCGGTTGGAGTCCGCGGCGGTGGTGATGGGGTAGTAGTTGAGGTCGATGACGCGGTCGAGCTGCTTGATGGCCAGCTGCGCGTTGGCGCGCAGCGTGTCGAAGTCGAACTTCCCGTCCTTCACCATCCGGCCCAGGTTGAGCGAGCCCAGGTTGCACACCGCCGTCTCACCCTGGCTCGTGACCTCCAGGATTTCGGTGCACAGGTTGGACAGGTGGATGACGTTGCCGGGCTGGCCCGTCTGGTTGCTCTTGCGGTTGGAGATGTCCTTGAAGGTCATCCAGCCGTTGCCCGTCTGGGCGAGCACCTTCATCATCCGGGCGTACAGGTCGCGCGCCTTCACCTTGCGCACGGCCTGGCCCTGCGCTTCGGCCTCCGCGTAGGCCTTCTCGAAGGCGTCGCCGTAGAGGTCGGTGAGGTGGGGGACGAACTTCGGGTCGAAGAGGCTCCACTCCTGGTCGGCCTCCACGCGGCGCATGAAGAGGTCCGGCACCCAGTTGGCCAGGTTCAGGTTGTGCGCGCGGCGGGCCTCGTCGCCGGTGTTGTCGCGCAGCTCGAGGAAGTCCTCGATGTCCGCGTGCCACGTCTCCAGGTACACGCAGCACGCGCCCTTGCGCTTGCCGCCCTGGTTCACCGCCGCCACGGACGCGTCCAGCGTCTTGAGCCAGGGGACGATGCCGTTGGAGTGGCCGTTGGTGGACTTGATCAGCGAACCCCGCGCGCGCACGCGGCTGTACGCCACGCCGATGCCGCCGGAGAACTTGGACAGCATCGCGATGTCCGAATACTTCTTGTAGATGGCGTCCAGTTCGTCCGAGGGCGAGTCCAGGAGGAAGCAGCTGGAGAGCTGCTCGTGGCGCGTGCCGGAGTTGAACAGGGTGGGGGAGGAGGGCAGGTACTCCAGCGAGCTGAACAGCCGGTACAGCTCGATGGCCTCGCGCGCGTTGTCGCCGGAGATGGCGCACGCCACGCGCAGGAAGAAGTCCTGCGGCGTTTCAATCACTTCGCGCGTCTGCGGGTTCTTCAAGAGGTAGCGGTCGTAGACGGTGCGCAGGCCGAAGTACTCGAAGAGGTCGTTGCGGACCGGGTCGATGGCGGCGTTGAGCTTGCGCGCGTTGGCCTGGACGAAGGTCAGCAGGCGGTCCGCGATGAGGCCGTGCTTGTGGCCTGCGGCGACGGACTGGCTGAAGGACTGGATGTCCTGGTTGCTGACCTCCTTCTGGATGAAGGTGGACAAGAGGCGCGCGGAGAGCCGGGCGTACTCGGGCTCCTCCACGATGAGGGCCGCGGCGGTCTGGATGGACAGGCTGTCCAATTCCCGCGTGGTGGCGCCGTCATACAGGCCGCTGATGGTCTTCGTGGCCACGCGCATCACGTCCACGCGCGACAGGCCCACGCAGGACTTGCCCACCGCGCGGACGATCTTGTTGAGGTCCACGGGCTCCGCCGTGCCGTTGCGCTTCTTCACCCGCATCGTGGTGGCGAAGTCGCCGCCGGACGACGGGGCCGGGGCGGCGGCTGTCGCTTATACACCTCTACGAGCCCACGAGACCCGAGCCTATCTCGT
>NZ_RAWI01000289.1 GCF_003612125.1 Corallococcus praedator
CCTCCAGCTTGACCGCTGCCGCGACACCCTGGCCTACCTGGGTGCCCGCCTTCGCCGGACCCCGCCCCGCTTCGTCGTCACCTGCGCGCGGGGCAGCTCCGACCATGCGGCCGTCTACGGCAAGTACCTCATCGAAACCACGCTGGGCCGCGCCGTCGCGTCCATGGGTCCCAGCGTCGCGTCCGTCTACAACACCCGCTCGCTCGACCTGCGCGACTCGCTCTTCATCGCCATCTCCCAGTCCGGCCAGAGCCCCGACCTGCTGCGCATGACCGAGGCCGCGCGCGCGGGCGGCGCCGTCGTCCTGGGCTTCATCAACGACGAGTCCTCGCCCCTGTCCGCGCTGTGCGACGTGCGCGTCCCACTGTCCGCCGGCCCCGAGCACAGCGTCGCCGCCACCAAGTCCTACCTGCTCTCCGGCCTCGCCTTCCTCCAACTCGTCGCCTACTGGTCGGACTCCGCCGAGCTGCACGACGCCGCCCGGCGCTTGCCGGACGCGCTGGAGGCCGCGAGCAAGCTCGACTGGTGGCCCGCGCTCGCCTCCCTCAAGGACGCTTCCAGCCTCTACGTCGTCGGTCGCGGCAGCGGACTGGGCGCGGCGCTCGAGATGGCCCTCAAACTCAAGGAGACCTGCCGCCTGCACGCGGAGGCCTTCAGCTCCGCCGAGGTCCTCCACGGCCCGCTCGGACTCGTGCGCCCGGGCTTCCCCGTGCTCGCGCTGGGCCAGGAGGACAACGCCGCGCAGGGCATGCGCTCCGTCGTACAGCGCATGGTGGAACTGGGCGCCACCGTCCACGCCACCCTGCCCGTCCCGGGCGCGCAGCCACTGCCCACCCTGCCGAACCTGCCCCCGGTGCTCGCGCCCCTGTGCCAGGTGCAGAGCTTCTACTTCGCGGTGCACCAGCTCGCGACCGCACGCGGCCTGGATCCGGATGCGCCCGCGCACCTGCGCAAGGTCACGGAGACGGTGTGATGGCAGGCGCCACGGTCGTCGTCCTCCACGGCGCGCGGGTCTTCACCGGGGACCTGCTCCTCGAAGGACAAGCCGTCGTCCTTGAAGGCGACACCGTGCGCGCCGTGGTCCCCACCGCTGAAATCCCCACGGGCGCCACCGTGCGCACGCTGCCCGGGGACACGCTGCTCGCGCCCGGCTTCGTCGACGTGCAGGTGAACGGCGCGGGCGGCGTGCTCTTCAACGACACGCCCACCCAGGAGGCCGCGCTCGCCATCGCCTCCGCCATGCGCCGCACCGGCACCACGGGCCTGCTGCCCACCTTCATCACCGACGACCCCACGCGCATGCGTGAAGCGTGCGAGGCCGCGCTCGACGCCGCCGCGCGTCCCGACAGCGGCGTGCTCGGCATCCACCTGGAAGGCCCCTTCATCAGCCGCGAGCGCGCTGGCGTCCACGCACCAGGCTTCATCCGCGCCCCCGCCCCGAGCGACCTCGACTACCTCACCGCCCTGCCCCGCCGCTTCGCCGCGCACGGGGGACGCGTGTTGATGACGCTCGCGCCGGAGTGCGTGGACGACGCCACCCTGCGCCGCCTCGCCGCGTCCGGCGCGGTGCTCAGCGCGGGCCACACCGCCGCCACCAGCGAGCGCACCACCCAGGCGCTCCAGGCCGGCGTGCGCGGCTTCACCCACCTGTTCAACGCGATGCCCCCGGTGATGAACCGTCAGCCCGGCCCCATCGTCGCCGCGCTCACCCACGACGATGCGTGGTGCGGCGTCATCGCGGACGGCGTGCACGTGCACGCGGACAACCTGCGGCTCGTGCTCAAGGTCAAACCTCCCGGCAAGGTCTTCCTCGTCACGGACGCGATGCCGCCCGTGGGCACCTCCGTCACGTCCTTCACGCTCCAGGGCCGCACCATCCTGCGCCGCAACAAACGCCTGGAGACGGAGGACGGCACGCTCGCGGGCGCGGACATCGATCTCACTTCGGCCGTGCGTCACTGCGTCCACTCGCTCGGTGTCCCGTTGGAGGAAGCGCTGCGCATGGCGTCGCTCCATCCCGCGACCTTCCTGGGCGTGCACGGACACAGGGGACGCATCGCCCCGGGCCATCGCGCGGACCTGGTGCTGTTGAAGGAAGACCTTTCCGTCCACACCACCTGGGTCGGCGGACAGGCACGAAGCCCGGAAAAATAACTCCGCGATTAACCCTGAATAATCGGGTCGTGACTCCTTCCGCGTGTACCGCAGGCGAGGAGAACACGAATGCTGCGTAGCAAGTGGATCATGGGCCTGGTCGCGTCCGCGCTGACCGTCACCGGATGTGGCCAGGAACTCTTCACGCCCGAGGCCGAGGGCCCGGGCAGCGTGATGAAGGCGCCGCTGGAGGCCGCGTGGGCCGTGGGCGTCGCCTATTCGGTGGGCACGCGCGTCTCCTATGAAGGCCGCATCTATGAGTGCCGTCAGCCGCACACGTCCCAGTCGGACTGGACGCCCTCGGCCGTGGCCTCGCTGTGGCTCGACGTCGGCCCCGCGACGGGCGGCGGTGACACGCAGGCCCCCGTCGCCTCCGCGTCCGCCAGCGCGTCCAACATCACCGCCGCCGGCTCCGTCACCATCTCCGCGAGCGCCACCGACAACGTGGGCGTGACGAAGCTGGAGATTTTGGAGAACGGCACGCTCGTCGCCACCGCGTCGTCGTACTCGCGCGCCTTCTCCTCCTCCGCGCAGAACGGCACGTACACGTACACCGTGAAGGCGTATGACGCCGCCGGCAACGTGGGCACGAAGACGGTCAGCGTCACCGTGGCCATTCCGGGCAGCGGCGACACCCAGGCCCCCGTCGTCACCGCCAGCGCCAGCACGTCGCGCCTCACCGCCGCGGGCTCCATCACCATCTCCTCCAGCGCCACCGACAACGTGGGCGTGACGAAGACGGAGATCCTGGAGAACGGCACGCTCGTCGCCACCGCGTCGTCGTACTCGCGCGCGTTCGCCACGTCCGCGCAGAACGGCACGTACACGTACACCGTGAAGGCGTACGACCTCGCGGGCAACGTGGGCACGAAGACGGTCAGCGTCGTCGTGGAGCTGCCCGGCCAGCCGCCCGTGGGCAACAAGCGCATCGTCGGTTACTTCACCGCGTGGGGCATCTACGGACGCAACTACCAGGTGTCCAACGTGCCGGCGTCGAAGCTCACGCACATCAACTACGCCTTCTCCAACATCACGCCGGACGGCAAGTGCGTGCTCGGGGATGCGTTCGCGGACATCGACAAGGGCTTCGGCTTCCCGGGTGAGTGGGACGCGGGCGCGCTGCGCGGCAACTTCCGCGCCTTCAAGGAGCTGAAGAAGACGAACCCCCAGCTGAAGCTGCTCATCTCCATTGGCGGCTGGTCCTGGTCCAAGTACTTCTCCCAGGTGGCCGCGTCGTCCGCGTCGCGCGCCGCGTTCGTGAAGTCCTGCGTGGACCTGTACGTGAAGGGCCAGTTCCCCGGCGTCACCCCGGCCAACGGCGTGGGCGTGTTCGACGGCATCGACGTGGACTGGGAGTACCCCACCGGCGGCGGCCTGCCGGACAACATCAGCAGCCCCGCGGACAAGGTGAACTACACCCTGCTCATGCAGGAGTTCCGCACCCAGCTGGCCGCCGTGACGGCGCAGACGGGCCAGCCCTACCTGCTCACCATCGCGTCGGGCGCGTCGCCGGACCTGCTCGCCAACAAGCAGGAGACGGTGAAGCTGGCCAACATCCTCGATTGGATCAACGTGATGTCCTACGACTACCACGGCGCCTTCGAGAGCACGGTCAACTTCCACTCCGCGCTCAACCGCGTGACGGGCGACCCGGGCGCCAACGACGGCTTCTACACCGACGGCTCCATCGCGAAGATGCTCCAGCTGGGCGTGCCCGCCTCCAAGATTGTATTGGGCGTTCCGTTCTACGGCCGAGGCTGGGGCAACGTGCCCAACGTGAACAACGGTCTGTTCCAGAGCGGCGTCCCCACCAAGGGCACCTGGGATGACGGCCAGTCGGGCCTCACCGGCGTGTTCGACTTCAAGGACCTGAAGGCCAACTACGAGCGCGCGGGCTCCGGCTACACGAAGTTCTTCCACCCGGAGAGCAAGCAGGCCTACGTCTACAGCCCGACCACCAAGGTCTGGGTGGCCTACGACGACGCGCAGAGCGTCACCGCCAAGTCGGACTACATCCTGTCCAACGGCCTGGGCGGCGCGATGTTCTGGGAGCTGAGCGGCGACGACGGCACCCTGGTCAACGCCCTGTACTCCAAGCTGCACTGACGGCCGGGCGGCACCCGCTGCACACATCAGGGCCGGCACGGGCATCAGCGCCCGTGCCGGCCCTGTGCATTTTCGACTTCCTGCCTCCACGGGCCCACCCCGCCCCACACCGGTCCGACATAGACTGGAGGTGGATTGGGTTGCCTGCTCGCCGTCCGGGGCCACATGCAGGGGAAGGCCGCGACGGGTCCGCCTGTTCAACGGCGTCGTCGCCCCCTGCTGTCCCGGCGTCGCTGCTGGCGCCGCTGCTCTACCGAGGAGAACGGATGTCGCGTTTCACATCGCTGGCCGCAGTCTTCGTGCTCACCTGCCCCGTGCTGGCGCTCGCGAAGCCGAACGCGGACGACCGGGCCCGCGAGTACGCGGCCGAGGCCCAGAAGGCCGCTGGCTCCCCACGCGGGGGTGCCGCCCTTCTGCGGATGCACGCGCTGGTGGACGACGTGGAGGACCTCACCCCGCTGGTGAGCACCTACCAGCAGATTGCTTCGCGCCGCACGTCCGACGTGAACACGCGCACCACCGCGCAGATCCTGCTGATGGACGCGGAGCGCTCCCGGGGCCGCATGGTGCGCGCCAATGAAGTCCGCCAGTGGCTGGGCTTCGTCAACGACTACTACGTCGTCGGCGGCTTCGAGAATGAGGGCAAGGCCGGCTGCGACACCGACTTCGGTCCGGAGACCGCCGCGTTGGACCTGACGGCGCGCTACCCCGGTGCCAAGGGCCACGAGGCCACCTGGCGCAAGCTGTCCGTCACGTCCGCGGACGGCTATGTGGACCTGGCCACCGCCGTGCGCCCCAACAAGGAGGCCGTGGCGTACGCGCTCACGTGGCTGGAGGTCCCGCAGGACACGCGCGTCGCGCTGGGCCTGGGCACCTCCGGCGGCTACCGCCTGTGGGTGAACGGGCAGCTGGCCTCCAAGGAGGACCGCTACAACCTGCCCCGCCCCGACCAGACCCGCGTGTCGGTGAAGCTCAAGAAGGGCCTCAACCGCGTCCTCGTGAAGGTGTGCCAGGAGTCCGGCCCGCTGGGCTTCTACCTGCGCTCGGAGACGGCGTCCGCCCGCGCCACGCTGCCCGCCAAGGCCCCCGCGCTGGAGCGCGTGCCGGCCCCCGCGCCGCAGGTGCTGCCCACGCTCACCTCCTCGCTGCGCGCGCTGGTGGAGAAGAACCCGGACGACGCGGCCCTGCGCGGCGACTACGCCCAGGTGCTCGCCTTCTTCCGCGCCTATGACGAGCGCGAGCACACCGCCAGCGCGGAGGCCGCCGCCGCCGCCGAGGCCGCCCCCAACGACGCGCGCCTCCAGCTGCTGGCCGCCAACACCCAGACGGATGATTTGAACGAGCGCCGCCGCTTCCTGGAGGCGGCCGTGAAGGCGGATCCGACGTTCGCCCCGGCGCGGCTGGCGCTGTCGGACCACGAGATGGACCGCGGCCACCCGGAGCGCGTGCAGCCGCTGCTGGCCCCGCTGCTGGAGAAGGATGACGGCCGCAACGAGCCGGGCGCGCGACTGCTGATGGCCCGCGCCGCCGAGGCCCTGGGCGAGCGCGCCCGCGCGAATGCACTGGTGGAGGAGACCTTCCGGCAGCAGCCCCGTGTCCCCCGCGTGGTGCGCGTGGCGGCGGCGGCGTCCCGGCAGATGGGCCGCAACCAGGAGGCCATGGACCGCATGCGCGTGGTGCTGGCGCTGCGCTTCGATGACACCAACACCCGCCGGCAGTTGGCTTCGCAGCTCGCGGACGCGGGCAAGGTGGACGCCGCCGAGCGCGAGTACGCGAAGCTCACCGACCTGAACCCCTTCGACAACGGCTCGCGCGTGCGGCTGGCGGAGCTCAAGGCCTCCAACGGCGCCGCGGAAGAAGCGGCCGCGCTCTTCACCGAGGCCAAGGCCCTGTCCCCCGACGAGCCGGAGGTCTACGAGCGCGAGGGCCGCGCGCTGCTCGCCGCGGGTCAGCGCGAGCCGGCGCTGGCCGCCTTCGAGCGCTCGCTGGTGCTGCGCCCGCAGAACCCCGGCCTCAAGGAGGCCCTGCGCACGCTCAAGGGTGAGACGGAGAGCGCGGGCACGCAGTACCTGGTGGACGCGAAGCCCCTGACCAAGGAGGCCGAAGGCTACGTGCACGAGGACGCCGTCTACCTCGTGGACAGCACCTACGTGCGCGTGCAGAAGAGCGGCCTTTCCAGCCGCATGCAGCAGATGGTGGTGAAGGTCCTCAACACGCGCGGCGTGGACGCGTTCCGCAACCTCCCCGTCAGCTATTCGCCGGACCGCCAGGAAGTGCGCGTGCTCAAGGCCCGCGTGACGAAGCCGGACGGCTCCGTGGTGGAGAGCTACGGCGACGCCGAGCGCAACATGAACGAGCCGTGGACGGGCATGTACTACGACGCGCGCATGCGCGTGCTGTCGTTCCCGTCGCTCGCGGTGGGGGACACGCTGGAGCTGACCTACCGCCTGGACGACACCGCGCAGGACAACCTGCTGTCGGACTACTGGGGCGACGTGGAGAGCGTGCAGGGCGTCTACCCGAAGGTGCGCTTCCAGTACATCGTGGACATGCCCAAGGAGCGGCCGCTGTACTGGAACAAGAGCCGCCTTGCGGGCGTGGAACAGCAGCAGTCGCCGCTGGAGGACAACACCCGCACGCTGTACCGCTTCGGCGCGAAGCACGTCTCCAAGGTGGTGCCGGAGCCGGGCATGCCGGGCTGGGCGGAGGTCGCGCAGAACCTGCACATCTCCACGTACAAGACGTGGGACCAGGTGGGCCACTACTGGTGGGGCCTCGTGCGCGACCAGCTCCAGCCCAACGCGGAGCTGAAGGCCACGGTGGAGCAGGTGCTCCAGGGCGTGGACCGCAAGAACGAGCTGGCCGTCGTGCGCGCCATCTACTCCTTCGTCGTCACCAACACCCGCTACGTGGCGCTGGAGTTCGGCATCCACGGCTTCAAGCCCTACCGCGTCGACCGCGTGCTGGCGCGCCGCTTCGGTGACTGCAAGGACAAGGCGAGCCTCATCTACTCCATGCTGAAGGTGGCGGGCGTGGACAGCCGGCTGGTGCTGCTGCGCATGCGCAACCTGGGCTCGCTGGACGCGGAGCCCGCGTCGCTGGCGGCCTTCAACCACGCCATCGCGTACGTGCCCAAGTTCGACCTGTACCTGGACGGCACCGCGGAGTTCCACGGCGCCAAGGAGCTGCCCAGCGCGGACCGCGTCGCCAACGTGCTGGTGGTGGACCCCAACGGCACCAGCAACTTCCTCACCACGCCGGAGGCGAAGGCGCAGGACAACACCACCACGCTGGCCATGGACGTGTCCCTGCGGCCCGACGGCGGCGCGGAGGTGAAGGGCCAGAGCAGCGTGTCCGGCCAGTCCGCGCCGGACTACCGCCGCGCCTACCGCCCGGAGTCCACGCGCAAGTCCACCTTCGAGCGCGCGTGGGCGCAGAGCTTCCCCGGCCTCACCGTGCGCGAGGTGAAGCTCAGCGACACCACCCGCCTGGATGACGACGTGGCGCTGGACTTCAAGATGGGCATCCCGCGCTACGCGGAGGTGCTCCCCGGCGGCAGCCTGCGCTTCCTGCCCTTCGGCACCGGGCGCACCTACCAGCAGGCGTACGCGTCGCTCGCCGAGCGCCGCTTCGACCTGGTGATGCAGAGCCCGTGGGTGAACACCTTCAAGCTGCGCTACACGCTGCCCGGCGGCTACACCGTGGCGGAGATGCCCCAGGCGGTGGAGGAGACGACGCCGTTCGGCCGCGTGAAGCTCTCCTACCGCGTGGAGGACGGCACCCTCGTCGCTGACGGCGAGGTCGCCCTCTCCGTCGCCCGCATCAAGGCGGACGAGTACCCGCAGTTCCGTGAGTTCCTGGGCCGCGTGGACCGGGCCTTCGGACGCCGCATCCTGCTCCAGGGCCCGGGGCAGAAGACGGCCTCGCGGTAGCGCGGAGAAACACTCCCGGCGCATCTTCGCGCCGGGCTGCACGGAGGGCTTGACCCGGATGCGGCCCTCCGTGCTTAAGCAACGCATGCACCGTGCACGCGCGCTCGTCCTTGGCTGCCTGCTGGTGGCGGGGACCGTCTCCGCCGCCACCCCCGTCGTCCAGCTTCCCGAAGGGGGACGGGCGGTGGAGGTCGTCCCGAAGGGCATCCTCTGCGGCCCCGTGCGCGGCGGCTGGGTGCTCTCCCCGGATGGACGCTCGCTCAAGCCTCCCACCCGGGCGGAGGACGCCGCGCGCACGCTGGAGCTGAAGGTCGCCGCGGATGAAGCCGCGTGCGCCACGGCCACCGACACCGTGGTGGTGGTGGCCACCGGGCCCTTCCCGCGCATCGACAGCGCCTCCACCACCTTCTACCCGGACGACGGCCGGCTGGAGCTCAAGGGCACCGGCCTGAAGAACGTGACCATCGCCTGGTCCGGCGTGCCCCGGGGACCGGATCCGCAGGGCAAGGCCGTGGAGGGCGAGGACGTGTGCCTGGAGCCCAACGGCCCCTCCGAGTGCGCGGTGCCGGTGACGCCGGGCCTGCCCACGGACGCGACGCTGTCCTGGCGCCCCGCCTTCGCGCGCTCGGGCGCGGACGTGACGACGTACGACGCCAACGGGCGCTTCCTGGACGACGAGTACTTCCGCCTGCGCCCCGGCCGCACCGTGCTCACGCGGCCCCTGGTGCAGTCCTCCGGCGTGGACATGTCCAAGGGCCCCGGCTACGCGGCGGTGACGCACTCGGAGGCCATCGCCTCCGTGGACTGCGGCTCCGCGCGCTGCGAGGTGACGGACGGCGCGGTGTCCATCCGCAACGTGCCCGGGGTGAACCCCACCGTGTCCCTGCGGCTGCGGCTGGTGCCGCGCGTGTTCTTCGCCCGGGGCGACGCGCTGGAGACCTCCGTCGCGGAGACGCTGCCCGTGCTGGCGTGTCCGCTGAGCGCCGTGGAGGGCACCGTGCTGCGCGACGCGGAGGACTCCGGGCTCGTCATGCGCCTGGACGCGGCGTGCGCGCATGATCCACGCGGCCTTCTGTGGACGGTGAACGGCGCGCGCACCCGCGTGGAGCGCGTGGTGAAGGTCCCGGAGGGCACCTATGTCCTGCTGCGCACCCGGGGCACCGACGAACCCCAGGTGACGGTGACGGCCACCACGTCCCGCGTGGACGGCACGGTGGTGGCCTCCGAAACGGCGGAGACGCGGCCGGTGCCGGACCCGCGCGCGATGCTGGAATTGCCCGGTCACGGCGGCATCGACTTCGTGCCCACCAACCGCCCGGCGGAGGTGACGGTGGCCTCCAACGGCGGCCAGGGCCGCTTCGTGCTGCGCCCCCTGGGCGGCGCGTACACCGTGACGACGCGGGACACCGCCACGCTCGTACAGGGCGAGGCCACCGCGGGTGGCTTCGTGTCGCTGCGCTTCGGCTACCGGCTGCCCACGCTGCCGGCGGAGCTGGCCACCACGGACCTGTTCCTCACCAGCGAGCGCGTGCAGCGCGCGGTGCGCGAGGCGAGCGTGCCCACCAACGTGGAGAACCTGGTGGAGTTCATCTGCGCGGACAAGGACGGCCACGACGAGACGCTCACGCCCAGCCGGCCGCACCGGTTGAACTACGCCATGCGCAACACCTGCCGCGTCATCATCCACCGCGAGCGCCTGACGCCCCAGGAGGGCAACCAGGAAATCACCCTGCGCATCGACGTGACGAAGTCCGACGGCTCCACCCGGGGCGAAAGCCACGTGGAGCAGCGCCTGTTCCTGCGCCCCAAGGGTGAGGTGCGCGTCATCCCCGTGCAGGGCAACCTGGGCCAGTACGACCGCATCCTCGTGCAGGTGTCCCACGTCGCGGACGAATCCCGCTACGCGCTCTCCACCGTGGACCGCACCGGGCTGCCCTCCGCGCAGTGGACCGCCATCGTACGCGGCGGCATGTTCCGCCTCTACACCATGGCCACCATCCCAGCGGGTCTCTACCGCGCCACCCAGCCCACGGGACAACTGGCCATCAACTTCGGCGTCCTGTCCCGTCTGGCATTGCTCAACAACGAGGGCCAGGAGCGCCTGCTGGGCATCGAGATGGGATTGATGGGATTGGGGCTCGTGCCACAGTCAGGGGACATCCAGTTCCCGCCCACGCTCGCCGCCGTGCTGGGCCTGGGCCTGCGCGTGCCCATTGGCCCGGGCGCGGCGGTGGGTGCCAACGCATGGATTGCCCGCGAGTTCCGGGGCGACATCACCCGGCGCACCAACGGCGACCCCAACACCAACACCGTGGTGCCCTCCAGCAAGTGGTCCTTCATCTTCGGGCCCAGCATCTCCGTCGGGAACGTGGGCTTCAATCTCTGAAAGCCACCCCCAGACCTCCCTGCCTGTCTGTCGATGGGAGGGCCAGCACGGCCCTGACTGACAGGAATGGGAGCTTGCAGGGGCAATGCCATGGGTTAGTGTCCGCAGCCCTTCGGACGTGGCATCGCGCCGAAGCGCCCCCTGCAAGAGCCATGAGCAACCTGCGCGATTCCATCGAGACGCAAATCCAAGCAGCCCTGCGGCAAGTGCTTGAACAGACTGGCTGGCGCCCCAGATGGGCGGCCCATGCCGTCCTCGGCGCGCAGACGCCTCAAGGTGGACGTGAGCTCCTGCTGGGCGGTGCCAGCGCCTCCCTGGATGCACATCTCGTGCGCTCGGTAGAGGAGCCGGACGGCCTCGTCGCGCTTCCCGTGCGTGAGTGGGCCCGGGAATTGCGCCAGCTCTGGGCCATGGGCGCCATCTACCTCGTGGATGGCGCAAGCCACATCGCCAGCTCGGTCCGGATCAAGGGGCGACGTGTCCTGATCTCACGCTCGAGGGTGGAGGAGTTCAGCATCATCGACGGAGATGGAGTCGCATTGATTGACAGTGAGGTTCGCGGGCATGCGGTCCTGACAGGGCCGCTGCTGCTGAAGGGAACCCAGGTGGACCCACAGGCGGTGATCGGTCCGCTGGTCGTGGTGGAGCAGTCCTACCTTGCGCCCTTCGTCAAGCTCCAGCGCACCGTCAGGGTCCGCGCCAGTTCCATCGGAGCTCACACGGCACTCGAGGGCGGAAACCATGTCGAGCGCTACCCGCAGTCCAGCTCGCAGCGGCGTGGCTTCGGAGTCGAGGTAGAGCGCCAGTGTTGGATTGGCCAGCACGTCTCGCTCTCGGGCGGAGCCCGGTTGGGAGAGGGCGTGGTGGTGGCGGCCCACTGTGCGGTCTCCTCGGACGTGGGAGAGCACGTCATCGTCGCGGGAAACCCGGCAAGGGCGTTGCCGGTGGATCTCCACCTTCGAGAGCTCTCCGCGGAGCAAGCACGTGAGGCAGGTCACCAGCAGGGAGCCGCGGCGACCCGGTTCCCCGTCTATGGCGCGTGTACCTCCCGATGGGATGCCGCCGATGCGGTGGTGCTGCGCTATCCCCACCATGGAAGCCGTCGCGGACTGGCGGGCCCCACCCTGATTGACTTTCAACAAGGAGCCCTGGAGGCGCTCCTCGCCCAGGCGTTCCCAGACAATCCATGTCAGGTGCTCCCCAAGCAAGGCGGACCGGAGGTCGCCTTCGAGCTGCGTTTAGCCCGTCTGCTGCCACGGTATGAGAAGCCGTCACCCGCGCTCACACTGTCGCTGGCGGGAGCGGCGAGTGACCTCTCCCCCGAATCACCTCTCGAGCAGGACATGCTCGAGGTCCTCGCGGAGCAGTCATGCGACATGGAGAGCTTGTTCTCCGAGTGCATGGCTCGCGCATTCGAGCGCGAGGAGATCCTCGAGTGGGCGGCGCTGGAAGGAACCCTCTGCCTGCTGTCGCAGCGAGGTTGGGTACGCCCCCCGCTGCTCCCCCCCGTCATCGCCTCCATCC
>NZ_RAWI01000028.1 GCF_003612125.1 Corallococcus praedator
GGGCGGGGGGCTGTGGGGCACGCGCTTCACCGCGCACGCGCGCGTGTATCCGCTGGGCGTCGCTCGCTCCTTCTTCCTCCAGGGCGGGATGACCTATCACCAGGGCCGCGAAGCAGACTCCGAGGGCGACTCGCTGTCCGTGCGCGTCACCCGTGATGCCGCCCGCACCGCGAACGCCACGCTGGGCTACCGCGCGGATCTGGGCACGCGCGGATGGCTCGCCTTCGAGGCCGGCTGGGCCTTTCTGGTGCAGGGCGTCGAGTTCGCGAGCCTTGTCTCCGCGCCCGCGCCGCCCGTCTCGCGCGGGATGCAGGATGAGCTCCGTCAGCTCTTCGCGACGCCCTTCGGTCCCCAGGCGCTGGCCGCGTTCGAGCAGACCCGCAAGGCCGGGTTGGAGCCCGTTTACGGCATCTCGCTGGCGGACCGCGAGCGCATGCGGCAGGTGGTGGAGACCTTCAGTGCGGTGGCGCAGGACCGCGACCGCGCGGAGCTCATCCTCTTCAGCGCGACGGTGGTGTCCTCCCTGGGCTCCAGCGCCATCCTGCTGTCCCAGGAGGGCACTGACGCGCGGCTGCAGGGCTTCGGCACGCTGGGCGTGAGCCTGCTCTTCGGCAGCCTGGACCTGCTGCAGCAGTTGCGTCGCGAGGACCCCGCGCTCCTCCTGGAGGAGTTCAACGCGTCCGACGCGGATCCGGCGGCGGATCCAGGCCGGACCATCGCCCGCGTGGACTACCGGCTCAACCGCTTCCTCGCGCAGGAGCGGAAGATCCGCCGGCAGCTCGCGACGGCGGGCTGGCTCTACGTGGGCGCGTCCGTGGTGATGTTCGGGCTGGCGGAGCTGCTGCGCGTGACGGACAGCGACCCCCAGGTGGTGGTGGATGGCGAGCGCGCCGCGCTGCTGATGGCGGTGAGCGGCACGTCCTACCTGCTGCGCGCCCACTACACGCAGAGCGCCACGGAGCACCTGGTGCGCCAGTGGAACTCGGACCCGGAGCTGCGGCGGCTGCCCCGCGTGTCCGTCGCACCCGTCCGGGGGGCGCGATGCTCGCCGTGGGCGCTGCCTTCTGAATGAACATCGCGTCGGCTTTCTTGCTGTTCGGGCTCCGGCCCTGGAGCCCGACGACAGGGTAGGGTCGGCGCCATGTCGATCCCTTCCTTCACCACGTACCCTGAACTCGAGACCGGGCGGTTCCGCCTGCGGCAGCCCCGGTTGGAGGACGCCGCAGCGCTGGCCGTCGTCTACGGCCACCCCGAGGTGTCGCGCTACCTCCTCTATGACGACTTGGGGAGCACGAAGGCCACGAGCGAGAAGTTGGCGCGGGACCTGGAGTCCGCGAAGCGCGGCGAGGGCTTCCGCTGGGTGCTGTGCGAGCGGGGGCAGGACGTCCCCCTGGGCAGCGTGGGGCTGTTCCACTGGAACGCGCGCGACCGCAACGCGGAAGTGGGCTACGTGCTCTCCATGCCCCTGTGGGGCCAGGGCGTGATGAAGGAGCTGCTGCCCACGCTCCTGCGCTTCGGCTTCGTTCAGATGGGGCTCCACCGCATCGAGGCCCGCCTGGACCCGCGCAACGCCGCCTCGATGCGCGTGCTCACCCGCGCGGGCTTCCAGCCGGAAGGCGTCCAGCGGGAGAACTGCGCCGGGCCCGGTGGCTTCACGGACACCGCCCTGTTCTCACTGCTGGAAAGGGAGTGGCGCCGCGACACATCCTCCGACGCGCCCGAAAAGAATGAGTGTCCGGGGGGCTCCCTGCCCTGAGCCCAGGGCGTCACGGCGCGGAGCGGAAGAGGGGTGCTCGGGCTGCACGGAAATCATAGGGTGGGCGCTTCCAGGACAACCCATGACCGCCCGCCCGCTCCCCCTCGCAGTCCTCGTGGTGCTCGCCGCGCTGGGCGCCGCCGCCCAGCCGCCCACGTCCCCGCTGGGACCCGTGTCGCCCACCACCGGTCTGGTGTTGCGGGACGACGTGGTGCACGCCCTCATCCAGGAGAGCTCGGGCGACCGCATCCACGACGGCGTGCAGCGGCTGTCGCTCCTCGCCCGGGACGCCCAGGACGGCTACGCCGAGGCGGCCGGATGGACGCTGGCCGCCGCCCAGGCCGCGGGGCTTCAGGACGTGCACCTGGAGGCGATGAAGGATGGCCCCCAGTGGCGCGCCACCCGGGGCGAGCTGTGGGTGGCCGGTCCCCACCGCTACCGGGTCACGTCCTACGCGGACCTGCCCATGTCCCTGGCGAGCGGCAGTGGCAGCTTCGAGGGCACGGGCCTGGAGCTGGTCGACGTGGGCACGGGCACCCAGGATGCGGAGTACGCGGGCAAGGACCTGAAGGGCAGGGTGGCGCTCACCCGAGGCCATCCCACGGCCACGCTGCGCACCGCGGTGGCGAAGCTCGGCGCGGTGGGCGTGGTGTCTTCCTATTCGACGCCGCCCTGGAACGCCCCCCACCGCATGGATGGTGACTTCCCGGATCAGGTGGGCTGGGCCCATGTCCCGAATGCGCTGCTGCCGCAGGGGCAGCGCCCGCCCTTCCTGTTCATGGTCTCGGACCGGCAGGGGCGCGAGCTGCGGGCCCAGCTGCGGGAGGGCCCGGTGAAGGTGGACGTGAGCGTCGCCTCGGAAGCGCCCACCGGACATCTCAGCATCGTCAGTGGCGTCATCCCCGGCACCCGCGCTGGGGAAGAGGTCGTCCTCACCGCGCACCTGGACCACTACAAGCCCGGGGCCGACGACAACGCATCAGGGGCGGCCACCCTGCTGGAGCTGGTGCGCACGTACACCACGCTCATCCGCCGGGGCGTGCTGCCGCCTCCGGTGCGCACCTTGCGCGTGCTGTGGCTGCCGGAGTTCGAGGGCACCCGCGAATGGTTCTCCCTCCACGGTGCGGATCCGGTGCGGCGGGTGGTCCAGTTCAACTTCGACATGCTCGGCGCCAGCATGACCCGCGCCCACTCGCGCTTCCTGGTGTCCTACACGCCGGACTGGAATGGCAGCTTCGTGAACGCCGTGTCCGAGTCCACGGTGGCCTTCATGAACCGCTTCAACGGGGTGGCCTACCCGCCGAGGAAGGACTTCCGCATCGGCTCGGTCACCGGCTCGCAGGATCCACTGGATGCCCACATGGATCGCTACAGCCGGGGCTCGGACCACCAGCTCTTCAACGACCACGGCATCCCCGGCGTGGCCTTCTCCACCTGGCCTGACGACGGCTACCACACCAGCGGCGACCGGCCGGAGAACGTGGATCCCACCCAGCTGCACCGCGCCGCCTTCGCGGGCCTGGCGAGCATCACCGTCGCCGCCTGGGCCGAAGGCACGGGCGCCCTGGAGCTGGCGCGCCTGGTGTCGGTGCACGGCGTGCGGCGCGTGGCGGAGGACGAGTTCCGGGCCCGCCGCGACCTGGCCGCGACGCCCGTCGCGCAGCTGCCCGGCACCGCCCGTCTGGCCCGCGCCGTGGTGCGCGCCGCCTACCAGCGCGAGCGCGACGCCCTGAGCTCCTGCGTGCCCCTGGGGGCGCCCGCCGCGCCGGTGCAGGCCATGGCCCGGGCGCTGGAGACCGCGGAGACGCAGGCCCTGAAGCGCGTGGAGGTGGAGGCCAAGGCGCGCGGGGTGTCGTTGAAGGAGCCTGCTCCCAGCGAGGCCGAACGTCGGGCGCGGGCCTTCGTTCCGCGTCGCGTGAAGGGCCAGGAGCTTGCCTCGTTCGACGACGTGGAGCGCCGTGCGACCCCCGAGGCAAAGCCCCGGGTGGACGCGGTGCAGGCCGCCCTGACCGCGGCGGCCACGGCCCTGCGAGAGCGAGGGGAGGGCGAGCTGCGCTTCTACCAACTGGCCGAAGCGCTCGCGAGCTACGCCGACGGCGGGCGCTCCGTGGCGGACATCCGCGACGCGGCCTATGCCGAGTACGGCCACGTCTTTCCCGTGGAGGCGCTCGTGGACCTCTTCGAGCTGCTGGAGCAGGGCGGCGTCATGACGCGGAAGCGCTGAGGGGAACCCCCCCCGGACTGTTGAAGTCCGGGGGGCCGTTCGCGGGCAAGGCCTTACTGCATGCAGCCGGCCCAGCCGCGCTTGCCATTGGCCAGGTCCAGGTGGAACTGGCTGCCGGTGGTGCTGATGGAGACCGCGTCAGCCCAGTCTCCGAGGGTGGCCTGGAAGCTCCCCCGGACGCCCGTGACGCCGCAGGTCGCGCCGGCCGTGTTGGTGAGGTTGATCTGCGCCGTGCCCGGGTTGCCCGCCATCCAGTTCCAGTTGCCCAGGTCCTGGGTCGCGTCCAGGCACACGGCCGTGACGTGGTAGTTCACCGGATAGGAGTGGGTGCCGGGCTTGGCCACGAGCTTCCAGTAGGAGCCATCGTTGAAGACCCGGGCCTCGTCCGGGTTCGCCTGATCGTCGAACGCCCATCCGTACCCGGTGATGTCGCCGCTGCTGTCCTTGATGTCGACGGCGAGGTTCTTCACCTGCTGCAGGAAGCACTGGCGGGTGCCATTGGCGGGGCCAATCACCTTGTCACCGGAGGAGGCCTGCTGCCCCGTGCTCCAGTCGACCTCCAGGCGGTTCGCCGAGGTGTTCACGCAGCGCGCGAAGGCGATGAGGTGCTTTCCCGCCGCGGGCTGGACGAAGAGCTCGTAGTTGCCGCTGGCGTTCTTGCGCACGCCGGCCATCGCCGGGTACGTGCCGCCGGAGTAGAGGAAGGCGCCCACGGGCCGCATGTGCCCGCCGATGCCCGACAGGAAGCAGGTCCGGTTGACGGAGGTGCCGATGTCCACGGAGCTCGTCTGGGTATCCCCCCACGAGTAGTTCCAGTTGCCCGAGAAGGCGTCTTCCCGCTGCCCGATCGCGGTCTCATCCTGGAGCTCGGGCTGCTGCTCCTCCATGCCGCCGCACGCAGCCAGGGGAACCGCCACCATCGCGGACAGCGAGAGCGCCTTGATGAAGTTCGTGAGCATTGTGTGTTTCTCCTTGTCTGGGTTTGACGTGCTCTTGATGAGCATGCAGGGACCCATTTCAAGGCACGTGCCACGCTCCTCCCGCCCGCATTCCCCCGTGCGGCAGGGCTTTTCACGGCAAGCCCCGCCAGTCGTGGGCAGCTCCGGCCGGCAAACCTTGCCGGTCCCTGGGGCGACCCGGTGGGATAGGGTCGCCGACCATGCGCACCCATCGAGTCCTGTTCACCCTGCTGCTGCTCACCGCTCCCAGTGCACTCGCGCGCGAACCCTTCCCTGACGCGACGACCCATGAAATCCAGGCGATCTTGCTGAATGCGCACAATGGCTACCGCTCGCGCCACGACGCTCCCAGGCTGGAGGTGGATCCAGCGCTCGTGGCCTTCGCGAAGGGCCGCGCGAGAGAGGTCTCGACGTCCGAAGGTCTCGGCGAGGCCCACCGGGGACTCGTCCACGGATACGGTGAGAACCTCTATTGGGCCGGGAGCTCGACGAAGGCGGAGGCGGCCGCCATCGCGGCTGCCGCCGTCAAGGCCTGGTACGACGAGATGAAGCTGTACGACTTCAAGAACGGTTCCTCCTCCAAGGCCACCGGCCACTTCACGCAGCTGGTCTGGAAGGGCACCACCAAGGTGGGCTGTGCCGTCGCCCAGGGGAAGGGCTCCAGGTTGTACGAAACGTATGTGGTCTGTAATTACCAGGCCCCAGGAAACATGATGGGGGACTTCCAGAAGAACGTCTCCCCCAAGCGCTGACTGGGAGCGCGGCAGGGCCCCCTTGCACGCAAGAGGGCCTCGGCAATCGCGGGGACGGTCGGGATCAGTCCTGCTTCAGGGTGCTGAACACGGCGGGCAATTCCTTTTCACCCAGGCCCGCGCCGAGGGCCCGCCGGTAGTTCTCGAGCAGCTCCTTGGGGAAGCGCGCGCTGATGCGGGCGTCCGTGCTCAGCCGGACGATGTGCTCGATGGCCGCGACGTGGGTGTTGAGACTGCACTGATCACCCGAGAAGTCGTTGCGGTCGATCATCCCCTGCGCGGCGTCGGCGGTGACGGAGATCAGGCCGAGGAAGGAGTTCTTCTGGGCGAAGAAGGCCTTCGGATCGAGCCCTTCTGCCTTGCACATCGCCGCGGCGTGGAGGACCGCCAGGGTGCCTCCGTAGTAGGCCTCCAGGATGGCGCAGTCGAGCGTCGCGGCGGAGCCGATCTTCTCGTCGACGAAGACGGAGTTCCTGGCGATCGCCTGGAGGGTCTCCGCGTGCCGGTCGAAGGTGGCTTTCGACCCGGCGTAGAAGACCGTGGCGTAGTCGGTGGCCACGAAGGCCGGGTAGGCGAGGATCGCGGCATCCAGGTAGTCCACGCCGTGAGCCTTCGCCCACTCCAGCCCTCCTCGCGCGTCCGCGGGGGAGCCGCTGGTGATCTGGACGAGCGTCGTCCCGGCGAGCGCGGCCGCGACGCTCGTCGAGGAGACCAGCTCGGAGAAGGCGGCGTAGTTGGACAGCGAGACGACCACGAGTTCCCGTCCGGAGACGGCCTCGCCCAGGTTCTCGAACGCGAGGGTGCCACCGCCCACGGCCCTGGCCTTGGCTGGCGTCCTGTTCCAGACCGCGACCTCGTGCCCCGCCGCGGCGAAGGCCCGCGCCAGAGCGCTTCCCATGAGCCCACTGCCAATCACCGCAATCTTCGTCGGACGGCTGGAAGGCATCTTCAGTCCCCTGTTGTTTGAGCAAGCGCGGGCCTTGCACCCGGTGCTCGCGGATGAGAGCACGGGCGCGCTGGAGAATCCCGAGGTTGTTACAGGGGAGGCCGGGGCCGAAACGGCTGGTTCACGGAGGCTGGTGGTGACTTGGCTCCTGCGCCCACGGCTCGCGGAGCATGCTCCCGGTGCCAAGGGACAGGCCGTAGAGTTCCCCGGCATTCGTGCGCATCACCATCGTCGCGATCTCCTCGGCGCGGATGCGGCTCACTTCCCCACCGCGAACCATGTCGCCGAGTGCCATCGCCAGCGCGGTTCGCGTCTGGCTCGTTCCAATCCAGGCGGCCAGCTCCCAGCCGGTGTCCGGCCCGAAGGACGCGGCGTCGGTCCCGAAGAGCACCTTGTCGGGGAACTGGCGCAACCAGTCCCTGAGTATCGCGGCCAGCGCCTGGGGCGTGTAGAGCAACGCCATCGCGGACGTGTCCACGTACACGTTCGGCTTCCACATCATCGCGCGCGCATGGGCCGCGAAGACGCCACCGCCGTGCACGAGGACGAAGCGGGTGTGGCGCAGCGTCGGATCATTGAACGTCGGCTCCAGCAGCAGCGGGTCGGCTCCGGCGGTCTCGTAGTACGCACCCGGGCCCTCGAACGCGTGGAGGTGGACCGCCATCCCCAGGCGGCCGGCCTCGCGTGAAATCTCCCGGAACAGGAAGTCCTGGAGCGCCTTGTACTCGGCATGGGACGGCTCTCCACCGCCGACGTAGCGCGAGTACACGGCGGCCGCGGTCTGGGCGGGGACGTCGGCGAAGTCCAGGGAGCGGAGCAGGGCCGCCTCGAACTTCACCGCGACGCAGTCCGCCAGCTTGTGACGCTCCAGCGTGGGCGTCACCACGGTCCGCAGGTACGCCTCCAGTGTCCCCGGCAGCTCCGCGACCTTCAGCTCCGCCAGGTAGCGCCGCAGGAGCGACACCTCCTGCGGATACAGCTTGAGGCGATCCGGCGTCCTGGCGGCTTCCGCGCGCGTGGAGAGCGGAAACATCAGTGCATCCACGAAGGACACCCAGCGGAAGCGCGGCGGCGAAAGGCCCGGTCCCATCGCCACCCGGTTCGTGAGCATCACCTCCGTCCCCACGCGGTCCAGCACCCATTCGGGGAATCTCTCTCCGTGCTGCTCGGCGATGGCCCGCATGGTGGCCCGCAGCACGAGCCAGTGCTCGTCGCTCAGCAGCTCATCGTGGGGATATCCGTAGAGGGCTTGATACGCGGCCACCCAAACAGGGCTCTCCGGCTGCAAGGTCACAGGGAGCGGGAAGTCCCCCAGCACCTCCAACGAAAGCGCGTCGAACTCCGTGTCGCCGGGCACGGTCGTGTTCGCATGGGTGTGGTTGTCCACGGCCCGGAGCTCACCGATGAATTCGCGCAGCTCGGCCGTGCTCGTGTCCGGTGTCATCACGCCCTCCTTTTCACCATGACCATGGGGGAGGGTGCCGCCAACCGTGTGCGGGCATCCGTCCGCAGGACTCGCAGGCCGGCCATGGCCCGGTGCGGCAAGGCTCAGGTGGCACGGTTGCGCACATCGCGCACGCGATTGCGCCCTGGGTGGGATCCAAAGAGACCGGCAGCTGACAAGACAGCATGGAAGCAACCCCTGCCACGCTGGAGACACCGTGCGAGTCCCGAACAAATCCCTGGCCGTGGCGTGCGCCGCGGTCTTCCTGTCCTTCGGCTGTGGCGACGACGCGGATGACGGCCCCCCGCAGGCGGATGACATCGAGAGTCGGAGGGCGGGAGAGTCGCTCGACTCGCTGGAGTCCCGCTGGAAGCGGGCCGTGAAGGACAAGCCCACCGGCATCGCCTCCACCGTGGACCTGTCGGGCAGCTCCATCGTCCTGACCACGAGAGGCCAGACCCAGGTGGACGCGCCTGGCGTGCTGGTGCCCGCGCCCATGTTCCCCAACAACCAGCGCTGCCTCTTCCTGACCAACGCGCAGGTCGGCGCGCAGACGGGGCTGCTGGTGCTGGAGGGGACGCAGATCCAGTTCACCGCCGGCACGCTGGGCAGCGTCGAAGTCGGCTCCGCCACCGCGAACTCCGTGGTCGGGCTGACCACCCGGGATACCACCAGCGACTCCAACCCCACCGCCACCTTCCCCGAGGACTGGAGCGGCACGGACAAGTCCCTGTTCTTCTCCGACGCGGCCGTCATCCACGCCAGCAACCTCACGCTCACGGGCTTCACCCGGGGCCTGCTCATCACCCCCACGGGCAACACGCCCATCACGGGCAGCGTGACGGTGGGCTCCGCGGAGCGGCTGTACTGGGATGCGAAGTCCGTCATCCAGGTGGCGACGAGCACCGTCCAGAGCCCCGCGTTCGCGCTTGGCGGCGAGGTGAATGCCGGCGCCCTCAGCTCGCCGGAGCTGTCGGCCTCCGGTCAGCCTCCCAGCATGATCAAGGGCACGCAGGCCCAGGTGACGCTCCGCCCCGGCAACGTGAAGAGCCAGGGCTCCTTCCAGCTCACCCAGGGGGTGACGCAGCAGGGGGCCATGCTCCTGCCGGCCGACGTGGAGCTGGCCTATGACACGACGCCCGTCACGGTGAAGAAGAACCAGCGCGCGCTGATCCCCGTGGTGTTCCGGGAGAAGACGCTCCACGGGGATGCCGTGCTCTCCAAGCTCGAGGTGACGGGCACCGGCAAGGAGGCGGTCAGCGTCCCGTTGGATCAGGTGGAGAGCTACCTGGATTCGCTCTGGGCGAACGTGGGGCAGTCAGGCATCAGCGCGCCCTTCCTGGCCATTGGCCTCGCGCCCCTGTCGCCGTTCATCGCACTGGGAGAGGCGCTCGGGTGTCTGTTCTCCACCTGTCCCCGTGCCTTCCCCATCTGGATGGAGACGGGGAAGGTGGAGCGCTTCCACATCATCGTCCAGGGCAAGCTTCCCCCGGGCACCTACGACGCGACGGTCACGCTGGTGGGCCACAACTCCACCGCCCAGAGCATCCCGGTGGCCTTCACCATCACCGAGTAACGGGGCGTTTGATGCGCTCACCGCGGTGGGAGAGCACTTCCCCACCGCGGAAGGCGCGGCCCTCCCGAATGCACTGTCGTTGCCGCGGGCCTTCGCAATATCGCATCGCGTCCTCCCGGCCGTGTATCCTGGTCATTCCACGGATACGGATCGGCTGTTCACGGAGACGCATCGGCATGTCACTGGGATTCGAAGTCGAGTTGAATGTCAATGTAAGAACCCAGTCCGGAAAAGTCTTCGACGGATTGTACAAAGGCGTGACGTTGTTCAAGACCCAGGTCAAGCCTGGCGTGAACGCGGTCATCGAGACAGGCACGATGGGCGGTTCGTCGACCTTGGAGCTTGTCTCCAACGTCAACCTCAACCCCTACGACTCCGCCCCCAAATGGAAGGTCCAGGTCAAGCAGCTCGTGGCGCTCGTCGAGGCCCTGTCGGGCATCAAGAGGATGGAATCCATCGAGTCCTTCGTGAGGCAGACCCAGCACACGCTGCTCAAGGTCTCCCCCAAGCGGATTTCCAAGGACGTCGACGAACGCATGGGTGCCTCGGAGGTCCCTTACTGGCAGAGCCTCTTCTGCTGCTGCTGGCCCTCGGAGGATCAACGGGTGGCGGAAGTCCGGGCCGCCACGCTGACGCCCGCTGGCAAGTTCATCTCGGATGACTGCATCCAGGTGAACTTCTCCACGAACCTGGACTACCTGGGCGAATGTCTTGTCAAGAAGGAGCACCCCTTCGATGCGCTATTGGAACCCAGGCATGGCGACGCCGAGATGCAAGTCGTCGCGAGCATCTTCAACCTGTCTTTGCCCCATCGATTCGGCCGCGAACACCCCCGGCTGCTGGCGTATCTGTTCCTGGTCCTGCACCGGCTGACGTTCGAACATCACATCGGGGCGGGAAAGAACCGCTTCCTCTTCCTGCCGCGCTTCGACCTCCTGGACCTCCGCGAGCGCTTGAGCGACACGGACCGCAAGGTCCTGGGCGACATGGACCTCGAGACCCTCTCCCAGCGCTGGTTTGCAAAGGGGAAAATGCGGCTGACAAGCGTCTTCAGCCCGGCGTATCAACAGGTGAAACGCAGCGGTCCCGCTCCCGTGCAGAACACGGTCGAGGAGTTCCTTCGTGCGGCCCTCTACGCCGACTTTGGAGGACTCAATCGGAAGGTGGTCACCGACCACATCATGCGCGTCCCAGATTCGACCTTGCCCATCGAGGTGAAGGGAGCCGACAACATCGTCTTTGAAGGGAGACTCGGCACCTGGACGCAGTTCGCCGGAAAGGACATCGACCTGGAGGAGCTGAGCCGCGAGGAAATCCTGGATGCACTCAAGCGGGCCCTGAAGGCGCTGGGCAACATCGTGACGGGGTACGACGTCGCTCCCAAGACGAAAAGGATCCCACTGGACGACTTGGACTCCGGAGAGGGTGAAGGCGACAGCCTGCTTGTTTCCCTCGGCGATGTCTGAGGCCAGCCGGCTCCCTCTCACGGGAGCCGGCCAGGTCATGCACGTCGCGCTACGGCAGGGGCCGGGAGCCCGCCGACGGACCCTCGGGGACCGCGGGCCAGCCGTTGGACCAGGTGATGGCATCCACGAGCATCACCCGCGCGGTGTGGGCGCTGTTCCAGGCGTGATAGACCATGAACGTGTCACCGCGAGGCCCGGTGACGACGGAGTTGTGCCCCGGCCCCACCCAGCCGCCACCCGTCGCGAGGATGGGCGCGCCGAGCTTCGTGTACGGACCCAGCGGGCTGGTGGCCCGCGCCACGCCCACCGCGTACCTGCTGTCGTAGTACGCGTTGCCGCTGTAGAAGAGGTAGTAGTAGCCGTCGCGCGCGACGACCCACGGCGCCTCCACGACGCCGCCCTCCCACCCCAGGTTGTTGGTGATGAGCGTGCGGCGCGTGCCCACCAGCGACAGGCCGTCCGCCGCCAGCTGCTGGCCGTAGATGGGCGTGGGCTGCCCCACCGCGTTGCCGTCCGCCTTCCACACGAGGAACGGCGTGCCGGCGGTGTCCTTGAAGAAGGTCGCGTCAATCATCCCCATGCCCGCGTCGTGCACCAGGGGCCGGCCCAGGTCGGTGAACGGCCCGAGCGCGCTGGCCGACGTGGCCGCGCCAATGGACAGACGTCCGTCCGAGTGCCGCGCCGTGTAGTACGCGATGAAGCGCGTTCCCACCTTGTGGAGCTCCGGCGCCCAGAAGTCGCCCGTCGCCCACGAGGGCCGCGTCCCGGACGGGAAGATGGAGCCCGCGCCCGTCCAGTTCACCAGGTCCGTGGACGTGCGCAGCGGGAAGGCGCTGGCGGCACCGCCGGACGTGCAGGCGGCGACATACCGCGTCCCATCATGGATGACGCCCGGGTCCGCGCAGTCCACGGGGACCACCGGGTTCTGGTACAGCCCGCCACAGCCCGTGTAGCGGAATGACATGCCACACGCGTTCGAGCCGCTGAAGTACGGCGCCCAGCCGTTCGACAGCACCGTGTAGGAATTGGGGGACGCATTCGTGCACGCCCGGTCCCAATACACGCGTCCGCCAACATCGTCGTACTGCGCCGGGTGGTTCGCAGGGCGCAGCCACGCCGCCCCGTAGGTGACGCGCGTCGCGCACGCGGCGGCCCCGGCGCAATCCGTGTCGAGCGCGAGGACACACGCGTTGTTGCCGGTGAAGTACGGCCGCCAGCCATTGGAGAGCACCGCGTAGGAATTGGTGCCCTCGTTGATGCAGGCGCCGTCCCACGTCACCAGGTCCGCCGCGACGTCATACTGCGCCGGGTGGCCCGAGGGACGGATCCACCGGTCGCCGTAGGTGATGCGCGTGCTGCACGCGAGCTCCTGGGAAGCGGAGCCCACGGGGGACGCGTCCACGGGCGCGGCGTCAGGGCCGCAGCCGGAAGCGAGCGCCGACAGGGCGCCCACGACCGCCAGGGCCAGGATGCGGGGGGATTGTTTCATGCGAAGACCTCCGAGCAAGGGGGGAAGGTGAACCAGTATGGTGGTCCTGATAAAACAGTCAAAACTGTTTTCCCTGCGTGCGCGGAGGGCGTGTTCCCGTGGCGTCATTCGTTCAGGGAGCCTCCCGGACTCAATCTTTCCTCGCTCGCGCGTCTGACCTGCTGCCGTGCCTGTGCCGCATGCATTCCGATTTTCGGAGCATGTGTGTCCTTGGAGGCGATCCGCCGTGACCCACCCATCTGTCTTCCGGGGAGCCCGTTGGCTCGTCCTGGCGCCCCTGCTTGGCTGCGGTTCCTCCGACTTGGAGGCCGCTGCCACATCCCTCCCGAGCGCGCCCGCTTCGCGCCCGCTGGCGCTGGCCACGGGACCCGAGCTGCTGCGGGACGTGAACACCCGACCGAGCCCCTTTCCGCGCATCCTCACCAGCAGCTCCGGGTCTGGCGGAGGCGCCGTCACCCTGGCCAATGGCACCGCCGTGATGGTGCTCGACGATCCCCTGACGGGATGGGACCTGTGGCGCAGCGACGGCACCTCCGCGGGCACCACCCTCATCCAGGACCTGACGCCGGGGATGCTCTCCAGCGTCCAGGGTCCCACGGAACTCACCGCCGTGGGCAACGCGGCCTACTTCTTCACGGCGCGGAGCTTCCTGGGCAGGACGGGCCTGTGGAAGACAGATGGCACCACGCCTGGAACCCTCCTCCTCCAGGAGTTCGAGGGCTCGGGAGATGACTCAGACGAGCGGCGCGGCACCATCCTTCCGTTCGGCTCCGGCGTCCTCTTCTCCTTCGGCAGCGCGCTGTGGAAGACGGATGGCACGGTGGCGGGGACCCGGGAGCTCAAGCGCTTCCCGCCCAGGGTGGATGGGTTCGGCTACGAGTTCCCCGGGATCACCGCGCTCGGCGTGGCGCTCGACGGCGTCGCGCTCTTCATGGGCAACGACTCCGCCACCGGCATGGAGCTGTGGAAGACGGACGGCACGCCCGAGGGCACCGTCCCCGTCAAGGACCTCATCCCGGGAGAAGCGGACGGCCAGACCTGGCGCTTCACGCGGGTGGGGCAGAGCGCCTTCTTCGTCGGGGGCCTCGCCATGGATCAGCTCTGGAGGAGCGATGGCACCCCGGAGGGCACGACCGTCGTGTACGCGTTCCCGGAGTTCCAGGACCGCATCAACCTGCTCACCGCGGTGGGAAGCACCCTGTACTTCTCCACGGACCGCGCGCTCTGGAAGAGCGATGGGACGACGGCGGGCACCGGGGAGGTGCAGCGCTTCAGCCGCTGGAACTCGTACGGACTCCAGGTCGTGGGCAGCCGGCTCTTCTTCGTCGCGTACGACGCCGTCGCGGGCGAGGAGCTGTGGACGAGCGATGGCACGCCCGGCGCCGCCACGCGCGTGGCGGACCTGTGGCCCGGGGCAGGGGACTCGCAGCCCTCCAACTTCGAGTCCTGGAAGGGCCACCTCTACTTCCAGGCCACGCCCCAGGCGGGCATGCTCGGCCTGTACAAGACGGATGGCACCCCCGCCGGCACCACGGCGCTGAAGACGTGGGAGGGCTACACCGGGGACTACGCCCCGAGTTCGCTCGACCCGGTGAGCCTGGGAGACTCGCTCCTCTTCCACGTCGAGCCGCTTTCAGGCGGGACGCAGGTGTGGCGCACCGATGGCACCGTCGCGGGGACGCGCCTCCTGGAGCCGCTGAAGGCGGGCGCGACGCGGTCGTCCATGGCGTCCCTCTCCAACGTGGGGGAGCTGGCGGGCCACCTCTACTTCCTGGCCTCCGAGGACGGGCAGCTGCTCTCCCTCTGGAAGAGCGACGGGACGTCCGCCGGGACCTCCCGGCTCACCACCTTCGCCAACACCCGGGCGGACCTCTTCGCGGAGGCGTTCGCCACCCAGAGGGTGGGCACCCGGTTGTTCTTCGGGCTGGAGGACACCACGCACGGCGCGGAGCTCTGGCGGACGGACGGCACCGCGGCGGGCACGGCGCGGGTGAAGGACCTGGTCCCCGGCGAGGACGGGAGCGACCCGCGCAACCTCATCGAGGTGGGCGGGGGGCTCCTCTTCACCGCGGGCAGCTATGAATCCATGCAGCTCTGGAAGAGCGATGGGACGGAGGCGGGCACCGTGCCCGTTGCGCTCTCCGACCCGGAGGCCGTGCTGAACGAGGCGCATACCTTCACGAAGCTGGGGGACCGGGTGCTCTTCGCCGCCAAGAACGCGGACGGCGATGAAGTCCTGTGGGTCACGGATGGCACGACCGGGGGCACGCGGGTGCTCAAGACCTTCGTGAAGGGGACGGGCGTCAGCTCCACCTGGGTCAACGACATCGCGGTCGCCAACGGCGTCGCCTTCTTCGCGCTGACGGAACTCCACCAAGAAGAGGCCGCGGGCGACCCGGCCCGCCTCTGGAAGACGGACGGAACGCCGGAGGGCACCGTGCAACTGGTCCCCCAGACGTTCGGCGGCCTGGACGCGCTCGCGTGGGTGAACGGGCGGCTCTACTTCGCGTCGAGCAACGCGGCGAATGGCTGGGAGCCGTGGGTCAGCGACGGGACGGCGGCGGGCACGCGGATGCTCGTGGACCTCCACCCGGGCACAGGCAGCAGCAACCCCCGCCATTTCCTGAAGCTGGGCACCACCGTGTTCTTTACCGCCAACGATGGCACGCACGGGATGGAGCCGTGGGTGACGAACGGCACGCCGGAGGGCACCTCGCGGCTGGCGGACATCTGGCCCGGCGCCGAGTCCGGCATGCGCTTCTTCGTGGCGGACGGCACGTCCTTCCTCGCGCCGCTGTCCCTCGAGGACCGGGGCATCGTGCTCTTCTCGGCGGCGGAGCCCGGGCACGGCGCGGAGCTGTGGCGCACGGACGGCACGGCGGCGGGCACCTCCCGTTGGGTGGACGTGCTGCCCGGCCCGCTCTCCTCGGACCCCACCAACCTGGCGCGCCTGGGCGACCGGCTCTTCTTCTTCGCCGCGGATGAGACGCATGGCCGCGAGCCCTGGAGCCTCTCGCTGGACTTCACGCCGACGGCACCGGACACGACGGCGCCGGTCCTCACCTGTCCGGCCAACGTGACGGCGCGGGCCAGCGGCGCGGACGGCGCGGACGTCACCTACGCCGCGACCACCGTCGCCGACGAGCGCGGGGAGACCGTCGCTCCCACCTACAGCCAGGCCTCCGGCACGCGCTTCCCGGTGGGGGACACCACGGTCAGCGTCACGGCGAAGGACGCGTCGGGGAACGAGGCCCGGTGCACCTTCCAGGTGAAGGTGGAGCCGGCCGCGAAGCCGCAACCGCCCGCCGACACGGACGACTCCGGCTCTGGCTGCAGCGCGGCGCTGACGCCGGAGGCATGGCCGTTCTGGTCCCTGCTGACGCTGGGCTGGACGCTGCGCCGGCGCAAGGGCACTCGCGGCACCGACGCCTGACGCAGGGGGCGCACGGGACGGCGGAGGCCCGCGATGGGGCACCGCCGTCCCGTGCGCCCCGGGTTCAACAATGCACCTCCAGACACCTGCACGCACCCGGGTCGCCTTGCGGTGCACCTGTCGGATGCCGCTAGCGTGCCTGTCGTCCATTCCAACCCGGAGGTCGCGACATGGAAACGGAACGCGGAAGGGCCTGGGTCCCCTGGCTGGTGACGGCGCTGGTGGCGGTGCTCGCGGGCACGGTGCTCTACCTGTCGCATCGCAGCTCGACGCTGGCTGACGCGGCGGCGACGGCGGCGGCCACCCGGGCCAGCGACGCCGAGGCCGCGAAGCAGTTGCTGGAGACGAAGCTGGCCGCGCTGGAGGCCGAGCGCGAGAAGCTGACCACGGAGAAGGATCAGCTCAACACCGAGAAGGCCCAGCTCAGCCAGACGGTGCAGGAGCAGGAGGCGGAGCTGGCCCGGCTCAAGGCCACCTACGAGGACCTCCAGGACAAGATGAAGAAGGAGATCGCCGAGGGCGCCGTCCGCCTGACGCAGAACGAGGGCCGCATCCAGGTGGACCTCGTCGACAAGGTCCTCTTCGATTCAGGGGACGCCAGCATCAGCGCGCGCGGCCAGGAGGTCCTCACCCGGCTGGGCGGCGTCCTGTCCAAGGTGGATGACAAGCGCATCCAGGTGTCGGGGCACACCGACGACTCACCCCCTTCCCAGAAGCTCCAGGCCACCTTTCCCACCAACTGGGAGCTGTCCGTCGCGCGCGCCGTCAACGTGGTGCGCTTCCTCCAGGACAAGGGCGGCGTGCCCGCGAAGCGCATGCTCGCGGCCGGCTACGGCGACACGCGGCCCCTGGGGGCCAATGCCTCGCCCCAGGGACGCGCTCGCAACCGCCGCATCGAGCTGCTGCTGATTCCGGAGCTGTCCGCCCGGCGCAACCCCGCCATCGCGAAGGCAGCCCCCGCGAAGGCGGCCCCCGCGAAGGCGACCCCGGCGAAGCCCGTCCTCGTCAAGAAGGTCCGGGCCAACAAGTAGGACTCAGGGGCGGCGGGCGTGCGGCGAGCGGGCCCGGGGTTCAGCGCAGGTGCTGGAACTTCTCGCGGTGGCTTCGCGCGACCCGCAGCTCCGCGCCGCCGGTGAGCACGACGATGAGCTCCCTGCGGCCCTCGCTGCGCAGCTCCCGGATGCGGCGCGAATTGACGATGGCCGAGCGGTGGATGCGCATGAAGCACCCCGGATCCAGGCGCGCCTCCAGGCTCTGCATCGACTCGCGGTGGAGGTACGCCTTCCCGCCCGCGTGGATCTGCACGTAGTAGTCGGCGGCCTCGATGTATTCGATTTCGTCCACGTCCAGGAACACCACGCGGCCCGTGTCACGGATGGCGAGCCGGCGCACCCACGGCTCGGGCGCGGGCGGAGGTGGCGGGGCGGGCACGCCATCGCGCTCACCGTAGGTCGAGAGCACCGACATCAGCCGCTGGCTCAAGTCCGACATGCGCGTCAGGCGGATCTGCGCCTTGGCGCGGCCGACGGCGTCGTGGAAGCGCTCGTCGCCAAAGGGCTTGAGCAGGTAGTCCAGCGCGTGGATGTCGAAGGCGCGCAGCGCATAGCGATCATACGCGGTGACGAAGATGACGGCCGGGACCTCCGCGGGGGCCAGGTGGGCCAGCACCTCGAAGCCGTTGAGTTCGGGCATCTGCACATCCAGCAGCACCAGGTCGGGCCGCTGCTCGCGGATGAGCCGCACGGCCTCCGGCCCATTGCCCGCCTCGCCCACCACGCGGACCTCCGGGTCGCGGGCGAGCAGCAGGCACAGGCCCTCTCGGGCCAGGGGCTCGTCATCCACGACGAGCGTGCGGATGCACGCGGACGCATTCATGACGCGGCCTTCTCCAGCGAAGCGGACTCGAAGGGCAGCTCCAGGCGCGCGTGCACGCCGCCCCCTGCGCGGTTCTCCAGCGTGAAGGCGTGGCGGTCGCCGTAGAGCTGGTGCAGGCGCGCGCGCACGTTGGCCACGCCGATGCAGCCGTCGCGGGTGTCCCAGCCGGGAGAAAGGCCGGGCCCGTCGTCGAGCACCTCCAGCAGCAGCCGTGCCCCGTCCCGCGAGGCGCGCAGCTCCACGCGTCCGGCGCCGGAGCGCGTGGCGAGACCGTGCTTGAGGGCGTTCTCCACCAGCGGCTGGAGGATGAGGTGCGGCACGAGCGCGCCGAGCGTGGCGGGGTCGATGGCGCGGACCACCTGGAGCCGATCCGGGAAGCGGGTCTGCTCGATGTCGAGGTAGCGCTCCAGGAAGTCGAGGTCCTCGTGGAGCGGGACGTGCTGGCGGCCGCTGGTGTTGAGGGCCATGCGCAACAGCTCGCTCACGCCGGTGAGCATGCGGATGGAGCCGACGGTGTCCTGCTTGCGCACCAGGACGGAGATGGCGTTGAGCGTGTTGAAGAGGAAGTGGGGGTGGAGCTGGGCGCGCAGGGCGTCAAGCCTCGCGTGGGCCAGCCGCGTCTCCAGTTGGGCCTGGGCCAGCTCCCCCTCGCGGTAGCGGCGGTGGTATTCGATTGCGTGGCCGACGGCGAGGATGCCGCCGTACACGAGCAGGTCCGTGACGAAGTACTTGAACACCAGGAGCGGCAGCACCTGGCCCAGGGAGTTCTGCAGGAACCACGGCTCCTTCGCGGCCCGCGACACGAAATAGACAAGGATGACGTGGGGAACGAGCAGCGCGGCATGCGCCGTCAGGTGCACCGCGAGGCTCCGGGGCCAGCCGTCCCGCTCCAGCCGATAGCGCCGTCCGAGCGCGAGGATGATCGGGGTGGCGAAGGCCCAGTACTGCCACGGCGGCAACTGCATCAGCAGCGCCCGGCTCAAGGGGTAGTTGGGGTCCCTGGCCTGCGAAGAGAAATAGACGTGGATTGAAGTGATGACGCCTGGCAGGGCCCACATGAGCATGAGCCGGGGCAGGCGGCGCGCGAGGGAAGGGGAGGCGTCCACGGGGAGCCGATGCTACCTCCTCGCCCGGAAGTCCCGGCGGGCCGGTGCAGCCAACGGGCTCCGCCCTGCAGCCAACGGGCACGCGGGGCCTCCCGGGCTCAATCCTCGTCGTCAACCGCGTGGGGCTCGGGCTCCAGCCGGGCCTGACGCTCGCTGGCCTCCCACGACGCTTCCGCGTCACCGGCGTGCACGCGGGCGGCGGCCTCATCGTCCTGCGCGCCCGTCCACGTGGTGTGCCCGCCTGCGAAGCCTTCCAGCGGCCGGGGCCCACGGTGGGACTCCACCTCCAGGTCCTTCTCTTCCTCCGCGCGCAGCCGCTCCCGCTCCTGTTCCCGCTCGTGCTGGTGCTGCTTCTCGATGGGGCTGTCCGCCATGGTGCCGTCACCTCCTGTCAGAAGGTTCGGTCCTCCCTCGCGGAATGGCAGCCTGCGGGCGGGGAGTCACGGATGGCCGCCTGCCCTCCGGACGGTTGGAAGCCCGGGTGGACGCGCGACCTACAGCGTGTCGTCGAGGTGAGCAGCCCTTCCCCCTGGCTTCAAGCGGACGTGCCGGCAATCCCATGCCTCTCACGCGCCCCTTTATCCGAGGCGCGTGAAATCATCACGCAGGCCCTGCGCTATTCGACGGAAGCGACCTTGTCGTTCTTGTCGAACTTCACCTTCACCTTGGTCATCTTGCCCTTCCAGTAGGTCCAGGTGCTGGAGGCGAAGGACGGCGTCTCATGGGGAGGCGGGGGACCCCACGCCATGCGCACGGCCTCGCGCGACATGCCGGGCTCCACTTCCGAGGCCTCGACCTTCTTGCGGTCCTCTGGCGACAGCGCCGCGAGCTTCGCGGCCTGGTCCTCGGCGGCGAACGCGGCCTGGAACAACTTCCACGTGTCCGCGCCCGAACGGGAGTCGTTCTCGAAGGAGAACTCCATGCCCGAGTCCACGGCCTTGAACTTCACCTGGGAGGAGCCCTTGTCCAGCACCTCGACCTGGGTGTTGAACGGGAGGATGGGGCCCTTGAGGTAGTTCACCCAGGACACCGTCCCTTCCTCGAAGTGGAGGTTCGCGGTCGCGTAATAGAGGACCTTCTGCACCGGGGCGGGCGCGGGCGCGGCCACGGGGGGCTCATCGCCGAACGACACGACCTTGCCGTCGGCGTCGAACGCGACCTCGAAGGTGGCGAACTTGGAGCTCCAGTAGGTCCAGCGGTTGCCCTGGAGCGACGGGGTGCGGTGCGGCGGCGGCGGCCCGATGGTCAGCAGCACCGCTTCCCGGGACATGCCCCTGGCCAGCTCTCCCGACTTCACCTGCTTCTGGTCTTCCGGCGAGAGCGCGGCGATGCGCGTCGCGGGATCCGTGGGGGCGAAGAACCCGGTGAACAGCACCGCGAGCGGCTTGCCCAGGCTCCGGTGGGTCACGACCCGGAACTCGGCCTGGGAGGGGTCGAGCACCTTGCAGGTGATCTCATCGTCGTCGCGGTCCAGCACCTCGATCTTCGTGCCGACGGGAAGCAGCGTGCCCTTGCCGCGGTAGTTCACCAGGGAGAGCTGACGCTTGTTGAGCAGGAAGTTGGCCTGCGCGAACAGCGTCTCGGCCTGGGCGCTCAGCGCCGTCAGCAGGCCCAGCGCGAGCAGGCCGCGAAGAACGTTCTTTCGATACATGTGAAACCCCCTCATGTTTGGAATCGCGGCGCGTATGTAGTTGTCTCGCGAGGACGGTCGCAAGAACTTTGCGGGTGCCTGCGGTATGAACAGCGGATCATGCGCCGCGCTCCGTCCATGGGTCCTCCGCCGCCTCCGCCCCGCTTCCGGCGGCGCTTGTTGGCGGTGATGCTGCTCACGGGCCTCATTCCGCTGGTGCTGCTGGGCGCGCTGGCGCAGGGCGTGCTGGAGCGCGTGCTCTCCGTGTCCATCGCCCCGGTGGAGGGTGTGCTCGATGGCGTGTCCGCGGACCTGGAGCGGCGCGGACTGCCGCAGGGCACGCTCGACGATGCGCGGTTGAACCTCGCGCAGGCGGAGCTGGCGCGGCGGGCGCTGGTGCGCCGCGTGCCCGTCTTCATCGCCGGGTTGGGGTTGGTGTCCGGTCTCGTGCTGGCCGTGGCCGCGGCGCTGCTCGGCCGCGTCCTCACGCGCCCCGTGGGCACCCTCATCGACGGGATGCGGGCCTACTCCCGGGGCGACCTGGCCGTCCGCTTGTCCGTGCCGGAGCCTCCGCGCGACGAGCTCCAGGACCTGCTGGGGCAGTTCAACCGCATGGGCCAGGAGCTGCTGGGCCAGCGCGAGCGCCTCAAGGCCGCCGAGCAGATCGCGGCCTGGCAGGACGTGGCCCGCGCGCTCGCCCACGAGCTGAAGAACCCCCTCACCGCAATGAAGCTCTCGCTCGCGCGTCTGTCCCGCCAGGATGACAGCACCTCGCCGGACCCGACGCGCCTCGCCGAAGCGGTGGCACTCCTCCAGGAGGAGGTGGACCTGCTCATGCGCATGACGCAGAGCTTCTCCACCTTCGCGCGCCTGCCGGCCCCGCGCTTCCAGGACGTGGGGCTGCGCGCCCTGCTGGCCGAGGTCTGCGCCCTGTACGCGGGCACCTCGCCGGTGCCCGTGGAGCTGGAGCCCGGGCCGGAGGTCCAACTGCGCGCGGATCCGGACGGGCTGCGCCGCCTCTTCGGCAACCTGGTGAAGAACGCCGCCGAGGCCTCCGGGCCGGACACGCCGCCCGTGCGGGTGGCCCTGCGCGCGCAGGCGGACGGCGCCGTGCACGTCACCGTGAACGACGGTGGCCGTGGCGTCCCGGGTGTGCTGGAGGGCGCAGTCCTCACCCGGGGGCTGTTCAGCACCAAGCCCGGCGGCAGTGGACTGGGGTTGCCCATCGCCCAGAAGATCGTCCACGAGCATGGCGGCACCTTGCGACTGGAGCCGGGCGCGAGCGGCGGGACGCTGGCGCACGTGGCGCTGCCCCCGGTGCCGCCCAGTTCCCAGGTGACTTCATGAAGCCAGGCCCCCGCATCCTCGTCGTCGATGATGATCCCGGCGTCATCCGGGCCCTGCGAGGGCTGCTGGGCGACGAGGGCTTCACCACCGTGGAGGCCCGCTCCACGGCGGAGGCCGCGCGCCTGCTCGAAGCGCCGGAGGCCCCTCCCGCGCTGATGCTGTTGGACCTGCGCATGCCGGGCGAGACGGGACTGGAGCTGCTTGCGCGCCTGCCCAAACCGCTGGCCGTGCCGGTGGTGGTCCTCTCCGGAGAGGCCTCCCCCGCGGAGGCGGTGCAGGCGCTGAAGCTGGGGGCCACGGACTTCGTGGAGAAGCCCCCGTCCGCCGAGCGACTCGTCACGGCGCTGCGCAACGCGCTGGCGCTGGGGTCGCTGCGGGAGGAGCGGGAGCGGCTGCTGGACGCGCTGGCCCGCCCGGGGCACCTGGTGGGGGACAGCCCGGCCATGGAGGCGCTGCGCCAGCTCATCGCCCGAGTGGGCCCGAGCGACACGGCGGTGCTGATCACCGGCGAGACGGGCACCGGCAAGGAGCGCGTGGCGCAGGCGCTGCACAAGGCCTCCGGGCGCAAGGGCCGGCTGGTCGCGGTCAACTGCGCGGCCATCCCCGCGACGCTGCTGGAGAGCGAGCTGTTCGGGCACGAGCGCGGTGCCTTCTCCGGCGCGGTGGCGCGGCGCACGGGCCGGGTGGAGCAGGCGCAGGGCGGCACGCTGCTGCTGGATGAGCTGGGTGACATGCCGCTGGAGCTCCAGGCGAAGCTGCTGCGCGTCCTGGAGACCCGTCAGGTGGAGCGCCTGGGCGGCACGCTGCCGGTGCCGGTGGACGTGCGCATCCTCGCGGCCACGCATCAGGATCTCACCCGCGCGGTGAAGGAGGGGCGCTTCCGGCAGGACCTCTTCTTCCGTCTCAACGTGTTGCCGCTGCACGTCCCGCCGCTGCGCGAGCGCCCCGAGGACCTGTTGCCCCTGGCCCGCGTCTTCGCCGCGGAGTTCGCCGGTCCCCGTGCGACGCTCGTGCTGGCCCCTGGCGCGGAGGCCGCGCTGCGCGCCTATCCCTGGCCGGGCAACGTGCGCGAGCTGCGCAACGTCATCGAGCGGCTGAACCTGCTGCGGGGCGATGGTCCGTTGGAGCTTCGCGCGGACGCGGTGACGGCTCCGGCGGGCACCCCGGCCGCGCCCCGTGCGACGCTGGGCGACAAGAGCTACCGCGAGCACGTGGAGGACTTCGAAAGAGAGCTCATCCGCGCCGCGCTCCGGGAAGGGGAGAGCATCGCGGGGGCCGCGCGCCTCCTCCAGGTGGACCGGGGGAACCTCTACCGGCGCATCAAGGCGCTGGGCCTGCCTGTCTCGCCATGACACGCCCCATGGACCCGGGCGATGTCACGGGCACATCCCCGCCGTGACATCCGGATGTGTCCATGACATCGATGCGCTCGGCGGATCCTCGTCCTTCCAGGCACTTGCCGGGGCCCTCCACCTGGAACGGCGCATGCTCCTGCTCCCCCGCATGAATCGCATCGTGCTCTGCCTCTGCTTCGTCTCGCTCGCAGTCTTCGCGCAACCCGCGAGGGATGCGGGCACGCTCCCACCTGATGCCGGCGCGCTCACGGCGCCCTCCGGCACGAGGGCACACTCCCAGGCTGAAACGCCTGGGGATGATGGTTCTCGGGATGATGACGGTCCGGACGATGACGGTCCGGACAATGGGGCTCCGCGCGTTGGTGCCTCAAACGATGGCTCTCCGGACGGAGATGCTTCGGACAGGAAGGCCTCTTCGCGGCGTGAGGTGTGCCCCGGCGGCTTCGACGACGACGAGGACTCCGACACCGCCTCGGTCCTCGCGCCGCTGCGGCTGGACGTCGACGGCAAGGGACTGGCGCCGACGGCCCTCGAACTCGTGGGGCTCCGGCACCTGACGGACGCGCAGGTGCGCTCGCTCGTGGGCGCCCCCGCCGCCGGGCCCACGCCCCCGATGTCACCCGACGACGTGCAGACCCTGCTGCGCCGGTTGGCGCGAACGGGCCTCTTCGCCCACGTGGAGCCCCGCCTGCGCGTCAGCGAGCAGGGGCCCGCGCTGCTGGAGGTCACGCTGGAGGAGCACCCCACCGTCACGTCGGTGGATGTCCAGGGGCTCCAGGACCTTCCTCCCGACGAGTGGCTGGAAGCCCTGTTCCCGCAGCCCCCCGGCTCCTACGAGGACGGAGACGAAGACGACGACGAGCACGAACACGGGGAGGTCGTCGCCACGGTGCGCATCCACGGCCGCACCGCGACGCTGTCCGTCATCAACCCGTGCCCGCCGCTCCACCCGCCCCGCGAGTTGTTCGCGCGCCTGGAGCGCGGGAAGTTCCGCCCCGGCATCGTCCTGGGCGGGCTGGACGCCGCGCTGGAGCGCGCGCTGAAGGACCTGCGGGACGATGACGGCTATCTGCTGGCCACGCTGTCCGCCACGCTGTCCCACGAAGGCGCGTTGGTGGTGACGGTGGACGAGGGCCGGCTGGAGGCCGTGGACGTGCCGGGCGTGGAGCCGGAGATGGCGGCGCGGGTGCGCGAGGCGCTGGGCCTGGCACCGGGCGATGTCTTCCTGCGCAGCGACGCCCGCCGCGCCGTGGAGCGCCTGGAGTCGCAGCTGCCATTCCTCCGGACGGTGGACGGTGAAGGGCTGGGCGAGGAACGCCGGAGCGTGCGGATCATCGAGGAGCGCGAGGCCCAGGGCACGCGGCGCTACCGCACCCAGGAGCAGGAGCGCCCGTCCCGCCACCGCGAGCCGAAGGAGCCCGGATCCGTTTGGCGGAGCCTGTTCTCGCGGCACGAACGGGAGGAGGGCATCACGCTGGAGGGACGGCGGCTGGTGGTGCACGTGCGTCCGCGCCGGCCGGACCTGTCCATGGAGTTGCTGCCCGTGCACACGCAGGTGACGGGGTTCGCGCCGGGGCTCGCGGCGGACCTGCGCTTCTGGGATCCGAAGGACCGGGTGCACGCGACGTTGGATGCGGCCTTCTTCGTCCCGCTGCGGCTGGGAGGCCAGCGCTTGCCGGACGACCCGGAGGGGACGCGACGTCAGCGCCGCGTCAGCCTGCTGGGCGGCGCGAAGCTGCACGTGCCCGCGTTGGGGCTCGCGGAGGTGGGAGCGCAGGTCCACGACTTCACCGACACGTTGGACCGCTGGCGGCTGGGGGACATCGACTCCTACGTCTACTCGTTCCTCATCAACCGGCCCGACCGGGACTACTTCCGCCGCAAGGGCTTCGCGGCGTTCGCCACCTGGCGCTGGGCGCGCTCGTGGCTCGCGGGCGCGGAGTTCCACGGCGACACCTACGAATCGCTCCAGGCCTTCACTCCGCCGCTCAGCCTCTTCCGCCGGGACTCGCCGGCCTTCCCCAACGCGCCGGTGAGCGAGGGGCGCTTCCACTCCGTCGTGCTGCGCGCGGAGTACGACAGCAAGGCGAAGCCAGGGTCGCCAGTGGGCTCGCTCTTCCGGACGCCGGAGACGTCACTCTTCCGGCGCGAAGGGGACCGGACGCGGGAGCCCGCGCTGCGCGGACTCGTCACCCTGGAGGTGGGGCAGCAGGTGGGCGTGGACACGCGCTTCTGGAAGCTGGTGGGTGACGCGGTGCTGGACCTGCCCGTCAACTGGCACTCGGGGCTGAGCGTGCGCCTGCGCGTCGCGGGAGGCGAGGACCTGCCACTGCAGAAGCAGGAGGCGCTGGGCGGCTGGAGCACGCTGCGCGGCTTCGGCTTCAAGGACTTCCGTGGGGGCGACGCCTCGGTGCTCGGCAGCGCGGAGTACCGCTGGCAGGCCTTCGGCATCTTCGCGGACCTGGGCTCGGTGCACGCCGCCTCCGACTGGACGGATCCACGGCTCGGCCTGGGCGCCAGCTTCCACTTCAGCGACGCGGTGCGCGTGGAAGCGGCCTGGCGCACGGATGAGAAGGCCCGGGCCACGCCCGAGGCGCGCCTGCTCTTCGTCCGGACCTTCTGAGGCATGGCACGGCACGGCACAGGCGGACGGTGGCGGCTCCAGGCGGCGCTCACGGCGTCGGTGGGGCTGCTGGCGTCCACGGCCCGGGCGGACGAGGCCCGAGCCACCTGCGCCGCGACGCTCACCGGGCGGCGCGTGGTGGTGCGCTCGGAGGCGCGCGCCTTCGTGTCGCCGGAGCTGGACCGGTTGGTGCGGCTGGGCATGGCGGGGAAGCTGGAGGTGCAGCTGACCCTCATGCGCCGCCGCTCCCTCTGGTTCGACGCGCGCATGGACAGCACACAGGTCACCCAGGTGCTGGCCTTCACGCGCACGGGCTACCTGCTGGACGGAAGGCCCCTGGCGGAAGGGGTGGCCACGCTGGAGCTGGAGCGCGTGGCCTGGATGCTGGATGCCCCTCCGGAGCCAGGAGAGCGCTTCATCGTGCAGGTGGAGGTGCGGTTGCACGTGGTGACGGCCGCGAGCCTCGGGCGCGTGGCGACGTGGCTCACCCAGGGCGCTTCAGCGGGGACGGAGCCCGACGACCGCTCCGCGCTCACCGCGACCCTGCTGCGCTCCGTCGCGGAGGACCTGGCGCGTGGGGCCTCCGGGCGCTGTGACGTGCTCCGCTCGCCCTGATCAACTGCGCAAACCTGTCGGCGCCATCAAGGCCGAATCCGGGTGCCGAACTCCTTCAGGCGTTGGACGACAGAGGCGGGATCGAGCAGTCCCTCGGGGTGGTAGAGCCCGGGCGCCACGGGCGGGCCACCCGCGAGCCCGAGCAGGCGCTCCACCGCGAGCGCCACGCCCCGGGCGCTCAGGCCCGAGTGCACGTCCGCGTCGACAAGCTCGTGGCGCACGCGCCCCGTCGTCCCATCCTCCCGCTCGCCGGTGATTTCGATGATGACCTCATGCGATACGCCCTGTCCGCTGGGGCGGCTCGCCGCTTCCCGCACCGCGAAGTCGAGCCTGACCGTCCTCGCCTCCGTCGCGGCGGCGAGGCTCACCACGTCGAGCAGCGGATAGGCCCGTCCCCGCCACTGCGTCCCGTCCACACCGACGAAGTCGCGGTTCACGTCCTCCCCCCGCGCCCAGACGAACCTGCCGTCCTTGAGCAGCAGGGGACTCGGCATGTCGTTCGTGACGCGCTCCATGTCGCCGCTCGCGGCGGGCCCGCCCACGTCCTCCTCGTCGAAGACCGCGCCAATCTCAATGGCATCCACGCGCCGGAACGCCCGGGCGAAATGAAGCGTGGCCAGCGTCACCGTGCCGCCAAGGAAGTGACCCAGCAGGAGCACGGGCGAGCGGGTGGGGTGCTGGATGTGCAGCGCCACCTCCGGCCCGATGTCGAACACGAAATCGGAGAAGGAGACGAAGGGCAGTCCCTTCGCCTGGGCGTACTTCATGGCGTGGAGGGTGTCGTCCTTCAGCAGCACGACCACCGCGCTGAAGGCCGCGGACTCGGGCAGGCCCAGGTCGCGCCGCTCCAGGTCGATGCGCACCGCCTCCGCGCCGCCCAGCTCCCGGGCGAGTGCCTGGGCCCTGCCAACGTCTCGCACTCCCAGGGTGATGGGCAGCCCGGGTTGAAGCTTGCGAAGTGTCTTCGCGGCCCGGCTTCCAACGACGCCGGAGCCTCCGATGAGGAGGACAGGATGCTGCGTGTTCGAGGACATGACGGATGCGCTCCTCCGGTCCGCCGGACCGGGGCTGTGTCTACGGTGGGTAGGTTACGAACGGTAGGAATCCAGGTCGGCGGCAATGACAGACAGCGCGCCGGCAGGCAGGGCTACGAGCGGCGGATCCGGGTGCCGAACGCTTCCAGGCGCTGGACGAAGGAGGCCGGATCGAGGAGGACGTGGGGCAGGTAGAGCCCGGGCGCCACGGGCGGGCCGCCCGCGAGCCCGAGCAACCGCTCGACGGCGATGGAGACCCCGAGCGCGGTCACCGGTGCCTGGCCTTCGGGATGGACGAGCTCGTGGCGCACGCGCCCCCGCGTCCCATCCTGCTTCAGCCCGGACAGCTCGATGATGATCTCCGTCGAGAAGGGCCCGCCGCGCCGGCGCGTCGCCGATTCACCCACCACCATGTCGAACCGGATGGACCGGGCCTCGGTCGCGGCCGCGAGGCCCAGCACGTCGAAGGGCGAGTACACCTGTCCCTGCAACTGCGTCCCATCCACCGCGGTGAAGGTGCGCGTCGCGTCCGCTCCCCGGACCCAGCGCCACCTGCCGTCCTGGAGCAGCAGGGAGCTCGTCGCGACGTTCGTGAGGCGCTCGAAGTCGACGTAGGCCGCCGGGCCGCCCACGTCCTGCTCGTCGAGGACCACCGCGAACTCGATGGATTCGAGCGTCTTGAATTCCCGGGCGAAGTGGAGGGCGGGCAGCATGGCCGCTCCGGCCAGCCAGGTGCTGTCCATGAAGATGGGCGCGCTCGCGGGCTGGTGGATGTAGTGCGCCACCTCGGGCCCCATCTCGAATACGCCAGAGGAGATGCTGACGTACGGAATTCCCTTCGCCTGGGCGTACTTCATGGAGTGGAGGGTGTCGTCCTTCAGGAACACGACGACGGCGCTGTAGCCCCTCCCGTCGGGCTGGCCCAGGTCCCGCCGCTCCAGATCGACCCGCACCGCGTCCGCGCCGCCGACCTCCTTCGCGACAGCGTCGGCCCGGGCCAGGTCTCGCCCCCCAATCGTCAGGGGCAGATTCGGATGGAGGCGGCGAAGCGTCTTCGCGGTCTGGGAGCCGACGAGGCCGGAGCCTCCAATGATGAGGACAGGGTGCTGTGGACTGGCGGACATGACGGATGAGCTCCTCTGCCTGGCGGGGCAGGGTGGGTGCGGCCTCAGGCTTCGCTACGATTAGTAAGTTACCAATGGTAGGTTCGCCACGTTTTCTTGGAGGAGGCCCCCCGGGGGGATTACGAAACGGCACCCGCCATGAGTGAGACCCCCACCCGGAAGTTGCCGAAGGCGCAGCGACGCGAGCAGCTGCTCGACATCGCGCAGACCATCGTCCGGGAGGAGGGGACCGACGCGTTGACGCTCGGCTACGTGGCCGAGCGGGCTGGCGTCAGCAAGCCCATCGCCTACGAGCACTTCAAGACGCGGTCGGGGTTGTTGATTGCCCTCTACGAGCAGATCGACGCCCAGCAGGTCCAGGCGCTCCTGGAGGCGCTCAAGCGCACGCGGAAGCGGCTGGAAGACGTCGCCCGGGTGATGAGCGCCGCCTACATGCACTGCTACACGTCGGCCGGCCCGGAGTGGCATGCCATCACCGCGGCGATGAAAGGCGACGAGGAGATGGAGGCCTTCCATCGCGAGCTGCTCGACAGCTACGTGGCCATCTACCGTGAGACGCTCGCGCCCTACTCGAACCTGGAGAGGGACGCGCTGCACCTGCGCTGCGTTGGCATCATCGGCGCGGCGGAGGCCATCTCCCGCGACATGCTCCGGGGCCTCGTCGACGAAGCCACGGCCGCGGAGACCCTGGCCTCGCTCATCGTCAGTTGGCTCTCAAGAAAGGCATAGGTACTGGCGCCCCGGGGCCCCCGCTCACATGCGGGAACCCCGAGGCCCGGGTGCCTACTTCCGCAGCTTGAACAGCAACACGTCGGAGCGCCGGGCCTGCGGCGTGTACCAGATGCCGTCCAGCTCGAGCGCCTGCGTCAGGGTGCCCGCCACCACCAGGCCCTCCGGCGAGGATGCGAGGCTGAAGCCATACATGAACATGGGCCCCAGCACCCGGACCCACTTGGGCTCCAGGGCGGGACCGAAGGCCGCCAGGGTCGGCTGGGGCACCGTGTCCGGCAGCCCCCCGACGTCGCCCAGCCCGACGAGGCTGCCCGCGCCGTCCTGGACCGTCACGATGTTCCCGGCCCCGTCCACCACCATGTCCGCGAACCCGTCGTGCGCGAACTGACGCAGGGCCGCGTCCCCGCCCGCCGCGGTGAGCACGCCCACGAGCGCATCCCGGGGACCGTCATACTCGTCCGGCTCGCGGCTGACGTAGCTCTGTCCGGCGAACGACAGGTATCCGTTGTAGTTCCCGGTGAAGGCGATGCGCTGATCAGGCAGCACGGCCACGGAACTCACGTCGCTGCGCGGAGCGCTCAACACCCGCGCCCAGCCGAAATCACCGCCCACGCCATACCGGGCGACGAAGCCTCCGCGCGCGGCGACCACACCGCCACCGAAGTCGGTGTTGCCTCCCGCCTCGCCGCCCACGATGACGTTCTCACCGGCATCCACGGCGACGCTGCTCGCCTGGGTGCCCGTCAGGGACGTCGTGGCCAGCACGCGCGACCAGAGGTGCGCGCCGTCCCACTGGAGCTTCAGCACGTAGGAGTTCGGGTACGTGTCGTCGTAGGGGAACGGCTTGCCCGAGTACACCGGCCCGGTGCCGAAGTCCGTGTAGCCCCAGAACGTGCCGACGAGCACCGCGCTGCCGTGCGCATCCGTGGCCAGATCGAGCACATCCATGGGGTTGTCAAAGTGGTCCTCCGTGGTGTCGAACCAGGCCCGGAAGCCGCGCGTCCAGTCCACCGTGCCCGTGGGCGTGAGCTTCATCACCACGATGCCGGAGCCCTGGGGCAGCGGGCCCTTGCCCAGGTCCGGCGCCCCCGTGTAGCTGCCGGCCACCAGCACGTTGCCCACCGCGGTCACCACCACCTTCTCCAGGACCACTCCCGCCTGCAGGAAGGAGCGCGTCCACGCGACGCTCCCATCCGCCCGGTGCAGGGAGACGCTGTGGCCCGACGTGACGTGCTGGGGACCCGTGCCGGAAAACCGCGTGACGACCGCGAACCCGCCATCCGGCGCGGGCGCGACGTGGCGGGAGGACTCGGCCTCCGCGCCTCCGGCCTGCCGCACCCAGGCCGTGGTCCCCGAGGGCTTCGTGCCCCGGTACGAGCAGAACGGAGCGCTCTCATACGTGACGACCAGCCGGGGCGCGCCACCGAGGATGCCGTGCTCCTCCCCGTCCGTGGACGTGAAGCCCACGCTGTTGGTGCTGTCCGGCAGCAGCGCGAACGCGTACGTCCCGGACGCCGTCACCACGTTCGTCACGTCCAGCTCCACCCACGCATCCCGCGCGACGGCCCCCAGGTCCACCAGCGGCTCGCCCTGTGGCGTCGGGCGGTGGTTCCAGTCCGTCGTCGCCCCGTCGAACGTCGTCGCCCGGTACAGCCGGGGCCCGTTGCCCGTGCCGTCCACGGCGTACAGGCGCAGCGCCACCCGCTGGATGCGCTCCGGCCGCAGCTGCACGTCGAAGCGCAGGAAGGCCTCCTCGCGGGGATCGGCGTCCACCCGCAGCGCGGCGCGGTGCTGGAACTTCGTGTCCGGCTCGGCCGCCGCGGCATAGGTGTCGTGCAGCGCTGAGAGCGGATCCTCCATGTACTCCGTGCGGGTCAGGCACGCGTCCGTCGGAGCGGACTTCGACGCGCCCGTCCAGACCATCAGCCGGGGACGCAGCGCGGCGTCCGCGCTCTCCCGCGAGTGGAACGTGATGCCGTCGCTCGACGTGGGATACAGCCCGAACGACACGTCCCCATTGCCACGCACCAGGTCCGTCACGTCGTAGTCCACCCAGCTCCCCGTCGCGAGCCCCTGCGCGTCCTCCACCGCGCTGCCCGTGCGGGAGGGCCGCGAGCTCCACGTGACGCTCGACTCGTTCCAGGGCAGCCCCGTCAGCGCGTACACGGAAGGACCGTCATCCGAGCCCGAGCTCACATACAGGCGCAGCACCGCGCGCTGCACGGCCTCCGTCAGCCCCTGCACCGGGAAGCGCAGGTAGGCCTCCTGCACGGGCGCGCCGTCCACCTTGAACGTCGTGGCGCTGCCCTGGGTCGCGTTCGGAGTGTCCGCGGAGACGAAAGCATCGGCGCTCGCGGCGAAGGAGACCTGGGCGCCGGAGAGCGTGAGCGGCGCGGGAGGAGGCGGCGGGTTGTCCGAGCCGGACTCGACGGTGAGGACCAGCTGGGGCCGCAAGCCCACCTCGCTGTACTCACTGGACGCGAACGTGAGGCTGTCCGTGCCCTTCGCCGAAAGGAGGAAGTCGACGTTGTAGTAGCGGCTGGGGATGTACATGCCCGACACGTCGAGCTCCACCCACGTCCCGCTGCTCACGGCCCCCGACGTCGAGGTGAGCCAGGAGCTGCTCCAGTCCGGCCGGGTGTTCCACGTCACGTCCTCGTTCCAGGTGTGCACGCCCGTCGAGTCATGTACGGCGACGCCCTCGGCGGCGTTGTTCATCGCGAACAGGCGCAGCCGCGCGGACGTCACCGTCCCGGGAGCGGGGAGCTCCGCCCCGGAGAACCGGAGGTACATCTGCGCCTCGGGGGTTCGCGAGACCTTCAAGGTGGAGGAAGAACCGAACCGCGTGGTCGGGGACGCGGCCTCCACATGCGCGTCCGCCGTGGGCGTCAGGACGACCGTCCGCGTCGTCAGTTCCGCGCGCTCCGTCCCGACGGTCTCCGCCCCTGTCTCGGGTGAATTCTCTTCCACCGTCAGTGGCGCTCCGCACCCACCCAGGGTTGCGAGCACCACACCCATTCCCCACAACGCCACTGCTCCTGTCATCCGTCTCACGCTGACTCTCCTTCAAGGACCGCGAAGGAAGGCCTGAGCAACAGGCGCGCCAGACCGGAGGGCAGGGTCCGCCCCGGGTTGCAGGGCGAGCAACACGGCGGCCCCACAGGCCCCGCGATTAAGCGCAATTAAATGCATTTAATTCGCGCGCGGGCAGGGGAGTCATTCATTGTGCCGGCGCTAAATAATGCAGCCGTCGCTGGAAACTCTCGTGGTGGATATCGGATGATGTTGTGCGGGCCCTGGGGGGCTCATGAGGGGGAGATTCATGTCTCGGATTGGAAGCAACCCGTTCACGTTTTTCACGCCGCCGTCGACCGCGGGGGGCACGCGCAGCGCGCCCACGCAGTATCCGCCGGGCACGAAGATCGGGCCGCAGCCCCGCCCCAATGTCGTGCGCGATACCTTCGAGAGCGTGGTGAACGGCGACGCGATGCGGCGGTTGCAGGGGCTGGCGAAGCTGATGGACGTGGCCGCGAAGGGGCCCTTCGCGGCGCGTGAGCCGCATGGGGGGCCTCCGCCGCTGACCCAGGCGGAGGGCGTTGGCGACCTGACTTTTGGCAAGAAGGACACGGAGGAGGGGGGCCCCGTCACGCGCCTGCAGAAGTTCCTGGAAGGGACGGGCCACCTGGTGATGGGGAATGCGCCCTATGGCAACTTCGGGGGGATGACGCAGGCCGCGCTCAACGCCTACCAGGTGGATGAGGGCATCAGCCCCGCCGACGGCAAGATGAGCCCGGCCACGCTGGAGGCCATGCAGCGACCGCAGCATCCGAGGACGGATGCCACGATGGGCGTCCTGGCGGAGGCGTACGCGCCACAGCTCGGACGGCCCATGGGACCGCTGGAGCCAGGGCGGGATGGCGCGAGGGTGCAGGAGTTCGAGCGTGGCAGCCTCACCCGCATGCCGGATGGCGAGGTGCGAGTGAAGGATTTGTCCGGCAAGGACCTCGTGCCGCCCACGCCTCCGAGCACCGTCACGACGTTGGAGGAGGCGAAGGCCTTCCACGTTGCCCAGTGGGGGGAGAAGGGCGCCACGGACTACAACGATGGCAGCGAGTACTACGGTGGCAACGACTGCGGACCGGCCTCGGTGGTCATCGCCGCGACGGCGGTGGGGGCGATGGAGCACCCGGACGCGGCCGGGGCGGGCGAGGCCATCGACGGCGTGCGTGACAGCATCTTCGGCGCGTCCAACGAGTCGGTCACGATGAAGATCGACAAGGTCACCAAGGGCGTGACGGAGGCGGGTGCCGTGGCCACGGTCTACGGCAGCGCGGACGTGACGGCGGAGTCACTGGATGGCGCGCTGACCCGCGGCCATCCCGTCATCCTGGGAGGCAATCCCTTCGGAGACGATGAACTCCACCAGGCCTGGGGCCCCGCGGCCGCCGCCGCTGGCAACTACCTGGAGGATCGGAACTTCGGCGGGCACTGGGTCACCGTGACGGGCAAGACGGCGGAGGGCAACTACATCGTCAATGATCCGCTCTGCCCCCGTGGGCCCATCGAGGTAACGCCGGAGCAGATGGCCGAGTACCTCAATGGCAACCTTGGGATGATCGAGGTGAGTCCCAAGCCCGTGCCGGTGCCCTGACGCGGCGCGAAGCGCCAGGGCCGAGCAGCCCTGGCGTCTCGCGGGAAAGTGGGCTCAGTAGGGCTTGCCGCCCTTCTCCATCACGAAGCCGGAAGGGGGCGCTGAAACCCCATTCACCGTCGTCCCTCCGTTGTGGATGCTGGGGAACACGGGCTGCATGCTCTGCGGGAACCCGAACGTGGGCTTCGTCAGCGCTTCGAGCCGACCGAGGTCCTCCGCCGTCAGCTTCACGTCGGTCGCCTTCACGTTGTCCTCGAGCTGCGCGAGCCGCCGCGCGCCGATGATCGTGGAGCCCACGCCCGGCTGCGCCATCACCCAGGCCAGCGCCACGCGGGCCGCGGTGCTCTGGTGCGCACGGGCAATGGCCTCGAGCGCATCGACGAGGGCGTAGGTCTTCTCGTTCAGGAACGGCTCGACGAAGAGCCCTCGGTCGGCCTTGAGCTGTCCCGCGTTCGCGCGCGTGTACTTGCCGCTGAGCACACCGCTCTTGAGCGGCGACCAGGGCGTGATCCCCAGGCCGTGCTCCAGGGCCATCGGCACGAGCTCCTGCTCGACGGAGCGTTCAAGCAGCGAGTACTCAATCTGCAAGCCAATGAACGCCGACCAGCCCCGGAAGCGAGCGAGCATGTTGGCCTCGACGATCTTCCACGCTGGCGTGTCGGAGACGCCGAGGTACCGGACCTTGCCTGCCCGGACCAGGTCCTCGAGCGCGGCCATCGTCTCTTCAATGGGCGTGTGCTTGTCCCAGTTGTGCAGCCAGTAGAGGTCGATGTAGTCCGTCTGCAGGCGGCGGAGCGAGTTCTCGCATGCCGAGATGATGGACTTGCGGCCGGAGCCGCCCCCGTTCGGGTCCCCCGGGTAGAGGTTCCCGCTGAACTTCGTCGCGATCACCAGCCGCTCGCGCCGGGCGGCGTGGCGTCCTACGTGGTCACCGATGATCTTCTCGGAATGGCTCTTCGTGTAGAAGTTCGCGGTGTCGATGAAATTGCCACCCAGGTCGATGAACCGGTCGATGATCCGCTCCGACTCCTCGACGCTCGTACCCCACCCGAGGTCTTCACCGAACGTCATCGCGCCGAGGCACAGCGGGCTCACGCGGAGGCCGGAGCGGCCGAGCGTCACATAGTGGTCGAGAGGCATGGGAGACTCCTGGGACGTGTTAGCGTTGAAGGCCGCTTGGTTCAGCCCTGAACCAATTTAATTTTGTACCAATTACCGCGCAAGGGAACATGTCGAAGATCGACCCGGCGAAGATCTGGTCGCTGAACTACCGCCTGCTGATGTCGGTGATCTCCAGCGTCGGCTCCGACGTCGCGGCGCTGGGGCTGGAGACGAAGGAGTTGTTCGTGCTCTCGGAGGTGGAGGAGCACCCCTATCCCGCGGAGCTGGCGGCGACGCTGAGCATGCCCAAGCCGACGGTGACGGTGTACGTGAAGCGGCTTGAGGCAGCGGGCTTCGTGCGTCGCGAAATCGACGCCACGGACCTGCGGCGGCACCGGCTTCAGCTCACGCCCGCCGGGCGCAAGGTGATGACGCGCGGCCTCGCGCTGCTGTCGGAGGCGTTCGGCGCGCGGCTCGGACGCCTGAGCGCGGCGCAGCAGGCGGAGCTCCGGACCCTGCTTGAGAAGCTGAGCTGACGGCGCCCCACCGGAGCGGCTGAAGCGGGCGGGAGCCAGGGGTGAGCGCGCCAGGGCCCGATGCCCTACGCTGGGCGTGCCAGCCCATCAGGCAAGCTTCCCTCTCATCTTCCTGGGGATCGCAACCTTTCGGGCGTTTGCGCGATAATTCTGGGAAATCGAGAGGCATGGACCGCCTCTCCAAATACGCCTGTCTCCAGGCGTGGGGGCCCCAGCATGTCGACCATCCAGCGTGGCATTCCGAATCGCGTCGAGACCCGCACCCCGGAGCGCGCTGACGCCCAGCCGGTCACGAAGCCGGCCGTGAGGGATAACGCGGTGCGTGCCGAGCTGGCGCGGGACGTCTTCCAGGCGACGCCGGGGACCCGGAGCGCGGTGAGCCTGGGGGCGGAGACGACGGTCGCGCGGGCCACCAGCACGACGGCGGTGGCCCCCACGGCGCTGACGGAGGCCGAGCAGAAGTCCGCCGAGCAGGCCATCGCGAATGCGTCCGACGGCCGGGACGCGAGCTACGTCTCCGACTGGCTGAAGAACAACCCGGATCCCGCCAAGCAGGCGGCGTTCATGGACCTGATGTTCAAGTTCGAAGGCGTCGCCGGCGCCATCCTGGACAACGTCCAGCGGCTGCCCGAAGCGGACCGCGCGCGCCTGTCTGGCGCGCTCGACAATGCCTACCGCTCTGGCGCGGTGACCCCCGGAGAGCTGCAGAAGGCCGTCGCGGCGGCCCACAGCGGGGCGCTGCCGGGAGCGACGCACGAGGGCCTGGCGGGCATCGTCGCGGGCACGGGCAACGCGGACCTCATCGAGACGTATGCCAAGAAGGAGATGGAGATCATCCGCGCGGACGGCGGGTATGATCAGCAGCGCAGCGCGGCCGTCGCCACGGCCCTCGCGGGCCTGCCGCCGGACCGGCTCCAGTCCTTCCTGGCCAATAACAAGGAGGGCATGGCGGACGTCCTCAAGAACATCAACGTGGACGTGGACGCGTCCTACTCGCCCGCGCTGGGCAAGCTGCTGGACGCGGCCGGCCGCATCAACCCGCCCACGGCGGAGTCGCTGAAGCTGTTCTCGGACTCCATCGGCAAGCTGGGGGAGAACCGCGAGTCGCGCGCCGCCGCCGCCCGCTTCTTCACCCAGCACGGTGACGCGGTCCTGGCCTCGATGCAGGACAAGTCCGGCTCCCTGAACCTGGACGGCCAGAAGAAGATGTCCGAGTTCTTCACCCGTACGCTCTTCTCGCCGCCGGAGTTCGAGGGCCAGGACGCGTTCCGCCAGGACGTCATGTCCCGGCTGCAGTCGATGAGCACCGACCTGGAGCAGCACGCCACCGAGAACCCGCCGTCGCAGGACTCCAAGCGCGCCGCCCGGCTCATGGGCGGCCTGGTGGGAGCGCTGGAAGGTGGCTTCCAGATCGCCGTGGAGGAGCTGAACAAGCGCAACGACGCGGTGAAGGGCATGGTGGACCTGCTCTTCTCCGCCAAGTCGTTCCTGCCCGACCTGCCCATCCCCGGCGCGGGCAAGCTCAAGGACCTGACCATCGATCAGCTCCAGAAGTGGGTGACGTCCAACCTGCAGGAGAAGGCCCAGAAGCCCGAGGACGCCATCCCGTTCCACGGCGCCTTCGGCGAGCAGATCTCCAACCCGGACCTGCGCACGGACTACGACGCCGCCCGGGACACCGCGTTCGTCAATCGCCAGCGCGGCCTGACCTGACGGCCCGGCGGGGGCTGGCGGACCTTGCCAGCCCCGCTTCCCGGTCCGTCATGGGCCTCGCCGCCCTGTCAGAACGGGGGACACTGGGAGACGCAGTACGCCCGGTTGGTGTCACAGGTGGACCTGGGGGTACCGCCCGGGCCATGGATGCACCCGTACCACTTCGCATCACAGGCATCGATGCATTCAACGCGCGTCACGCCCTGCTCGACCTGCCCCTGCTCCTCCGGGGTGAGCGTCCCATCGGACAGTGTGTTCAACGTTGAGAGTCGGCGCGGTTCCTCGCGGTGCGCGATTGGCTGCTGGCGCGAGGAACCGCAGGTGAGTCAATAGCACAGATAATTGTCGCTCCAGGCGTTGGGATCACCCGGCTCATTGACCTGGATGCAGCGCTTGCCCTGGATCGGTCCGAGGTAGGACCCCTGGAAATCCAGGTGGCTGGCTTCGGGCACGCAGAGATAGTTCACGAGCCCATGATTGATGTCCGAGCACAGGTGGTTGTCCCCCCAACTGTGGGGATCCGATGGCTCGTTCAGGCTCGTGCAGTACTGCTTCCCGGCGATTGGAAGGCAAACGACAGGGGTTGATTTGATTTCATGTCTCTCTCTTGCGACGCTGGGGGTTTGAAGCTGGGCGGGCTGCGGTGATTGTCTGTGTCGACAGGTGCTCGTAGTACACCCCGCATGCCAGGCAGGTATGCAGGCGTGCTCACCCAGGGACGAGGGCACTTCCTCCGAGGGAGTCGGCCTGGATGGGAGCAGCCCAGTTCCGTGGACACCCGAGATGCGATGGAAGGAGCACGGGATGTCCGCGAACAAGGCGAATCAGAAGAAGCCCAGGACGCCGCACCGTGAGTTCTCGGCAAGTTCTCGCCGAGAAATCCTTCCCGGCAACCCCCGTCGGCAACTTCTTGCCAGGAAGACCTGGAGCCCGTGGGAGGGCCCGCTCACGCCACGATGACCGTGACGCTCACCGGAACCCTTGCACGAGGAGGAGGCATGCCTTCTGCAGAGCCTTGTCTCGTCATCGACACTGGACGCATGAAGCATCCATGCCTTCTTCGACATGCGAGAGACACATGCTGAAAAATCAGAAGAGGGGGCTTGAAGTCGGTCATCTCCTTGCTGCGGTTCGGCGCCTCGGCGAGCGGGGTGCGGCTGGGCGACGTCGGCTTTGCGTGCGGATCTGGATGAGCACCCTGGGCCTCGTGGCCTGCAACTTCCAGAGGGTTCCCCCTCCCAAGCCCCTCGAAGTGCCGGCTCCCACAGCGGAGGCGAAGGCTCCCGAGGCTTTCGCCGCGGCGCCGGTCGCGGAGGCCGTGAAGGGCCAGAAGTCGAAGGTCTGGCTGCAGGGCATCGACATCTCCCGCTATCAGTTGACCGTGAACTGGGACGACCTCAAGTCCAAGGCCGACTTTGTCTTCGTGAAGGCAACGGAGTCCACGAACCTGAGGGACTCGCGCTTCACGACGCACTGGAGCGGGGCCCGGAAGGCGGGGCTTCCTCGCGGGGCCTACCACTTCTTCCATCCCAAGGAGGACGTGGACAAGCAGGTGGCGAACTTCACGAAGCGCCTGAAGCCCGACCCCGGTGAGCTTCCCCCGGTGCTGGATGTGGAGGCGTTCAAGAACGAGTACGACGGCTTCACGTGCGTGCAACTCGCGGGGATGCTCCAGCGCTTCTCCGAGGGCGTGGAGAAGGAGCTCGGATGCAAGCCGATGATCTACACGAACCACGTGACGTGGAGCACCAACTTCTGTGACCACCCCTACTTCGTGGACTCTCCGCTCTGGCTCGCCGCGTACACGAACCAGACCGAGCCCAGGCTCCCCAAGGGGTGGAAGCGCTGGCACTTCTGGCAATACACGGAGAGCGGCAAGGTGGCCGGCATCGACGGGCAGGTTGACCAGAACTACTTCAATGGCACCTCAGAAGAGCTGAAGGCCCTCTTCGTCACGAAGTAATCCTATCTTTGTCGTGAGGGCGGGACCGCACAGTGCAATTGCGTCGCGCACAACCCTCATCTCCAAGACGCTGGATTCGGCACATGCCGAGGCGGGTCGAGGCGCCGCATGGGCTTGGTGCCGAGAGGGTGCTCGCCTACGCTCGGCGGATGGGGTTGTTCGGACTGAAGCGGGTGGGGTGAGTCATGTTGCGAGTCGTGTCCCTCGCATTGCTGCTGCTGGGTGGCGCGGCCTGCCAGCGCGCATTGACGCCAGAGGAGGATCGCGCGCGGGCGCTCGACATCGTGCGGGCCCGCGCGAGCGTCGCCGAGCGTGAGGGTTGCCCCGCGGAGGTCGTCCCCGAGCGCCAGGCGAAGTCCGGGGACTTCAGCACCTACTGCGACAAGCGGCTCTCCTGGTGCGCGCATCAGTGCTTCGAGTCGGATGTCACGGCCTGCTACGGCCTCGCCATCGTCCTCCAGGAGGACAAGAGAACCGCTGAATGGGCGGAGCCGCTCTTCTACCGCTCCTGCGCCCTGGGCCTGATGTCGGGCTGTACGAACCGGGCCGCGGGGCTTCAGGTCCTGCCACAACCCGACGACACGGTGTTGGCGTGTACCGCGCGCACCTACGAGAAGACGTGCTCACGTGGGGACCCGTGGGGATGCTCCATGCACGGCCTCGATCTCGTCCAGGGCAAGAGCCTGGCGCGGGACCTGAAGAAGGCGCGCAACGTGCTGGGGCGCTCCTGCAAATTCGGGCCGGAGGACCCCGCGTGTCAGGCCGCGCGGAAACTGCTGTCCCAACTCGATGCGTACGAGAAGCAACAGGGGCAGCAGCCGGACCCGAAGTGAGCGAACCGACAGCTGGACAGGGCTCCGGATGCGGTAGCCTCCGGCCTCCCCCGACGTCCGCTGGAGCACTTCCATGGGCCATGGTCCGCGCACCGTCTTCCTGTCGTTGAGCCTGTTCTTCGCGCTGTGGGCCCCAGCCGCCCGCGCGGATGGCCTCTCCGTCATCCCCTACGCTGACAACTGCTGGGGCACCGGCACGGACGCGGATCGGGACGGCCTCAACGATGACTGCGAATACCAGCTCGCGAAGTGGTTCATGCCCCTGTTCTGGTTCGACAGTGGCGAGAGCGGCATGGGCCGCCGGCCCTACTACGCCGTCAAGAGCGAGGCCTTCGCCACGCGCACCGTGCGCATCTTCTATCTGGACACCTTCTTCGACGACACCGGAGTCACCACCGGGCACGACGGCGACCCTGAGTTCCAGATTTTCGAGGTGCACTTCTCCGGAGGGCGCTGGTACCTCGACTGGGCCTACCTGTCCGCCCACCGCAAGAGTTCGTGCGACTCCTCCGCGTGGTACGCGGCCGACCAGCTCGAATATGACTTGAGCGATTCACGCAATGGCTATCGCGGATGGCCGGTCCTCTACATGGCCGAGGACAAACACGCCTCCTACAACACCCTGGCCGTGTGCGACCGGGGCTGCTTCCTCCAGGACTACTGCAGCCGCACCACCGCCCAGTACCTGGACCCCACCGCGAACAAGCTCGCCGCGCGCAACGTGGGCTCCACCGCCGTGCCCCTCATCAACGCCGTCCTCCTCAACGGGAAGACAGAGCGGCTGCTCGACGACGTGGCGTTCACCGGCTGGGATGATCAGTGGTACCGCCCCAACTCCGAAGGCTACCGGCGCCACCTCAACGACTTCGGCTTCTGAGCTCGCGCGCCCATGCACACCGGACGTGGTGGACACACCCGCGCCCTCCTGTTCGCAGGAGGGCTCCTGGTCATCGCCATGGCCTGGGTGCTGGCCCGGCATGACCCGACTCCCCCCACGCCCGCCCCGCCGCGCATCATCGTGACGGAGCCCGCGCGGCAGGGGGAGGCCGCCGCGCGCCCCGGTCTTCCCGCACAGCCATTGTCCGCCGCCACGGAGGTCCCGCCCGCCGCGACCGGTGAGGCCCTCTCCGCCGCCCTGAACGAGGAGCGCGTGGTGCTGGCATCGAGCGCCGTCATCGAGGGACTCGACGCGGACCGCCCGTGGGTCTGCGCGGGCGAGCTGCTGACGCTGTCCGCGCGAGTGGGAGGCACTCCCGAGCCAGGCGTTGTCCCGCGCTGGGTGTGGCCGGGGCTGGAGACCGGGGCGGAGCTGCATCCCGGCGCACGCCTCGCGTGGCGTGCCCCCGCGACCGCGGGCCGGTACTTCGTCCGCTTCCAGCTCTGCAAGGACCTGGGAGGCCGCCGCGTCGGTGTGCTTGCCGAGCAGATCGCTGGCATCGACGTGCGCGCCTGTGGCACGGGGGAGGGGCAGGCGCACCTGCTTCGCATCGAAGTCACCCAGCGCGGCCCCACCACCTTCGACCTCCGCGCGGTGTCTCCTGCTCCCATCGCCGCGTACACCTGGGACTTCGGTGACGGAAGCTCCACCGTGACGACGGTGCCTGAAGCCACGCATGTCTTCGCGCCTCCCGCGCCGGGGGGGCAGGACGTCCGGGTCCATGCCGTGCGGCTGACCACCGAAGGAGGGCAGGGCGCGACGGCGTTCGTGCAGGTCCGCGCGCAGCCCCCGCCTGAGGGTGCTCCTGCGGCGAGCTTGAAGTTGGAACGGGTGGCCGCGCGCTCCGCGAACGACGGCTGGAGGAGCCAGCTCCAGGTGGACGTGCCCGAAGACACCCACGTCGTCTGGGAGCGCGTGGAGCGCCTCACCGTGAGCTGGGACGACCAGGTGGGCACCCGCACCTACGCATGGCGGGAGCTCATCACCGTGAAGGAGGACCTGGGCCGAGGGGGCTTCCGGGGTGACGTCACCGTGCCCGCGGGCGACGTGCGGTCGGAGGTGAAGCAGGTCCTCGACACCCTCCACGGCCGCGATGCGATGGGTCAGGAGGTGTCGTTGTCCTGGGCGTCCTTCAAGGCGGAGCCCCCGCGCCCGTCATCGGTGTCGCCGGAGCGGCCCCTTCCGAAGTAGCCGCCTTGCGCGTCCTCGTTGAGCTTTGAGCCTGCTCACGCCGACCGAGCCAGTGCGACCGCGTCGGGGCCTGCGGGAAAACGGAGCTTCTCCGACGTGTCGTTCGCGGCGTGCCAGACCGCTTCAGCCACGTCGGACTCGCGCGTCACCGCGGCGGGCTGCCCGAAGGAGGCGAAGATGCGCTGTGCGAAAGGCGCATATGCCTCGGGGAACAGCCCTTCCATGCGGGGGCTTCCGTTGCTCGTGAAGCGGGTGCTCGGGCAGTAGCCCGGCTCGACAAGCTTCACGCGCAGGTTGAAGGCTTCGAGCTCGAACGCGAGCGACGCCGTGAATCCTTCGATGGCCACCTTGCTCGCGGTGTACACGGCCACCAGTGGCATCGGCGCCAGCGTCGCGCTGGACGTCACGTTCACAATCACTCCCGACTTGCGTGCGCGAAACCGGGGCAGCACGGCCTGCGTCATCGCCATCACACCGAAGACGTTGGTCTCGAACACGTCACGCACCGTGGCCATCGGCGTGGCCTCGAAGGCCCCCATGAGCCCGATGCCCGCGTTGTTGACGAGCACGTCGATGGGCCCGCTCGCCTCCAGCGCCGCCGCGATGCTCTCGGGCTTCGTCACGTCGAGCGGCACCACGCGCAGCCGGTCCGAACGAGGGAGGACGTCCTCGCGTGGCGTTCGCATGGTCGCGACCACGTTCCAACCCTGTGCGTGAAAGTGGCGCGCGGTCTCGAGTCCATAGCCGGAGGAGCAACCCGTGATGAGCACCGTCTTCATGACCTCCCTCCCGCGTTGAGCCTGCCGCCGACAGGCACTTCGTCCTGCGTCGCCCGGAATCCGTACGTTGCCTTCATGTCGACTCCCTTGCCGCGATTCGCGCGGCGTCGATGGTCCCAAGGTACTTGCGGCCGGCAGGACTCTCCACCACGCGGGGTCCATATTTCTTTTGCTAGAGTCCAGCCATGGCCGACCCGCTCTCGGAAGTCATCGCCTTGCTTCAGCCACGAGCCGTCTTCTCGAAAGGCATCAGCGGAGCGGGCCGCTGGGGCGTTCGCTACTCGGACTTTGGCCAGCCGAGCTTCTGTGCCGTGCTCGAGGGGCGCTGCCGACTCGCTGTCGACGGTCAGCCCGCCCTCACGCTCGTGGCGGGCGATTTCGTACTCCTGCCGGCGACGCCGGGCTTCACCCTGTCCGGCTTTGATCCGGTGACACCCGCGCGCATCGACCCCAAGGTGACGCCCTCTCCGAAGGGTGAGGTGCGTCACGGCACGCGTGGCGGCCCTCCCGACGTGCGCCTGCTCGGCGGTTACTTCGTCTTCGACTCGCCGGACGCGGCCCTGATGGTGTCGTTGCTCCCGGCCCTGGTGCACGTGCGCGGCGTGGAGCGGCTCTCGATGCTGGTGCGACTCGTCGGCGACGAGACGTGCGAGCAGCGCTCGGGCCGCGACCTCGTGCTCACGCGTCTCGTGGAGCTACTGCTCATCGAGGCGCTGCGGTCGACGTCGAGCGACGACGCGCCTCCCGGGCTCCTGCGCGGTCTGGCCGATGCGCGGCTCGCACCGGCGATACGGCAGATGCACGGTCACCTCGCGCGTCCGTGGACGGTGGCGCAGCTCGCGAAGAGCGCGGCGCTCTCGCGCTCGGCATTCTTCGATCGCTTTACGCGCACCGTGGGGCTGCCCCCGATGGAGTACCTGCTGGACTGGCGGATGGCCGTTGCGAGGGGGCTGCTTCGCCGCCGGGAGCTCGCCATCGCGGAGGTCGCCGAGCGCGTCGGGTACAGCTCGGCGAGCACCTTCAGTACGGCGTTCAGCCGACACGTGGGCCAGTCTCCGGGCCGCTATGCGCGGGCAAGCCAGGCGGCATAGCGCGCCCCGGAGCCTGCTTCACCGGCAAGACCCACCCCAGGGGCGTCGCCCCCACGGGCGGTGGCAACCGTTCGTTCCTCACAGGCCAGTCGAACAGGCGCTGCCATCCTGGTGGGCGAGGCGCGAACGAAGCCGTCGACTCCTGCGAGCGCGTTCACCCGTGCATAACGATTCTGGAGTCCATGCGGATCCACATTGGAAAGAGCAGCTCGCCGGATTGTGAAGCTGCCTCTCGGGAAGCGAGCCAACAGGCGCTGCGGGGGGCGGACGCCCCCGCCTTCGCGCTCGTCCTGTGCACGGACCAGTACGACGCGGGGCGCTTCGCGGCCGCGGTCCGGAGGGAACTGGGAGACATTCCCTGGGCCGGATGCTGCGCAGCGGGCGTCTTCGCGGGAACCGAGCTGTTGCTCCAGGGCATGGTGGTCGCGCTCTTCTGCGGGAAGGACTTCCGTGTCGGGGTGGGAATG
>NZ_RAWI01000290.1 GCF_003612125.1 Corallococcus praedator
TGCACGCGCGGCTGGAGGCGGGGGAGGGCGTGGTGTGGCTGTCGGTGGATGGCGCGCCGCAGCCCCTGCTGGACCTGGAGGCCACGCCCGCGACGCCCGTCGCGGCGCCGGGCGTCACCGTGGCCGCCAGCGACATGGTGCTGACGCTGGGCGCGGACACCGGGACGCCGCTGGCGTTCACCGTGGAGCACCTGCACCTGGTGGCGGAGCCCGTGGGCCCGTTGGACCCATCACTGCGCCGCTCCGTCACCGCCCCGTCGCGACTGCGGACCGGCGACGTGGTGGTGCTGGGGGACTGCGAGGACGGCTACCGCATTGGCAAGCGGCGCTTCCAGGCGCTGGCGCTGGCGGTGGACGGCGACGAGGTGACGCTCAGCCGCCCCGTGGAGGGCGCCTGGGCGCGGGGTCGCACGCTGGTGTTCCAGGAGGAGTGCTTCTTCTTCCAGACCCAGCTGCGCCGCAAGGACGACCTGCTGAACCACCTGTACCGCTGCAGCGTGGACTACCGGGTGTCCGCGCTGATGGAGGAGCCGAACGCGCGCACCAGCGCCCGGCTCGTGGAGAAGCCCCTGGTGGATCTGGTCGCGCGGGGCGCTTCACGCTCCGCGGGCGGCCACCCGGGAACGTCGGTCACCGAAGTCGACACCGCCAAGCGCGGGGCCATCTGAAACCAGGAGGACGAACGTGCCAGAGCGATTGCATCCGGGCGTGTATGTCGAAGAGAAGAGTGCCGGCGCACGCCCCATCGAAGGGGTGGGCACCTCCACGGCGGCGTTCGTCGGGGAGACGGCGCGCGGCATTCCGGGAATGGCCTGGTTCCTCACCGGCTTCGCGGAGTACGAGCGCGCCTTCGGCGGACACCAGCCCGGGGAGGCGGGGCTGCTCGCCCAGGCGGTGGAGGCGTTCTTCGACTCGGGCGGCCGGCGCGCCTACGTCGTGCGCGTGCTGCCGTCGGACGCGGTGCCCGGGGTCAGCACGGCGCAGGTCACGCGCGCGGGCAACGGCCTGAATGCGCTCACCTTCCTGGCCCGGGGCGCGGGCGACTGGTCCGAGTTCATCCGCATCCACGTGAGTGACTCCACCAACTTCCCCACGGAGGCGTTCCGCGTGGACGTCGTCTGGACGGAGGCTGGCGCCACCCGCACGCTGGAGACCTTCGACGACCTGCGCATGGACCCGTCGGTCGAGGACTACGTCGGCGATCGCATCAACGACATCTCCCGTTACATCCAGGTCCGCGACGAGTACCAGGTGAAGCTGGCCGCTTCGGCCTCGGGCACGGTGCTCGTCGCCGGCCAGCCGCCCCGGCTCAAGGCCGCCGTGCCCACCAGCGGCAAGTACACCCTGTACGACGGCGCGAAGCTCCAGGTCGTCACGTCGGACGCGGCCCAGCCGGACGTGCCGCCCACGGTGCTGGACCTTCCCGTCACCCAAGCCCTGGTGGTCGCCGCCGTCCCGGGCGCCACGTTCAGCAATGGCCGGGTCCTCCTGTCCGCCGCCGACCTCAAGACGTTCCTGGACAAGGCGGTGACGACCGCGGCGCTCACCGGCACCTTCGTCATCAGCGGCACGGACTCGCCGGAGATTTCGCTCAAGGTGGCCACCGGGCCCACGCTCTCCTTCGCGAAGCCCATCGCTCCCGCGACCACCCATGACCTGGACGCGGCGGACCTCAAGGTCACGCTCGGCGGGCCGGGTGGGAACACGGTCGTCCCCATCCCCATCCTCGCGGCCGACGATGCGGCGGTGACGTCCGAGGAGCTGCGGGCGTCGCTGGCCGCAGCGCTCGCTGGCAAGGTCGCCTCGGTGGTCCTCGACGCGGGCAACGTCGTCGTCACCGGCCTGCCCACCGCGGCGGGTACCAACACCCTGGCCTCCAGCGGCACCGGCGTCACCGGCACCGCCAGCGCGGGGACGGCGGGACTGGCGGCGGAGCACTTCGACGGGCTCCAGCTCTCCATCTCCGAAACGCTCCAGCCCACGGTGCCGCCCATGCTCCGGCAGCTCGGCTTCGCGCCGCGCGCCCGGGGCTACTCGGCCAACTCACCCGCCAACCCGCTGGTGCGTCCCGCGAACATCACCCAGGTGCGCCTCCTGGGCGGCAGCGACGGCAGCGAGGCCCTGGACACCTCCGACTTCGCGGGTGACGCGAAGGCGCGCACGGGCCTGCACGCGCTGGACGGCGAGGACGTCAACCTGGTGGCGCTGCCGGGCAAGAACGAGGTCGCGTACATCTCCACCGGCATCGCGTACTGCGACAACCGGGGTGACTGCCTGTTCCTGGCGGACGGCCCCGGCGGCGTGGACAAGGACTTCGCCGTCGCGCCGGATGACGCCAAGCAGTTCATCGAAGGCCTGCCGTCGCGGTCCAAGAACTCGGCCATGTTCTATCCGTGGATCCGCGTGACGGACCCGGTGGGCGTGGGCCGCAATCCCACGCGGCTCGTGCCTCCGTCGGGCCACGTCGCGGGCCTCTTCGCGCGCACGGACAACACGCGCGGCGTGTGGAAGGCGCCCGCCGGCATCGAGGCGTCCATCTCCGAAGCGCTGGGGCTCCAGTACCCGGTCATCGACGAGGAGCAGGACATCCTCAACCCGGTGAACCTCAACTGCCTGCGCCAGTTCCCCGGGGTGGGCATCGTGTCGTGGGGCTCGCGCACGCTGTCGCCGGATCCGGAGTGGCGCTACATCCCGGTGCGCCGCACCGCGCTCTTCCTCAAGGAGTCGCTGCGGCGCGGCCTGCGCTGGGCGGTGTTCGAGCCCAACGACGAGCTGCTCTGGAGCCGCATCCGCAATGCCATCCAGGCCTTCATGCTGGGCCTGTTCCGACAGGGCGCGTTCCAGGGCACCACGCCCGAGGAGGCCTTCAGCGTGGTGTGCGACCGGAGCACCAACCCCCAGGAACTCGTGGACGCGGGGATCGTCACCGCGCAGGTGTCCTTCGCGCCGTTGAAGCCCGCGGAGTTCGTCGTCCTGGAAATCAGCCAGAAGAGCCTGCTGGCCGCCTGATGCCGACCCCCGTCCCCGCCAACGCGCGCAACCCGCTGCGGACCTACCGCTTCCGCCTGCGCATGGACACGTCCGCCGCCGGTGACTACGTGGCGGGCGTGCGCTCTGTCTCCGGCCTCACCGTCCAGGTGGGGGCCTACGAGGTGTGGGAGGGCGGCAACAACCTGCACCGCTATGCCCAGCCCCACAAGGTGAGCTGGGACAACATCGTCCTGGAGCAGGGCCTGGCGGTGGATGACACCCTGGAGCGCTGGGCGCGCGCGGTGCTGGAGTTCGTGCGCACCGGCAAGGCGCCCGGCGAAGCGGTGAAGCGCGATGTCTTCATCGACCTGTGGGACGAGTACGCCCACCCCACCGAGGTCCCCACGCCGGGCCCCGCCGAGGCGCGCATCCGCAGCTTCCACGTGCACAACGCGTGGGTGAGCAAGTACCACGCCCTGCCCAAGCTGGACGCCATGGCGGGGGAGGTGGCGCTGATGTCGGTGGAGCTCACCCACGAGGGTTGGGAGCCGGTGCCCCGGCCGCCGCCCTCGAAGGCCGCGCCGTCCGCGTCGCCCGCCTGACGTCCCCTTCTTCCTTCGAGGAGCCCGCCATGCCCCGATTCGTCGAATCCACGAAGCGCGACCCCTTCCGCAACTTCAACTTCCGCGTGCTGCTCAACAACGTGGAGGTGTACGCGTGCCGGAAGATCAGTGGCCTCACCGGCACGGTGGAGGTGGTGAAGTTCCGCGCCGGCAACAACCTCAGCTCCGTGGACGAGCTGTCCCCGGGCCGCGTGCACTTCGACACCGTCACGCTGGAGGCAGGGCTCACCAACGACACGGCCTTCCACGACTGGGCCACCCAGCTCATCCGCCACGAGGCCACCCCGGGCCTGCGCGCCGTGGAGCCCGAGTACCGGCGCACCGTGGAGATCCTCGTCTACGACCTGGACCAGAACAAACCGGTGAAGAAGTTCATCCTCCACAACGCGTGGGTCTCGAAGTTCACCGCGATGTCGGAGCTGGCCGCGGAGGCGAACGAGATCCTCGTCTCGATCATCGAACTCCAGCACGAAGGCTTCACCAGCGAGCCGGTGGCCTGACGTGCTCTTCGAGCCCCCCATCCCGGTGCTGCTGCCCCACGGCCTCTTCGACGAGGACGGCCGGTGCCACCGCCAGGGTGAGCTGCGCCCGCTCACCGGCCGCGAGGAGTGGGCGCTGGCCCAGGCGGGCGAGCAGCTCGACCCGCGCACCGTGAGCGCGCTGCTCGCTTCGTGCCTGGGGCGCTTGGGGGACTATCGGGATGTGGATGCGTCGCTCGCGGCGGCGCTGACGCGCGGGGACCGGCACCACCTGGCCCTGCACCTGCGGGCGCGGATGTATGGGGACCGGCTGATGCTGGTGGCGCGCTGTCCCGCGCCCGGCTGTGGCGCGCTGGCGGACGTGGACGTGCGCCTGTCCGCGCTGGCACCGGAGCGGCCGGACGCGGCCCCGGAGGTCCTCCGCGTGGTGTTGCCGGAGGGCACCGCCGAGGTGCGCGAGCCGACGGGCGAGGACGACGCGGCGCTCTGGGGCGCGGGGGGCACGCGCGAGGAACGCTCCGCGCTCCTGTGGTCGCGGCTGGTGGAGGTGGAGGGACGGCCGTTGTCCGCCGGGGACTGGAAGGCGCTGCCCGCGCGCTCGCGACATGCGGTGGCGCTGGCGCTGGCGGAGGGCACGACGGCGCCGGACCTGGGGTTGATGGCGCGATGCCCGCGGTGTTCGGCGTGGTTGGAGCTGGAGCTGGATCCGTTCTCGCTCCTGGCGCGCGAGCTGCGGGGTGGGGCGGCGCGGCTGGAGACGGAGGTGCACGTCCTGGCGTTCCACTACCACTGGTCGGAGACGGACATCCTGGCCCTGCCGCGCTCGCGGCGGTGGCGCTACCTGGAGCTGCTGCGCAGAGAGCTGGAAGGCCGTCCACTGGTGGATGGCTGGAGCTGACGAGAGGACGCACACGCCATGGCCCCACCCCCCGTGCATGGACAGGTCGGACTCACCCGCCGCGAGCTGGAGCGCGAGCTCGCGTGGATGCTGCGCACCGTTCCGGAGGACCCGCGCGAGCTGATCAAGCTGTTCACCCAGACGATGGTGACGCTCATCGACAAGAACAACGACGCCATCGCCCGGAGCCTCGCCCTGCGTGAGGCGTCCGGCGGCATCCGGGGCAACGGATGACACGCAACCTGGATCCGACCCTCCTCGCGTTCGATCAGCAGCTCGCTCGGGGGATGCTGGTGACGCTGCCGCAGACGGCGGAGGACCCCAAGGCCGAGCCGAGCGTGCGGGCGCTGCGCTTCCAGTACAACCCGGAGACGGTGACGCGCACCCGCGCGGGCCAGTGGGAGTCGAAGCCGGGCAAGACGCCCGAGCAGACCAAGGTCCTCACCGACGGCCAGCGCGGCGGCGGCCTGCACGCGAAGAGTGAGACCCTCGCGCTGAAGCTCATCTTCGACGTGACGGAGGCGCTGCTGCGGGACCGCGAGTGGGCGGGCACGTCCGGCGTGCTGCCGGAGCTGGCGCTGCTGGAGGGGATGGCGCTGGGCAAGGACCAGACGGGCGAAGAGGAGAAGAAGCCCGCGACGAAGCTGGTGTCGCTCACCCCCACGGAGCTGCTGCTGCTGCTGGGGCCGCGCACGTTCCCGGTGGTCATCACCGGGATGACCATCGTGGAGCAGCGCTTCGACACCGGGTTGTTTCCGCTGCGCGCGGAGGTGGACCTGCGCATGCGCATCCTGGAGGTGGGGGAGAACGCGGCCAACAGCAAGGTGGCCCAGGCCTTCAACAACCTGAGGGATCAGCGCAGGGAGATGGAGGACCTGGCGGCGGTGAAGGGCGCGGACGCGCAGACCCTCATCGCCCAGGCGCTGGAGCCGGGCCTCAAGTCGAACGGCACGGTGTAGCGGCCATGAGCGACCCCTCCTCGCGCAACAAGGACCTGCCGACGTACGCGGTGCCCCTGGGCGCGGGCGGCGCCACGGTGTCGCTGTACGTGCCGCGCGTGGCGCCCCGTCAGGCCACATCCCTCTTGCACAAGGTGGTGGCGGGGGACCGGTTGGACCTGCTCGCGCAGCGCTACTTCAGCGACCCGTTCCAGGCGTGGCGCATCGTGGACGCCAACCCCACCTTCGAACCCGAGGCGCTCCTGGAGCCGGGCACGGTGCTCTTCATTCCGGAGAAGCCCTGATGGCGGAGCAACGCGCGGCGTTCCTCCAACTGTGGATCGACGGGCAACCGATGACGGATGCCCGGGGCCGGGTGTCGCGCCTGGAGGTGGACGAGCGCACCGACGACGCGTCGTCATTCCACCTGTCGCTGGACATGGCGCCCACGGACGCCGGGGACTGGGACGCGCTGGCGGACGGACGCTTCCAGTTGCTCAAGCGCATCACCATCAGCTTCGGGCTGGGGGCGCCGGACAGCGAGGCGCCGGACGTGCAGGAGGTGGTGTTCGACGGCTACATCACGGCGGTGGAGCCGTACTTCGGCCCGTCGCGCGTGCCGGACTCGTCGCTGGAGCTGTACGGGCTGGATGCGTCGTGCCTGATGCACCTGGAGGAGCGCACGCGTTCGTTCAGCGGCCTGTCCGACGCGGGCATCGCGCGGCAGCTCTACGGTGAGTATGGCTTCGGGCTGGATGTGCAGGAGACGGCGCCGGTGCGCGACGCGGCCCGCGCGGTGGTGCTCCAGCGTGGCACGGACGCGGCGCTCCTCCGGTGGCTCGCGAGGCGCAATGGCTACGAGGCCTTCGTGGAGCGCAAGCCGGGCCCGGTGGGCGCGGGCGGCAACGCGGCGGCGGAGTGCGTGGGCCACTTCCACCTGCCCCGGCCGGACGGGCCGAAGCAGCCGGACCTGTCGCTCCTGCCGCGCTCCACGCCGTCGGTCATCGAACTCAAGGCGCGCTGGGAGAGCCACCGGCCCACGGAGCTGCGGGGCAACCACATCGACGAGCGCACGCGGCGCATCCGCTCGGCCACCGTGTCCGCGCCGCGCTTCCCTCGCATGGGGAGCACCAGCCGCGCGGACATCCTGAAGGCGCGGATGGCGGCGGTGCTGCCCAAGCGTCCCGACGTGAAGGCGGTGGGGTTGCAGTACGTGGACGTGCCGCACGACGTGCCGGAGGTGGAGAACCTGGCGTGGGCGGACTACCGCGAGGCGGACTGGCTGGCGGAGGCGAACGGCACGGTGCAGGGCCTGCGCTACGAGCGCATCCTCCGGGCGCGGCGTCCGGTGGGGCTCGTGGGGGCGGGCACGCTGATGGACGGCACGTGGTACGTGCGCGGCGCGCGGCACCGCTGGGTGTGGGCGGAGGCCCTGGCCCGCTACGAAGTGGACGTGGACCTGGCGCGCGACGCGCTCAACGGGGTGGCGTGATGGGCCGCGGTCTGCACTTCCCCTTCCAGTTGGGAGACCTGGGCACGCCCCGCACCGTGGGGCCCGCGCAGGTCATCCGGCAGCAACTGGAGCAGCTGCTCTTCACGCTGCCCGGGGAGCGGGTGAACCGGCCGCGCTTCGGGTGCGGCGTGCAGAAGATGGTGTTTGGCGCCGCGAGTCCGCAAGCCGCCGCGGCGGCCGAATACATCATCCGCCTCAACGTGCAGGAGTTCATGCGCGAGCAGATCCGGCTGGACGCGGTGAAGGTGACCGCCGAGGACGCGACCCTCTACGTGGACATCCTCTACACGCTGCTGGCGACGGGCGAGGAGCACGCGGAGCTGTTCCGCCGGACGCTGGAGGCGCCCCCGTGAGCGCGCTCGTCCTGACGCTGCCGCTGGAGGATTCGCTGGAGGCGGCGAACACGGCGTTGCAGACCGCGCCCCCGGGTGAGGTGGAGTGGGTGCTGCCCGTGGGCGTGGGCGTGCTCACCACCGACTTCGTCATCGGCTCGCCCGTGCACGCGCTGCGGCTGCGCGGCGGGGCGGGGGTGACGCTGAAGCTCGATGGAGGGTCGCTCGAACTCATCGGCATGGTGACGGGCCTGTTGGACGTGGCGGTGGTGGCGGCGGAGTCGGCGAAGGGCCTGGTCCTCAAGGGCGGTCGGGTGGAGGTGTCGGATGTGTCGGTGGCCGCCACCGCTTCGGCGGACTGCACGGCGCTGACGGTGGAGTCGCCTGACGGCACGGTGATCATCGACTCGCTCACGGTGACGGCAGCGCAGGGCGCGGACGCGACGGGGCTGCTGCTCCGGGCGCAGGAGGCGCGGATCACCGGACTGTCCCTCTCCACCGTGGAGGCTTCGTCCGGGGACGCCTTCGGCGTGCGGGCCGTCTGCCAGCGCTCGCAGTGGGCGGACGTGACGATTCGCGAGGTCCACGGCAGACAGGTGGGCGTGGGGCTGGAGCTCGCGGGCCTCTTCCGCGCGGACCTCTCCGGACTCACGGTGTCCAAGGTCTCCGGCGCCCGCGCTGTCGGGGCACGGGTGCTGGTGGCCCGCGAAGAGGGCGAGGGCCTGTCCGCGGTGGACGTGTCCGTCAGCGAGGTGAAGGCACTGGAGGCGCAGTGGGGCGTGGGGCTGCTGGTGGGCGCTCCGGGTCCGCTCCAACTGCGCGGCTTCACCGTGCGCGAGGTGCGAGGCGCGTTCGCGCTGGGCCTGCTCGCGCTGGGCGGGCGCGGCATCGAGGTGGGCCTCGGACAGGTGGAGGAGGTCCTGGGTGGCACCGTGGCCACGGGCATGCGGGTGCTGGGCGGACCTTCGCTCTTACCGGTCGTCGTGCGCGACGTGGAGGTGAGTCGCGTGGCGGCGGCGCCGGTGCCCGTCGGTGCCCAGCCGGCCCCGGCGTGGTCGGACTGGCTCACCGCCGCGCTGGAGTCCCTGGCGGGCGCTGTCTTCGGTCCGCTGACGCTGCCTGCGTTTCCGTCGGACGCGGACGTGGTGGGCCTGCACGTGGCGGCGCCGCTGGGCGGTCTGGAGCCCGTGCTGGACGTGGGCACCCCAGGGGAGCTCTCCGTCGAGGACTGCTCCCTGTTCGTCATCACCGGCACCGCGCTGCAACTGGAGGGCGGGCTGCGCACCGCGCTGGTGCGGCGCACCGAGGCGTGGACGTCCGTGCACGCGGGCTGGCTCCAGGCGGAACAGCTCCTGCTGGCGCAGCTCACCTGGCACCGCCATGCGCACGGACTCCGGCTGGGGCCGGGCGAGGTGCGCGCGTATGACTCGCTCTTCACGGCCATCGTTGGCGCGCCCTTCGCGTTGGAGACGGACGCGGAGCTGTCCTCGGCGCTCGCGCTGTTCGCGGAAGGATCGGGGCCGCCGTTCCTGGCGGTGGGCCCGCTGCCCTACGTGACGCCGGGGACGCCGACGGTGCCTCCGGTGCTGCTCACCGGAAGCCTGCCTCCGCCGGAGACGGTGGACCTGCGGTTGGTTCCGGAGGCGGCGGTGTCCCGCGCCGCGGTGGTCGTGCCCGGGGATGGTCCCAGGGACCCCGCGCCCTTCGTCGGGGCGTGGGCTCCGGACGTGGTGCCGGGCTGTGACGTGCGCGATCCGCAGCCCCGTCCGTGGCTCGCGGCTCCGGAGCGGCCGGCGCCCGGCGCGCTGGTGGACTACCTGGCCCGGGATGCCCGCTCGCTGCTGGCGGTGATGCTGGAGCGGGCCCGCACGGTGATGGCGCCGTGGGAGGACCGGGGGCCGGCGGACTTCACGACGATGCTGCTGGAGGCGGTGGCGGCGCAGCTGGACTCGCTGGCCTACCAGCAGGAGCGCGCGGTGGTGGAAGGCTTCCTGGAGGACGCGCGGCTGCGTCGCTCCGTGGAGGACCATGCGCGCGCGCTGGACTGCGTGCCCGACCCGGGCCTGTCCGCCACGGCGATGCTGCGCTTCCGGTTGGACGCGGACGCGCTCGCGGTGCTGGTGAAGGCCCGGTTGGAGGAGCTGGACCTGTCTTCGCTTCCTCCCGGCACCACGGCCCTGGAGTTCCTCACCGGCGGGGGCGTGCTGGAGATTCCGGCGGACACGCTGGTGGCCAACAGCTCCACGCAGGAGCAGTCGCTGGTGTTCGTCACCGAAGCGCCCCTGTCGTACTTCCCGCGCCTGGAGTCCATCCCGCTCGCGGAGTCGGTGCTCGTGGGGGACACCGGGGCCACGCTCGCGGGGGTGTTCCCGGAGCTGGAGCCCGGCCGCTGGCTGGTGCTGTACCGGGGACGCGGCGAGGGCGGGCTCGTGGTGCGCGTGACGTCCGTGGCGCTCGCCACCGACACGACCTTCATCGGATGGGATCCGCGCCGGCTGGCGACGGAGCCGTTCCTGGCCCCTGGCGATCCAACGCCGGGACCCCGCGCGACGGTGCTGGGCAACGTCGTGCCCGCGCACCATGGGCTGCCGGTGACGCCGCTGCCGGAGGGGTTCGAGGCGGACTCGGCGGAGCCCTTCGCGCGCAGCCTCGCGCAGTGGCGCGCGTTGCTATCACCCATCGTGGACGGCAGCCGTGAGCGCGAGGTGGTGCTGCCCTTCCACCCCATCAGCGTCCAGGCCACCGGGTATCCCCTGCCGGGAGAAGAGGGGCGGCGCGGGACGGCTCGCATCCAGGTGAGCGTGGAGGACGACCCGTGGACGCTGGTGGACGACCTGTCCGTGCAGGGGCCGGGGGATGAGGTCGTCGTGCTGCGCGCGACCCCTACGGGCGGCGCCAGCCTCCGGTATGGGGATGGCGTCAACGGCGCCGCGCTGCCGCCCCGCCCGACGGCGCTGGGCCTGTCGCTGCGCGTGGGGCTGGGGACGGTGGCCAACGTGGGGGAGGGCGTGCTCACGCGGCTCCTCCAGGTCCCGCTGGATGCGCAGCGGTCGGCGTCGGCGGGCGCGCTGCTTGAGCAGTCGATGGACGACGTGCGCCTGCTGGTGCGCGTGGACAACCCGCTGCAAGCGGTCGGGGGACGCGACCCGGAATCGCTCGACTCCCTCCGCTACCGCGCGCCAGCGGGCGTTTCCGAGCCGCTGTCGGCCGTCACCGTCGAGGACTACGTGCGCCTGCTCCAGCGGATGCCGGAGGTCGCGGGGGCGTCCGCGCGGGTGGTGGCGAGGGAGCTGCGCACCGTCATCCGCGTCACCGTGCTGCTGCGCGACGAGGACACGCTGGACCGCGATGAGATCCTGCGCCGGTGGGCGGGCGTGCGGCGGCGGCTGGAGGAGATCCGCCTGTTGGGCGTGGACGTGGAAGCACTGCCTCCCCGGTGGGTGCCGCTCGACTTGGATTTGGAGGTGGACGCCGCGCCGCACGCGCAGGCGGATCAGCTGCGCGACGCCGTGGTGGGCGCCATCGCGGGGGACGGCGGTCTGTTGGATCCGGACCGCTCCGGGCTGAACGGCGATGTGCAGCTCGCGGACCTCTACCAGGCGGTGCTGCGCGTGGCCGGGGTGACGGCGGTGCGGGTGAAGCGCTTCCGTCGGCTGGAGTCGCACGCGCCGGAGCGGCTGGCCGAAGGGGTCATCCCCATTGGACCGGAAGAGGTGGCCACCGCGCGCGGCGGCTTCTGGCCGGGCTCCGAAGGGGTCCTCACCGTGCACGTCTGTGGAGGGCTGCGATGAGCCGCGTTCCCGCCACGCACCAGGCGCTGACACACGAACAGCTCCGCACCCGGCTGGGTGAAACGGCGCGCAATACCTTCGCCCGCGTGGACGAGGCGCCCACGTGGAACCCGCTCGCGTACGCGGCGCCGTCCTCGGTGGACCTGGGGCGCGGGGTGCTGGACAGCGTGGCGCTCGCGCTGCACGTGCTGTGGACGTACCAGCAGGCCTGGGCGGAGGAGTGCTTCCTCACCACCGCTCGGCTGGAAGGGTCCGTCTCCAAGCTCTTGGGGCACATCGGCTACCGGCCGAGTCCGGGCACCGCGGCGGTGGGCCTCCAGCACTTCCGCTGCAAGGCGAACGTGAGCGGTACGTTGCCGGCGGGCTTCGCGGTGACGTCGGCGGCGGAAGGAGAGGAACTGGCCGCCACCTTCGAGACGCTCGCGCCCCTGCGCCTGCTGCCGGAGCTCAACGAGCTGCGCGCGTTCATGCCGCCCCTCGCGGGCTCTGAAGCGGGGACCGGCGGTGGGACGGGCACGGGTGG
>NZ_RAWI01000291.1 GCF_003612125.1 Corallococcus praedator
GGGGAGGACGGGGGCGCGGCGCGACGGGCGCTCCGGGAGGCCCTGCTGGCGCGGCAGGATGCGTTGGGGGCACTGGCGCTCGCGGGGGAGGGCGCGCGGGTGGAGGGCTCGGCGGAAGGCGACGCGGACGCGGAAGTGAAGGCGCACCGCGAAGCCTCGGAGTGCGCGCGGGAGGAGGCGAAGGGCGCGGCGGCGCGGCGTGCGACGCAGGAGGCGATGCTGCAGGAGGCCCGGCGTGCGCAGTCGCGCGCGGAGGCGACGCAGGGACTGGCCTCGCACCGGGCCGCGCTGCACGAGGGCGAAGCCTGTCCGCTGTGTGGTGCGCTCGAGCATCCGTATGCCCGCGAGGGTTCGGCGTTGGAGGGGCTGGTCGCGGAGGCCGCGGCCCGGGTGGTGGAGCTGGAGTCGGCGCGGGATGTCGCGGCGAAGCAGGAAGGCGCGGCGAGCGTACGGCAGGCGACGGCGGACACGGCCGCGACGCAGGCAGAAGGTCGGCGCGACACGGCAGCCCGCAGGCGCAAGGGACATCAGGAATCCTGGAGGGCAGCGCGCGAGCGGTGGACCCGCGCGGTGCTCCCCGGCGTCGACGTGTCCTCATTGCCCGGAGAGGTGCGCTCCGGCGTGGATGGCTCGCTGTCCCCGGCGGCCGCCGCATCGCTGGCAGGCAGGTCCGAGAACTCCCGCGCTGGGGACGCGCCCCCCGAGCACGCGGAGGCCGCTAGCGCGCAGGCGTGGACCCAGAGGGCGCAGGAGGACGTGCGCGTCCGGCTTGCGACCCTGCGTGAGGAGGAGGAGTCAGCGGAGCTCCGGGCCGCCGCCGCGCGAGAGGCCCGTGCCCGCTTGGAGACCCTGCGCACGCGACGCGAGGGCTCCGCCGAAGCGCTGCGCAAGGCCGAGGATGCCCTTGCCCGCGCGGTGCAGGCCCACCGCGAAGCGCTTCTTCGCCGCGACACCGCTCGCGAGGCACGACAGCGCGCGCTCACCGAGGTCGCTCCGCCGTTCGCCAATGAGACCTCTCCCTGGCAGGAGAAGCTCGCGGAGGATCCGCTGCGCTTCCAGGGTCGGTGCCTGGAGCGCGTGACGAAGTGGCGCGAGCGCGTCGCCGAGCTCGAAGCCGCGCGCAAGCGCCTGGAGGAAGAGCAGGGCCGCCGTGCCCGGGAAGAGGTCCGCCTCCAGGCCCGCCACGAGGACGCCCAGACCGCGGCCGGACGTGCGAGCCTCAAGGACGCCGCCTTCCAGGACGCCTCGAAGGCCCGCGCGCGACTGCTCCAGGGCCGTCCCACGCAGGAGGTGCGCGCGGAGGTCCAGTCGCGGCTCGACACGGCCGTGGACGCCTACGAGCGCGCCCGCGAGGCCGCCGAGTCCCTCCAGCAGGCGGAGAAGGTGGCCACCGCGCGCGCCGAGGACGCGGTGCGTCTGCGCGCCGAAGCGGTCCGCGCGCTCGACAGCGCCCAGGCGGTCCTCGCCGAACGCCTCGCGGGCCATGGCACCACGCTGGAGCAACTCAAGGCCCTGCTGTCCCGCGATGCCGCCTGGTGCGACAGCGAAGCGCGCTCGCTCAACGCCCTGCGCGAGTCCGTGGCCCAGGCCCGCGCCGTGCTCGTGGAGCGCCAGGAACGCCGCGTCCGCCATGAAGCCTCGGGCCTCCCCGCGCTGGCCGAAGCCGACGTCGCTGACCTCTGCGAGCGCCTGCGCACGGATGTCGACGTGCGCCGCCGCGCGGAGGCCATGCTGCGCGCCCGGTTGGACAATGACGACGCGGCCCGCGCACGACACGGCGCGGAGGCACGCGCGCTGGAGCTGCGCCGGGGCGCGGCGGAGGTGTGGAAGACGCTGGGCGACCTCATCGGTTCGCACGACGGGAAGAAGTTCAAGGTGTTCGCCCAGAGCCTCACGCTGGATGCGCTGCTCCTGCACGCCAACGCGCACCTGCGCGAGCTTGCGCGCCGCTACCGGCTGGAGCGCGTGCCCGGCCACGACCTGGACCTCCAGGTGGTGGACGGCGACATGGGCGACGAGGTGCGCAGCGTCGCCAGCCTCTCCGGCGGCGAGAGCTTCCTCGTGTCCCTGGCGCTCGCGCTGGGGCTGGCCTCGCTGTCGTCGGAGACCACGCAGGTGGAGACCCTCTTCATCGATGAGGGCTTCGGCACGTTGGATCCGGAGACGCTGGAGGTGGCGCTGGCCACGCTCGACGCGCTCCAGGCCACCGGCCGGCAGGTGGGCATCATCTCCCACGTGAGCGGGCTGGCGGAGCGCATCGGCGTGCAGGTGCGCGTGGTGAAGCAGGGCGGCGGTCGCAGCCGGCTCGTGGTGGAAGGCGACGGCGGCATCACCGTCGCCTTGGGACAACAGGTGGCGTGAGCCGCCCCGGGCGTCAGCCCGACACCGGCTCCGCGCCCATCAGGCCGCGCACCACCGCGGCCACCGCCAGCGGCGTCGCCACCCGGTCGTCGCTCAGGGCCGCCAGCGCCCGGGCGAACTGCTCCGCCGACGAGAAGCGCTGCGCGGGATGCGGCGCGAGCGCCCGGTCCAACACCAGCGCCAAGGGGTCGGACACCTCCGGCGCCAGCATGCGCACGGGCGTCACCCGCACACCCCGGATGGAGGCCTCCACCTCCTCCTCGGTGCTGCCCTCGAAGGGCGACTCCAGCGACAGCAGCTCGTACAGCAGCACCGCCGCTGCCCACAGGTCCACCGCCACCGACACCTCGCCCGCGAGCAGCTCCGGGGAGCGGTAGTGCTGCTTGCCCATGCGCCGCCAGTCCACCGCCATGCCCGCGCGCGAGCGGGCCACGCCGAAGTCCGCCAGCTTCACCTCGCCGCCGCGCGACAGCAGCACGTTGTGCGGCGACACGTCACAGTGCACCACCGCCAGCGGCCGCCCCTTGGCGTTGGTGGCCGCGTGCGCGTGCGCCAGCGCCTCCAGCACGTGCCGCACCATCATCACCGAGATGTCGATGGGCAGCTCGATGCGCCGACGCCGGCACTGCGCCAGCACCCGGCCCAGGTCGGTGCCCTCCACCAGCTCCAGTGCCAGATAGGGCCCGTCCGCCTGCTCGCCGTACTCGCGGAAGCCCACGATGTGCGGATGCGACAGACAGCGCGCCAGCTCCGCCTCATGCAGCAGTTGCTCGCGCGCCTCGGGGTCCCTCGCGCGCTCCGGACGCACGCGCTTGAGGGCCACCTCCTCGCCCGCCAGCATCCCCTGCACCATCCGCGCGCGGAACACCTCCGCGTTGCCGCCGCGCCCCAGCCGGGACAACAGCTGGAAGCGCCCGCAGTCGCGGGGCCACTTCTCCAGGGACCCTTCCTCCTGCGTGGTCACGCCTTCTCCCCGCCGACCAGACTCGCCAGGTAGTCGTCGAGCGTCCGCGAGAAGGTGGCGTCGTCGCTCAGGAACGCCAGGCCCACGCCGCCCGTGTACGGCGCGTCCACCACGTGCACCACCAAAGCCTCGCCCTGCAACCGCTGGCCGTTGGGCAGCTTCACGTCCACCGTGACGACGCTGTCCTGGGGCGGACGGTGCGCGGTGCGCACGAAGAGGCCGCCGTTGGAGATGTTCAGCGCGTGCTCGCGCACGAAGTCCAGCTCCGTGCGGAACTCCAGCTCCAGCTTCACGGCGAAGCGCCGGCCCCGGCGCTGCGGCCCGTCCTCCGGCGCCTCCTCCTCCGGGGCACGGTAGGACTCGCCGCCCCGCGTGGGCGCGGGTGCGACTTCCGGCGCGGGCGCGGTGGAAAGGGGCGCGGACGGCGGCGGTCGCGCGGCCAGCGCCTCCAGGTGTTGCTGGAGTTCCTGCGCCGCCTGCGCACGCTCGTCGCCGGTGAACGGCGTGCCGCCCGCCAGCGTCTTCGAGCGCAGGGCGTCCCGCTCCGACTTGGGCAGCCGCCACAGCTCCACGAAGGTGCCGCCACTCTTGCGCACCTCCTCGCCCAACCGCTCCACCGCCGCGCGCGGATAGCCGGGCACCTCCACCTTCACCTCCAGCGCACCCTCCTCGTCGCGGAACGCCACCAGCAATTGCATGGACTGCGCGGACGGCAGCAACGCGCCCAGGCCCTCCACCACGGACGCCGCCTTCGCGGGCGACGCCCCTCCCCTCCACACCGCCGCGAGACCGAAGACAGGCACGGGCCGGACGATAGCCGAGCCCTCCAGTCCCCCGTCCAGACAGTGCGGTCGGAAACAGGCGACAGCGGCGGACGCAAAGTTTCCAAATCGAGATGCGTCCCTCCTACCAGGGGAGCACCTACATCGGAATTCCGCTCGGCTCCTTCTATGCTGGGGCCTCTCCGTAACCCCCCTTCCCGGAGTGCCAACTCGTATGCGCAATTGGATCCGACTCTTCTCCGGCACCCTGCTTGCGGCCACGCTGCTTGCGGGCTGCGGTGGCAGTGACCCAGACCCCGATCCGGGCCCCGGCCCAGGCACCGACGCAGGCCCCTCCGACGATGGCGGCAGCGGCACCGACGCCGGTGTCGTCGACGCGGGCTTCGACGCCGGCTACGTCGAGGACGCAGGCATCATCGTGGACCCCGATCCTGACCCGGGCAAGGTCCCCACCGACCCGTATGATCCGACCAACGCCACCAAGGACTCGGACTGTGACGGCCTGACGGACCAGGAGGAATACTCCACCGTCTACACGGGCGGGCTGAAGACGAGCCCCGGCCTGCGCGACACCGACGGCGACGGCATCCGCGACGGCGTGGAAGTGGGCCGCACGAGCAGCGTGGTCCCCACCTGTTCGTTCTACCCGGATGAGGATCCGGCCTCGCGCACCTCGCCGGTGAAGGTGGACACGGACGGCGACGGCCTGCCGGACGGCCTGGAGGACGCCGACCGCAACGGCAAGCGCGACCTCGGAGAGACGGACCCCAACACCGCGGACTCCGACAATGACGGCCTGTCCGATGGCGTGGAGGACGCGAACAAGAACGGCTCGCTGAGCCCCGGTGAGACGGATCCGCGCAAGCGCGACACCGACGACGACGGCCTGCCGGACGGCCTGGAGAAGTCCACCGGCACGGACCCGCTCAAGCCCGACACCGACGGCGACACCTGCTCGGATGGTTCGGAGGACACGAACAAGAACGGCGTCCACGACCCGGGTGAGAAGAACCCGCGCGTGGCGGACTGCGCCGCGTCCGTCCCCGACACCGACTTCGACGGCATCCCCGACTCGGTGGAGGACGCCACCCAGACGGACAAGACCAAGGCCGACACGGACGGCGACGGCGTGGCGGACGGTGTGGAGGACAAGAACAAGAACGGCCGCGTGGACTCCGGTGAGACGGATCCGCGCCTGACGGACACCGACTGCGACGGCCTCCAGGATGGCGCCGGCCGCAACGCCTTCCTCGGGGAAGACCCCAACTCCAACGGCATCGTGGAGGCCGGCGAGACGAACCCCACCAACCCTGACACCGACGGTGACGGCCTGCTGGACGGCGTGGAGCGCGGCGTGGCGACGGCGGCGGCCCCCCGCACCACCTGCGGCTACTCCGGCGACGCGGACCCCACGACGAAGACGGACCCCACCAAGCCGGACTCCGACGGTGACGGCATCCCGGACGGCGCGGAGGACTCCAACCAGAACGGCCGCGTGGATCCGGGCGAGCTGAACCCGAACAACCCCGCGGACGGCGCGGCCAACACGCCTGCGGGCAAGGCGTGCAGCGCGCAGAACCTGCGCACGGTGACGTTCCGCGAGGACAGCGGCGCGGACATGCGGCTGGCGCTGCCCAACACCTTCAAGACGGCCAACCTCATCAACATCAAGGCCTCCGGACAGACGGTGGGCGTGATGGGCTACGACGACACCAAGCAGGTGACGTTCATCGCGTACAAGCGCGCCCAGGTGGGCGCTTCCACCACGCCGTCCGACGACGAGTCGGGCATCCGCACCGGCACGCCGGAACTGGCGACGGCGACCGTGGAGTTCACCCAGACGTTCACGACCTGGGACGGCTTCCCCGCGGCGGTCTCCCGCTACGCGCTCGCCGGCACCACGGACCTCAAGGCGTTCACCAACACGCTGGTGAAGGCGCTGGTTCCCGCCACCACGGAGCAACTGGGTGGCAACGCCGGCATCACCGGTCCGTTCAAGATTCAAGCGCAGTACGTGCACCGCTCCGACCAGAGCGTGGTGGTGGTGCTCGCCATCACCCCGGCCGGCAGCTACACGGAGGCGGGCAGCCTGTTCACCACGGCGGACACGGCGGGCGGCTCCGCGCTGGCGCAGTTCGGCGACGCGGACGCGGTGCAGTGCGAGGTCTTCACGGGCAACACCGCCATCGTGGACTTCCTCTTCGTGGTGGACGACAGCGGCTCCATGGCGTCGTCGCAGACGTACCTGGCGGAGGCCGCCACGGCCGTCGCCAACAAGCTGGGCAACGCCGCGATGGACTGGCGCCTGGGCATGGTGACGACCAGCTACACCCACGGCGCCAAGCCGAACACGGGCGTGCTGCGCAACTTCACCACCAACGTGAACCAGTTCAAGTCGTGGCTGACCCAGAACGCGGTGTGCAACAACAGCGTGTGCGCCGTGAAGGCCGGCACCAACTACACCCCCATCCCCAACACCGTCTGCACGACGGACAAGCAGTGCTGGGTGGGCCTCGCGGGTGACGGGGCCGAGCGTCCACTGGAGTCGGCGCGCAAGGCCATCAACGACCTGGGGGCCTCCCAGGGTGCCGCGGACACGAAGCTGCGCGCGGGCGCCAAGCTGGTGGTCATCATCCTCACGGACGTGAAGGACCAGTCCACGGACACGGTCGCCAACTACACGGCGTACTTCAACAACACCGGCACCGCGTCCGGGACGACGAGCAACCCCACCGGGCAGTCCATCCAGGTCCACGGCATCATCTGTCCGCCGGATGGCGGCCGTTGTGACGCGTCCGAGGACCCCACCAACCCGCGCCATCTGGACGTCATCCGGGCCACGGGCGGCGTGTCGGGCAGCCTCCGGGACAAGGTGGCCATCACCAACACCATCAACGCCATCGTGGACAGCGTCATCGCCTCGGTGGGCTACCGCACGCTCAAGCCGCCCATCGGCGCGTCCTTGAAGGTGGCCGTGGCCGAAGTGGTGGACCCCGCCGCGTGCCCGAGCATCGGGGACCTGCCGCGCAGCCGCACCAACGGCTTCGACGTGGACGGCATCAACCGCACCGTGTCGTTCTACGGCGCGTGCCGTCCCAAGACGTCCGGTCAGACGCAGGCGGCGCTGTCGTACCGCTACTGGATCGACCGCTCGAACAACCCCAACGGCAGCCCGCCGCCCTGTTCGACGGACACCCAGTACTACAACCCGAACGAAGCGGACTTCTGCACGGGCAAGCTCGCCTGCAACCGCGTCACGGACAAGTGCGAGTGCCCGGCGGATTGCGGCGGCACCGCGCCCGCGGGTCAGGTGTGCAACACCGACCGCGCCGTGTGTGACTTCACCTGCGCGCCGGACTGCGGCGGCGAGTGCGGCACGTTCGAGACGTGCAACACGAACTCCTGCTCGTGCTCCTGCGTGCAGTCCGCGTCCTGCGCGGCGGGCTACAAGTTCGACAACAACGCCTGCGGCTGCGTCTGCGACACGGGCGCGCTCAACTGCGGCACCGGCTTCGCGGCCGACCCGGGCCTCTGCGCCTGCGTCTGCCAGCCGGACTGCGGCGGCTGCGCCCCGGGCTTCACGTGCAACGTCAGCGCGTGCGCCTGCGAGAAGCCCATCGGTTGATGCGGCGGGAATGAAGACGCTCCCCCGGCGCCGCGCGGACCGGGGGAGCGTGGGTGACTGAGAAGCAAGGCATCCAGAAGCCCCCGGTCTTCACGTCCCTTCCAGGGACCTGAGGGTCGGGGGTTTCTTCGTTCCGGGGCTACTTCTTCCCGGCGGCGGCCTGCGGAAGGCCCGCGACGCGGTAGACGGGGTAGAGGCCGAAGCGCTCATCCCAGGCCGGGTGGCGCTCCGCGAAGAAGCGCAGGCGGGCGCGCGGATCCTTCGCGAACGCGGGGTCCTTCAGCTTCTCCTGGAAGGCGGCCTTCACGCCCGCGTCCTTCGCGAGCAGCTCCCGGGCGAAGGGCTCCACGACGTAGTCCTCGATGTATTCCTTCTGCTCGAAGTGGGCGTTGAAGAAGCCCCACGCCAGGAACGAGTCCGGCCCGGACGGCTCGAAGAGGTGCGCCACCAGCTGCACGTTCTTCTGCGCCACGGGCACGTAGAGCGAACCTGCGGCCACATCCTGCGTGTCCGGCTTCCATTCACCCTTCGCGGTGAGGGTCTGGTGGCCTTCGTTGGACTGGGCGCGGAACTGGAAGTCCCGCGAGCGGAACGACTCCACCTTGGCGGCGGGCACCGCGCGGGGGATGCGCTGGAAGGTGATGCCCTGCGTGACGAGTTTCGGCTCCACCCATGCGGCGTGGGCCGCGGGGACGACGTAGCCGCCCGCGGGCAGCGTCACGGTGAGCGTGGGCTTCAGCTCCGGCGCGTACGGCACCGTCCACGTCTGGGGCTTCGTGTCGTCGTAGCGGATCCACGGCTGGCCGGAGATGTCCGACGGCCCGCGCTCGTACGCATAGCCCTTGAACTGGAGCGTCTCCCGCTTCGCGGTGTTCCCCCAGCCGAGCACCACCTCGCGCACCTGGCCGGAGGTGGCCTTCTGGTCCTCCGCCTTCACGGCGGCCAGGAGCGCGGCGCCGTCGCGGGCGACGAGGCGCAACAGGCCCTCCAGCACGTCGCGGGTGGCCTTCACGCGCTGGGCGTGGGTCTTCCACGAATGCGTCTCCACCAGCACGCCGAAGCGGTGGTGGATGGACCAGAAGCCGTGGCTGAAGCGGGGCGGGGGGACGCCGTAGGCGAAGCCGCTCGTCGGGTCATCGTCCTCGAGGAAGGACGGGTAGAAGCCGAGCGGCTGGTGGCCCTGGGCGGTGAGGCCGGTGAAGAGCTCCGCGACCAGCTTCGTGCCCAGCGCCTGGAGCGCGGGCGGGCCGGACTTCTGGGGCTCCAGGCCCACGGAGACGTCGGGTTCGAACTTGGCGCCGTCGGTGACGTGCAGGTCCACGTAGACGAGCGGGTCCCACGCGTTGAGGTACTTGAGCAGCAGCGCCATCTCCGGCGCGTCCACCTTCACGTAGTCGCGGTTGAGGTTGAGGTTCTGCGCGGTGGTGCGGAAGCCCATCTCCTCCGGGCCCACCTGGTTGGGGCGGTGGTTGGGGTTGAAGCGCTCGTGGCCGTCCACGTTGAAGACGGGGACGAAGACGGCCGTGACGCCCTTGAGCACGTCCGGCAGCGCCTTGCCCTGGAGCGCGTCGCGCAGGAGCCAGTAGCCGGCGTCCTTGCCGTCGATTTCACCCGCGTGGATGCCGCCCTGGAAGAAGACGACGGGGCGCTGCTTCTTGCGCGCGGCGTCCGCCGTGAGGGTGCCGTCCTGGCTGACGACCAGCGCCACCAGCGGGCGTCCCTCCGGGGACAGGCCCAGCGTGTCGCAGCGCGCCCTGCCGGGGAACGCCTTGGGAAGGGCGCGACAGAGGGCTTCGGCTTCCGCGTAGCGGCCGGTGCGCGTCCAGCCGCTCTGCTCGGAGGTGGAGGTGAGGGGTGGTGCCTGCGTGAGGACCAGGGCGGTGAGGGTGGGCAGGAGCATGCCTGCTTGAGAACACAAGCCCCGCCGGGGCTCAACCGTGGCGCACGGTGTGCGTGCCGCCCACGGGCAGCACGTGCACGCGGTCGCGCGGCCAGCCCCGGCGCAGCCACTCCGCGTCCAGGCGGACGGGCGGCTCGTCGAGCGGCTCGTCGGTGAGCTTGAACGTGCCCCAGTGCATGGCGAAGAACGCGAGCGCCCCCAGGTCCTCGAAGGCCTGCACGGCCTCCTCCGGGTTCATGTGCTGGAAGCGCATGAACCACGCCGGGTCATACGCGCCAATGGGCAGCAGCGCCGCGTCCAGGTGCGGGAACCTGGCGCCAATCTCCTTGAAGCCCTGGAAGTAGGCGGTGTCGCCGGAGTGGTAGACGCGCGCGCTGGAGCCCTCCACCACGAAGCCGCCCCACAGCATCTGGTTGGCGTCGTTGAGGCCGCGGCGGCTCCAGTGCTGCGACGGCACGTAGTGCACGCGCACGGGCCCCACCTGCGTGGACTCCCACCAGTCCAGCTCGCTGAAGGGCAGGCCCTCGCCCTGGAAGATGGGCGCGTGGCCCAGGCCGGTGATGACGCGGGCCCCCACCTGCTTGAGCGTGGGCAGGTCCAGGTGGTCGTAGTGGTTGTGGGACACGAGGCTCGCGGTGATGGGCGGCAGCTTCTCCACCGGCACGCCGGGCGGCACGTTGCGGTGGATGACCACGTTGATGGCGTCGCGCAGCACCGGGTCGATGAGCAGCGACACGCCATCCAGTTGCACCAGCCAGCTTGCGTGACCCAGCCACGTCAGCCGCGCGCCCTCGCCCGGGGCGGGAGGGGTGGCGAGCACCGCGAGGTCCGGCTCCACGTGCGGCACGGTGGCGCGCGCGGGCGACTTGCGGCGCTTGCCCGAAAGCTTGTCCACCACGGCCCACTTGAAGACGGTGTTGAACGGGTGCGGTCCGCTGCCATCCAGGTTCTTGAAGCGCATCGCCATGAGTGGCTCCCCGTGTCGGGCATCCCTCGAGGATGGACCCGCACGCCTCTCGGGTGGAGTCATGCTCGGCAGGCGGGGCGGGGCGCAAGGGGAATGAGGTATCGGGGCTCTGGTGGAGGACACCGGGGCGCGGGACCGGGCCCCGGCCATATAAGAAGGCCCGTGATGCGCCCTGTCTCCGGCACCACCACCCGCAGGTTGTTGCTCGCGTTCGGCGCGCTGGTGGCGCTGTTCGCGGCGGCGTCGGGCTATGCGCTCGGCCGGCTGTCGGACATCCATGAGGGCACGCACGCGCTGCGCGAGGTGGGCGGACGGGCGCGGGAGGCGCGCGAGCTGGCCACGGCGGTGCGCGACCAGTACGCGCACCTGGCGCACACCATCATCCTGGGCAATGACAGCCACCGGCGCTTCCACACGGAGGCCCGCGCCCGCGTGGAGGCGCTGACGCGGAGGCTTTCGCAGCAGGCGCGTGACGCGGAGGAGCGCGCGGCGGTGGCGGACATCCAGGCGGCGGGTGACGCGCTGGACGTCCTCTACCGGGACACGCTGCTGCCCGCGGTGATGGCGAAGGACGCGCGCGCGGTGGAGGCGGCGCACGGGCGGGCCCTGGAGTGGGTGTCGCGCATCCAGGCGCGGGTGGATGGGCTGACGGAGCGCTCGGACGCGTCGATGGCGGCGTTCGAGGCGCACGTGGGCGCGGTGGAGCGCGACAGCTTCCGCTGGGCGCTGCTGTTCCTGGGCGGGGCCACGCTGTTCGCGGCGGGCGTGGGCGTCTACATCGGCAACTCGGTGGCGCGGCCGGTGGCGCGGCTGTCGGAAGGGGCGGCCCGGCTGGCGCGCGGGGACCTGGACGTGCGCATCCCGGAGGATGACCCGGGGGAGCTGGGCCATCTGGCCGCGCAGCTCAACCGGATGACAGGGGCCCTGCGCGCGCACCAGTCACAGCTCGTCCAGCACGAGAAGCTCGCGGGCATCGGCCGGCTGGCGGCGGGCGTGGCGCATGAAATCAACAACCCGCTGGGCGTCATCCTCGGGTACGTGCGGCTGTTGCAGCGGCGGGCGGAGGGCACGCTCGCGGAGGACCTGCGCGTGGTGGAGGAGGAGGCGGTGCGCTGTCAGGACATCGTGGAGGGGCTGCTGGACCTGTCGCGTCCGGGACGCGGGCCGGTGGAGCCGGTGGCGCTGCGCGAGGCGTGTGAAGAGGTGGTGGCCCGCCTGCGCGAGTCCGCCCTCCTGGGCCCGGTGACGGTGGAGGTCCACGGTGAAGGCATCGCGTGGGTGCAGCCGTCCCGGTTGCGGCAGGTGCTGCTCAACCTGGTGAAGAACGCGGCGGAGGCGGCGGGGGAGGGTGGACGCTGTCTCTT
>NZ_RAWI01000292.1 GCF_003612125.1 Corallococcus praedator
GTCCTTCCCCGAGCAGAAGGCCCCCGGCCCTGCGCTCGTGCCCGCGCGTCCCGGCAACTCCGCCCGGGTGGAACCCACGCGGTGAATCAGTGCCACGCGCCGATGGAGAGCCGGCGCTCCTCGGCGATGGGCAGCAACCGCTCGCGCAGCTGCTCACGCACCTGGTGCAGCCACCAGCCCACCGTGCCGGTGGAGCGTCCCACCTGCGCGCCGATGCTCACATAGGAGCGCCCCTGTGCGCGCAGGTGGAACACCTCGCGCTGCTGGGGCGGCAGGCCGTTCACCGCCTCCATCAGGTCCTTCTCCTGGATGAACGTCCAGAGCTCGCCGCCCTCCTGCTCGTCCGGATCATCGCTCAGCGCCGTCACCCAGCCGGCGTTGACCGCCTTGCGCTGCTCGGCGCGGTGGTGCCGCAAGAGGCTGATGGCCCGCGTGTTGATGACCCGCCCCGTCCACGCCCGGAACGCCTCCGCACCCTGCAGGTGCAGCCGCTCCTTCCACGCCTCGTCCAGCGCGTGCTGCACCAGGTCCTCCGCATCCGCCGTGTTCCCCAGGATGCGACGGGCGTGCTTCAGCAGCCCCGAACGGAATTGAATGACCAGGATTGCGAACAACTGCGTTTCTGAGTCGGCCATGGAGTGCCCCCCGAGCGGCGTCCGTGCACGACCATGATGGCAAAGCTCTCCAGCTCGGACAGAGCCTTCTTTCCCGGATTTACCCAGACTGTCTGGAAAACCTATCCCACCCCGGGATTTCCAATCCGGCTGTCACGAATGCATCCAGTGTCTGTCTTTCAGTGGTCCAACAGGGGCAGGGGCGCCGGGATTTCCAACAGCCCTTTTGTTGGAATGACAGACACCCACCATCCGGCCCTGTTTCAGGCAGGACGGCCCCACGGGGTGATTGACCGGGCCCGGTGACCGCATCCCGAAGGGGCCACGGAAGCTCCGTGGCCCCCGGGTGGATCCGCCCTGCTCCGGCCGCTACGACGGGCGCGCGCCCAGCATCGCCGCGAGCATGTCCGCGCTGCGCTCGCTGCTGAACTGCTTCTCCACCTTGAGCCGGCCCGCCTCGCCCAGGCGCATCGCCTCGGACGGGTCGCGCGACAGCTTCTCCAGCTTCTGGGCCAGCTCCACGGGGGCCTGCGGCTGCACCAGCACGCCGTCCACGCCGTCGTCCACCAGCTCCTTCACGCCGCCCGCGCCCGTCACCACCACCGGCACGCGCATCGCCATGGCCTCCATGATGGCCACGCCCAACGGCTCCTGGAGGCTCGCCAGCGCGAAGATGTGCGAGCGCTGGATGCCATCCTTCACCACATCCTCGCTCACCGCGCCCAGCAGCGTCACCGCGTCCTGGAGGCCGTCCTTCGCGAGCTTCGCCTCCAGCACCTTGCGGTACGTGGTGCCGCCCGCCTCGTCTTCGCCCGCGATGGACAGCCGCGCGTCGATGCCCTTCTTGCGCAGCATCCCCACCGCGTCGATGAGGTCCGCGTGCCCCTTGCACGGGTTCAGCCGGCCGCACGCGAACAGCTTCAGCGGCCCCTCACCGGACCACGGCTCGTAGGGCACCGTGCGCTGGAAGCGCGACAGCTCCACGCCCATGGGCGCAAGCTCGATGCGCTCGGGCAGGCTCCCCGCCAGCTCCTGGTTCACTTCCCCCAAGAGCTTCTTCGTGATGACGAAGGCGAACTTCGAGTGCCGCCACTTCTCCCGCTGGTTCGGCCCGTAGTCGTCCAGCGGCCCGTGCAGCGTCATGCTGTACGTGAGCCCCGACAACAGGTGCGCGAACATCGCCACGTGCGCCGCGTTGGCGCACGAATGCACGTGCACGTGCGTCCAGCCGCGCTCGCGCGCCAGCGACGCCAGCCGCCCGCCCATCACCGCGAACGCCACCAGCTGCGCGCGCCCCTTCGCGTCCAGGCCCTCCGCCCGGGCGATGGACGCCAGACACCGCGCCCAGCCCGTGGGCATGGCCCGGGCAATCTCCAGCGCGGCCTGGAGCACGCCCAGCGGCCCCGGCGGCGCCAGGTACTCCGTGCGCGTCATGGCCTCGCGGGCCCAGCTGTGGCTGATGATGCGCGCGGGCGGCGGGCGGGTGGACACCAGCTCCGGTGAGACGCCCTTCCCCGGCAACGCCTGCAGCTCGCGCCAGAAGAAGATGTGGGTCTGCCCGGGGAACTCGGGAATCAGGTAGCCGATCTTCTGCACGCGCTTTCTTTAACACGCCCGGGCCCCATCGCCGGCCCCCCGCACGGACAGCTCCTGGGGGTGTCAGTGATGACAGCAGACCATTGGCGCGCTCCTTCGCTCGCCCGCCCACCCGGGTCGTTGGGTGGTGACGCCTCCATGCGTTATACCGTCCGCGCCTCCTATGTCCGCCGATTCGAGCCCGCCCCCCTCTGCCGAGGAGACCCCACCGGCCAGCGCCGTGCCCTCCGCGGAGCTGTCGCGGCTGTGGTTCGCGTTGGACCGGCGCGCCTGGACGTTCCTCACCGTCATCCCGGCCCACCCCGGCGCGCCCGCGCTGGAGGCGGCCCAGGCGCTGCTGGAGGCAGGCTCGCCGTACCCGGAGCCGCCCCTGCGGCTGGTGGATGCCACCGGCATCGAACCCGCGGGCGCCCCCCGGCTGGTCCTGGAGGTGCGCCGCCGCGTGGAGCAGGGCGAGCGGGTCATCGTGGTCATCGACTCGCTCATCACCCACCCGGCCAGCCTCCCCCTGGCCCTGGCCGCGGACACCGCGCTCTTGTGCATCACCCTGGGTGAGACGGACTTCGGCTCCGCGGAGAAGACGCTGCGTCTGGTGGGCGCGGACCGCTTCGCAGGCAGCGTCACCTTCCCGCGCCCTTCCAAGAAGCAGCGCCGCGCCGACAGCGACAAGAAGAAGAAGAAGCCATGAGCCCTTCCGCCTCCTCCGCCGCGCCGGCCCCCCGGCTCAGCGTCGTCATCGCCACGTACAACCGGCTGCCCCTCATCACGCGCCTGCTCCAGCAGCTCGCCGGCCAGACGCTGCCGCCCGACGACTTCGAGGTCGTCGTGGTGGACGACGGCTCCGCCACCGACGTGCGCGGACCGCTGATGGAGCTGAAGCTGCCCTACGCCCTGCGCGTGGAGGTGCAGCAGAACGCGGGCGCCGCCGCCGCCCGGCACCGGGGCGTCATCGCCGCGAAGGGCACCGTGGTGCTCGTCACCGACGACGACATGCAGGTGGCCTCCGACTTCCTCGCTCGCCACCTGGCGCACCACCCGCCGGGCTCGCGCAACGTCGTGCTGGGCCGCATCCGGCCGGACCCTGAAATCGGCGACATGCCGCTGTTCGAGCGCTGGTACGCGCACCTCAACAACCGCATGGCCGAGGAGCTGTCCGCCCCCGGCGCGAAGGCGCGCGGCAACCACCTGTACACCGGCAACGTGTCCTTCCCCCGCGCGGACTACGTGGGCGTGGGCGGCTTCGACAAGACGCTGGGCCAGTCGGAGGACGTGGAATTGGGCGTGCGCCTGGAGAAGGCCGGCTGCGCGTTCCTCTTCGCCCCGGACGCCTACGTGCTGCACGGCAGCGACCACGTGAGCTTCGAGAAGTGGATCCGCCGCGCGCACCGCTACGGCATGTTCGACACCCACGTGTCCGTGAAGCACCCGGACGTGAAGGGCGTGAACCCGTGGCGCCTGCTCTTCGAGACGAACCTCCTGTCGCGGCCGCTGCTGGCCTCCGCGGTGGTGGCGCCGGAGGCGTCGCGCCGGCTGACCACCGCGGTGGTGAACGCGTCCACGATGGCGGACAAGCTGGGCCTCAAGGGCGCCGCGTTCGCGGGCACGTCCGTCGCGTACGGCATGGAGTACCTGCGCGGGGCCCGCACGGAGGCCGGTGGCCTGCGGGGCATCGCCAGGGGCATCGCGCGCTACCTGCAGGGCCGGGGAGATTCCCAAGGATGAAGACCCTATTCGGAGCCCTCATCTCGGACGCGGTGGAGATGGCCAGGGCCGCCACCGGCAACTCCGACGCGAAGTCGCTGGCCAAGGTGGTGCTGACCAGTGATTCGTACCGCATCACGGCGCTCAACCGCGCACGCGAGGCGGCCATCACCTTCCACATCCCGCTGCTCAACCACGTGCTGCGCGTGGCGCAGACGGCGGTGATGGGCATTGAGATCGGCAAGGACGTGACGCTGGGCAAGGGCGTGTACTTCGTGCACAGCCTGGGCGTCGTCATCGGCGGGGATGCGCGCATCGGCGACCGCGTGCGCTTCTACGGCAACAACACCGTGGGCACCGCCAAGGACAACGGCTACCCCATCATCGAGGACGACGTGTGGATTGGCGCCGGGGCCCGCATCCTGGGGCCGGTGCGCATTGGCGCCCGTTCGCGCATCGGGGCGAATGCGGTGGTGCTCCAGGATGTGCCGCCGGACAGCGTCGCGGTGGGCATCCCCGCGCGCATCTTCCCGCGCAAGGACCAGGACGAGGTCGCGCTGTAGTCGGCGCGGGTCGCCGGAGTCGCGGTCGGTTGTTGGAGTGATGATCGGCCGCTGGAGTCGCGGTCGGTCGCTGGATTGGCAGTCGCAGTCAGTGGTCGCAAGTCGGCGGTGGTTTCGTGCCGGGGGATGCGTTGAAGAAGGTCATGGCTGACAGTGCGAAGCAGACGCGGTGGAAGCGGGGCGTCATCCTCACGTGCGCGGTGCTCGGCAGCAGCGCCGGCGTGGCGATGGCGCAGCAGAGCGCCAACGCCGCGAAGGACGCCCCCAAGCCCCCGACGACGACAGCGCCCGCCGTGCCGCAGGACCCCACCGCCTCCGTGATCATCTACGACGGCGGCCTCAAGCCCGGCTGGAACGACATCGGCTGGGCGCCCCGCGAGCTGCCCAGGAGCGCTCCGGCCCGCCTGCGGATGTTCAACTACGGCGGGTGGATCCTCTACCAGCCCAAGCTCGCGGGCGCGTACGGCGCGCTCACCTTCCGCTTCACCGCGCCGGAGGCCTACGGCGAGTTCCTGGACGTGCGCCTGGACTCGCCCGGCGCCGCCGTGTTCCCCCACGTGCGGATCAGCCCGGAGTTCATCGTCAAGAAGGACCGCGAGTGGGCTGAAGTCGTCGTCCCCATGGAGGTCCTCAACCCGCGCAGCCTCCCCTTCGACCGGGTGGTGATGCGCGCGTCGAAGGACGTGGGCCGCGACTGGGTGCTCTTCGACAAGGTGGCCCTGGTGCCGCTGTCGCCGGACATCGCCGCCGCGCGCGCGGCCGGGGGCGGTCGCGCGGGCCGGGGCGCGGGCAAGGAGTCGAAGATGGTCATCGACTGCGCCGCGCCCTCACGCCCCATCAACCCGCTCATCTACGGCATCGCGCTGGACGGCAACCGGGAGACGCAGGACACGCACCAGTGGAAGCTGGGCGCCACCATCCGCCGCTGGGGCGGCAACCCCACGTCCCGCTACAACTGGAAGCTGGGGCGCGCGTGGAACACCGGCAACGACTGGTACTTCCGCAACGTGCAGCTGGGCTTCGGCGCGGATGACTTCCTGGAGTCCAACCGCAAGCACAACACCTGGTCCGCGCTCACGCTGCCCCTGATTGGCTGGGTGGCCAAGGACACGACCTCCGTCGGCTTCCCGGTGTCGGAGTTCGGTCCGCAGCAGGCCGTGGACGAAACGGAGCCCGCGGGCGGCAACGGCATCCGCCGCGACGGCACGCCCCTGCCCCCGGGCCAGCCCTCGACCACCAGCGTGCAGGCCCCACCGGAGTTCATCTCCGAATGGGTGCGCTCCCTGCGCGAAGCCGACTCCAAGCGCGGCGGCGCGCGCGGCGTGCACATGTACATCCTGGACAACGAGCCCGCCCTCTGGAGCTCCACGCACCGGGACGTGCACCCCGAACCGCTGGGCTACGACGAGCTGCTCAAGCGCACCATCGACTACGGCACCGTCGTGCGCCGCGCGGATCCAGAGGCCGTCATCGCCGGCCCCGCGGAATGGGGCTGGACGAACTACTTCTGGTCCGCCGCCGACTTCGCCCCCGGCCGCCCGCCGTACACCGACCGGCGCGCGCACGGCGACGTGGCGCTGCTGCCCTGGTACCTGCGCTCGCTGCGCGACCACGAGAAGAAGACCGGCGTGCGCGTGCTGGACGTGGTGGACGTGCACTTCTACCCGCAGAGCAACGTGGGCCTGGGCCTGGAGGGCGCCACCGACCCGGACACCAACGCGCGGCGGATCCGCTCCACGCGCGCGCTGTGGGACCCGACCTACAAGGACGAGTCCTGGATTGGTGAACCCATCCAGCTCATCCCCCGCGTGAAGCAGTGGATCGCGGAGAACTACCCCGGCCGGGGCATGTCCATTGGCGAGTACAACTTCGGCGCGCTCAAGCACATGAGCGGGGGACTGGCGCAGGCGGAGGCCCTGGGCCGCTTCGGCCAGCAGGGGCTCACCTCCGCGTTCTTCTGGCAGTACCCGCCGGAGAACAGCCCCACGTTCTGGGCGTTCCGCGCGTACCGCGACTTCGACGGCAAGGGCGGCCGCTTCCAGGACATCGCCCTGCCCACCACCGCGCCGGAGGGCACCAGCCTCTTCGCGTCCCGCGACGCGTCCGGCAAGAAGCTCACCGCCGTGCTGCTCAACTTCGACCCCGAACAGGCCGCCCAGGCGCAGCTGGAGTTCAAGGGCTGCGGCACGCTCAACACCGTGCGCGTGCTGGGCTACTCGGGCGCGCCGGGCGGTTTCACCGAACAGGCCACTGGAACGAAGGCCGAACAGGCCCTGTCGCAACGCCTTCCCCCCTACTCCATCACCGTGCTCGACCTCACGGTGAAGTGAGACGCTGCCTTGACCACCGCACACGCCCCCGACACCGCCTCTCCCCGCCCGCGCCTGAACATCGGCCACCTCGCCATTGATCAGCTCACGTTCCCGCAGGCCGTGCAGGCCATCGGGGACCTGGTGGACGCGCACCGGGGCGGCTACGTCTTCACCGCCAACGTGGACCACGTGGTGCTGGCGGAGACGAACACGCGCTTTCGCGACGCCTACGACAAGGCCACCCTCTCCGTGGTGGACGGCATGCCCATCGTCTGGGCCTCGCGCATGCTGGACGTGTCCTTGCCCGAGCGCATCGCCGGCTCCGACCTCATCCTCCCCCTGGTGAAGCTGGGCGCCGAGCGCAAGTGGCGCATCTTCCTCTTGGGCGCGGGCCCCGGCGTCGCGGAGAAGGTGGGCCGCCAGTTCCAGGCCCAGTACCCCGGCATCGAGGTGGTGGGCTGGGACTCGCCCATGGTGAACCTGGACGCGGGCGACGCGCAGAATGATCCCATCGTCGCCAGGATTCGCGAACAGGACCCCCACCTGCTCTTCGTCGCCCTGGGCAGCCCCAAGCAGGAGGTGTGGATCTCCCAGGTGGCCCAGAAGCTGGGCCCCACGGTGGCCATCGGCATCGGCGCCGGGTTCGACTTCATCGCCGGCACCGCGAAGCGCGCCCCCGAGTGGATTGCCCGCGCCGGCTTCGAGTGGCTCTACCGCCTCACCAACGAGCCCAAGCGCCTGTGGCGCCGCTACATCCTCAACGACTCCAAGTTCGGCTACATCCTCCTGCGCGAGCTGTGGCAGCGCACCAGCGGTAGACAGGGAGAGTGAGTCTCCAGGGACTCGCCAGCTTGGCTGTATGTCCTTGAATTCTGGGCTTGAAGGTCTTTGCCCTACCCTGGACATTTACAGCCAAGCTTGAGTATTCTAGCCCCGCACGCCTTTCACGGGGCGCTTCCTTCCAGTCAGACGACGGGCCGGACCACCGGGGCGCCAGCAGCGACGCGCGGGTGGGCGGGCCGGCGTGTGTCCTGGCGGTCCGGCCTTCCGCGTTCGGGGCGTGCTCACCCACACCTCCGGACGTTCCCCCATGTCACCAGTCGTTTCCCGTACGCCGGCCCGTTGGGCGGCGCGCGTCGCCGTGTTCGCGGCGGTGCTGCTGTCGGCCTTCGCTCTGCCAGCGGCCGCGGCCACCAACACGGAGGCCACGCAGAAGGCCATCCAGTTCCTGAGCGCGGACGTGGCCAACTGGACCACGTCGCAGAACTGCATCGCGTGCCACCGTCAGGGCGCGGCGGTGTTCGGTCTGTCGAGCGCCAAGGCCAATGGCTACAACATGGCCCAGGCCACCTCCAACGGCCGCACCATCCTGGGCAACCTGGACCTGCTGGGCGCGCGCATCAAGGCGGACCAGAAGCCCGCGGGCAACTGGCTGCACGAGGGCAGCGCCTACCCGAACGAGAAGACGAGCTGGGCCTCCTTCGGCCTGGCGGGCTTCGACCAGTACGTGTCCACGCAGTACAGCAGCTCGCTGGTGATGGCGGCCAACTGGGCGGTGGGCATCCAGCAGGCCAGCGGCCGGTGGCCGGAGGACCACATCAACTTCCCCGTGGACCACGGCAGCGTGCCGCTCACCGCGCGCTTCATCGTGACGCTGGCGCAGGCGAAGCAGCGCGTGGACCCGGCGAAGGCGGCGCAATACCAGACGGCCATCGACAAGGCGGCGGCGTACCTGCGCGCCAACCTCAACAACAACGACACGTCCGGCACCGGCGACGGCATGCCGTACACGTTCCAGAAGTCATGGGCCATCGTGGGCCTGAAGGCCGCGGGCCCCGGCGCCAACAACGTGAATACGAATGCCATCACCACCCTGGCCAACCAGCTCGCGGCGATGGCGCCGGTGGGCGGCAAGGGCTGGGGCAACCTGCCCACGGACGCGTCCAACGACTTCGCGACGGGCATCGGCGTGTACGCCATGTGCCTCGCGGGCCTGGAGCCGGCCAGCAACGCGCGCCTGTTCAATGCCATTGAGTGGCTGAAGTCGCGGCAGGCGGCGGACGGAAGCTGGGGCTCGGGCACGGCGACGCCGGACATCCCGACGACGTTCGCGTCGCTGGGGCTCGCGTGCTTCGGTGACTTCAGCGTGGAGGTGTCCGTGGTGGGCGAGGACATGAAGATGTTCCCCATCTACGACCCCGCCCTCCAGGAGACGACCTACACGTTCAAGGTGAAGAACCACGGCTATCAGGCGGACACGTACACGCTGGGCGCCGCGGGCGGCCTCCCCGGCTGGACGGCCACGCTGAGCCGGCCCACGGTGTTCCTGGCCTCCGGCGCGGAGTCCACCGTGACGCTCACCGTGCGCGCTCCCGCGAACCTGCTGCCGTCGCTGCTGTCGGAAATCACCGTCACGGCGGCCTCCGGTGGCGCCCCGGGCGTGTCGGCTTCGGCACGCGTGCGCACGTACACGCCGCCCCCTCCTCCGGTGACGGGCCGCGCGACGACCACCAGCATCCTGACCCCTGCCGCGAACGCGCAGCTGACCATTGGCCAGGCGACGCTGCTGTCGGCCCGGGTGGTGGATGCGACGGGCGTCGTGGTGACGGGGCCGCTGAAGGGCGTCGTGACCTTCTTCGTGGCCGGCGTGGCGATTGGCGCGGATGACGACGCGAACGGCGACGGCGTGTTCTCCCTGCCGTGGAGCCTCTCCACGGACACGTGGACCGTCACGGGCGCGCAGGACTACCGCGCGGTGTACTCGGGCGTGACGCTGCCGACGCCGCCGAACCTGTTGGGCAGCACGGCGGCCCAGACGCTCATCATCAATGCCTATCCGTACACGCCGCCCGAAATCATCATGGGCAACCAGCCCGCGTTCATCCGGGAGACGACGCTGTCCGTGTGGGGTTTCGTGAAGCCGGCCACCAACGGCGCGGTCATCACCTACGCGGCCTTCATCGTGAACGGCGGCGCGCCGGTGGTGGTGAACCCCGAGGCGAGCGGTGGCCTCGTCTACACGCCGGTGGAGCTGGTGGAAGGCCCGAACATCATCCAGCTCACGGGCCGCGACAACCTGGGCGGCATCAGCACGAAGCAGATCAACCTGACGGTGGACCGCATCCCGCCCGTCATCACCATCCAGTCGCCGGTGCAGGGCCAGGTCGTGGGCACGGCCATCGTGGACGTCACCAGCCAGATTGATGAGCAGACGCCGACCCGCGTGGAGACGCAGTGGGTGAACAACACGCTGCTGGAGTTCGGCACCGGCACGGTGACGCACCCGGTGAGCATGCCCAACTTCGGTGAGCAGGGCATCCTGGTGCGCGCCACGGACGCGGCGGGCAACGTGACGGAGGCCGTGGTGCACGTGTTCGTGGACGCGGGCACGCCCACCGTGACGACGGACCCGGCGGACGGGGCCACCTTCGGTCCTCGCGCCAATCACACGCTGCCGTATGTGATTCGCGTGTCCTCCATGTCCGCCACCACCGTGAAGCTGGGCAGCCAGATGTTCCAGCTTCCGCGCGGCGGCGGGGAAGTCCAGACGTCGGTGGTGCTGGCGTCGGGCGTGAATACCCTCACCATCGACGTGACGAACGAGGCGGGCCGCAACGTCCGCACGACGCGCACCGTGCGCTATGACACGCAGGCGCCCACGGCCACGCTGCTCACGCCGGTTCCCAACGGCACGGCCAGCGGCGTCATCACCCTGACGGCCCGGGTGACGGATGCGCTGAGCACCATCAAGAACGTGGCCTTCACGCGGGACGGGTCCGGCATCCGCGCCGGCACGCTCCAGGCGAACGGGACGTGGACCGCGGAGCTGGACACCCGCGAGCTGCTGGATGGGACGCACACCGTGGATGTCTGGATGACCGACGCGGTGGACAACTTCGTCATCCAGAGCTTCAGCTTCACCGTGAAGAACAACCCCTGAGTCCCTGACAGGGATTGAGGCAAAGGCGGGGCGGCGGGCCTTCACGGGCCTTCCGCCCCGTCTGTCTTTTCCGGGGGTGTCAGCGCTTCGACAGCCGGCGGATCATCACCTCGTGCGCGGGATGGCGGGCCACGATGGCCTCCCCGTCCGGCAGCTCGAAGTCCGCGAACTCGAACCCTGGCGACACCGTGCAGCCCACCAGCGTGTAGTCGCCCAGCGTCTCCGCCGCCTGGAGCACGCCCGCGGGCACCAGCACCTGGGGCTGCTCGCCCTTCAGCACGTCGCGGCCGAGCACCGCCGTCTCCAGCCGGCCGTCCTCGTGCATCAGGTGCAACGACAGGGGGTCGCCGTCGTGGAACAACCACAGCTCATCCGCGCCCACCACCCGGTGCCACGCGGAGAAGATGCCTCGCGTCAGCAGGTAGTAGATGGCCGTCCCCGCCGACCTGCGCCCCCGGAGCGTCTGCACCTGGAACGCCGCCCGGTAGGTCTCCCGGTAGTAGCCCCCTTCCGGGTGGGGTTTGAGGTCCAGCCTGCGCACCAGTTCTTCGACCATGGTGGGCACAGTCTAACGCCTCACACTCTCAGGGCTTCTTCTTCTGCTGCTGCATCGCGGACGCCACCAGGTTCATCAGCTTGAGCTGGACCGGCGTCAGCCGCCGCAGGTTGCGCAGGAGCCGGCGCATCTCTGGCGGCTCCTCGTCGCCGCGCGCCCGGACCTTCTCCTTCGGCGCGGGGGCGGCGAACTCCTCGCCCAGGCCCAGCATGTTGTGCGGAGGGATGTTCAGGACGACGCACAGACGCCGCAGGTTCTGCACGCTGGGCAGCATGTGGCCGCGCTCCAGCCGGCCATACACTTCCGACGCCATGCCGATGCGGTCCGCCACGTCCGCCTGGGTCAGCCCCATCCGCACTCGCACCGTGCGCGCCGCAGCGCCCAGGATGCCCGCCAGTTCAGTGTCCATGTCCTTGCCAGTCCCCGGTAGGAAGCGCCCCCATGGCCGCGGGCGCACCGCATAACCCTGAAGGTCGGGTCATGTCACCATACCCCTGGCGTTTTTTCTCCCCCTCTTTTCACCCGCGCGTCCCCGGGTTTCCCCCCGCGTCCGGGAAGCAACGGCCCCTCGAATCCGGTGCGGCCCAGGTGCCCCGTGGACCCGACCCGCCAGGTCCAACC
>NZ_RAWI01000293.1 GCF_003612125.1 Corallococcus praedator
ACCCCACCCTCCAGGATGACGGCCCACGCGTCCTTGCGCTCCTGGAAGAAGGTGAACTCCCACTGCAGGTGCAGGTGCGGGATGACGGCGCCGTTGCTCAGCTGCGTGCCCAGGAAGACGCCCCGGGGCAGCCACGCCGGCGTGGGGGACCGGTGGTACAGCTCGTCCGGCTTGCGCGACTGCGCGTGCGCGGTGGAAACCAGGGCAAGCGAAATAACCAGCAATACACGGACGTTGCGGAGCATGGGGTCTCTTTCCCCCATGGCAGCGCGCACTTGTCAACGAAGTGTTCCGTTCGCTATGACACGTCGCGCCCTCCGGACGGGTGATGCGTCGGCCCCTGCCGACGTTCGTCGCGGGAGAGGCCATTGGGAGCACGACACCGCATGCCTGTCGTCACGGTCCGGGCCGGAAGCAAAGCAGGTCCGGCGCAGCTCGACGCCCTGGTTCGCAAGGTCACCCAGAAGACGTCGGGTCTGCTGGAGGAGAATGACCGCGTGCTGGTGGTCTACAGCGAGGGGCACGCCAGCCTCTACTACGAGGGTGCGCCCCCCTCGCGCGTCGTCACGCCGCGCCCCGTCTGAGGGCCCGGCGCGTCACCCGCTTCACTCGTCGGAGCCCAACCTGCGGGCCCGCCGGAAGAGCTCCGGTGGGTCGCGGTCCACGGCGGCGATGAGGCTCGGTCCCAGCAGCTCGTAGGTCTCCGTCTCGATGGGCCCCCGGCCCGGCGCTTCCAGGCCGTCGAAGTTGCCCACGCGGTAGCGCGCGGCGAAGACGAAGTGGAAGTCCGGTGGCGCGAAGAGGTGCTCCGGGTCCCCCGCCGGGTGGATGTCCATGGCCCAGCGCGCTTCGAAGGACGGGGGATGGATGCCCCGCTCCACCTGCTCCATGTGCTCGCGCGTGTAGAGGCCGGTCCACTCCTGGAGCGTCGCGCCCACCTCGAAGGGGACGTGCGGGTGGAAGCGGTAGCAGGGGTGCTGCGGCTCCAACGCGTAGAGCCAGCCCCCCGGCGGCGTGAGTTCGCGGAAGACGGCGAGCATCTTCTCCGACAGTTCGCGGTAGAGCAGCAGCCGCGCGTCGTGCTCCAGGCGGAAGAAGGCATCCTCGACGACGAAGCGCACGCTGCCCAGCTCCGGTGAGGGCCAGGGATGGTCCAATGCGTGACGTTCCGCATCGCCCGAAAGCGGCATCCAGGCTTCACGTTCAGGATTGAGTTTGAACACGGCGCCCCCCCGGCGTCACGAAGTCCCGGATATCGCGCGCATCCCGGGTCTCCTGCAAGCACCCCACAGGGCGGACCGGGGCGTGTGCATGGCATCCGACGCCCACCGGGACGCGGGGAGGAGACAGACGACAGCGGAGCGGCGAAAGGTGTCGCGCGGTGGACGCCCATTGGGAAGGGAGGTGCGGCGGGTCCAGGTGGACCGCGCGCCTGTCATTGCGCGCATTCCTCCGACAAGGCAGACACACCCCGGAGCCTCCTCACACTCGGAGCCGTGCGATGACGTGGTGGATGTATGCCTTGCTGTCCGCGGTGTTCGCGGCCCTGACCGCGGTGCTGGCGAAGGTGGGCGTGGAAGGCGTTCCGTCCACGTTGGCCACCGCGCTGCGGACCGTGGTGGTGCTCGTCTTCGCCTGGAGCATCGCGCTGGCGCGGGGCGAGCACCACGCACTGCCCTCGCTCAGTCGCAAGACGCTGCTGTTCCTCGCGCTGTCCGGCATCGCGACCGGCCTGTCGTGGCTGGCCTACTTCCGGGCGCTGCAACTGGGCCCGGCGTCCCGCGTGGCGCCCATCGACAAGCTGAGCCTGGCCCTCACCGTGACGTTCGCGGTGCTCATCCTCAAGGAGCCCATGTCCTGGCGCCTGGGCCTGGGCGTGGCGCTCATCGTCGCGGGCACGCTGCTGACCCTCAAATGAGACACGCGCTCAGGGCACCGGGACCTGAGTGCCCTCGAACGCATAGGCGAAGGTTCCCAGCCGGGTGCCCCGGGCATCCGCGAAGTCCGGGGACGAGCCCTGCCAGACATCGCCCGAATAGGAGAGCTTCAGACGTCCGCTCTCGATGCGGCCCGAGCCGAGCCGGAACTCCAACCACACGTTCTCCCCCAGCTCCTCCGGCGCGTAGCACACGAGGGCCTGATCAGGGCGCACGTCCCGCAGCTCCTCGTACGCGACGAGCTGGCCATTCGCGTCAGGCTCACGGAGGTCCGCGACGTACCTGGCGGACACGGTGCACCGGGTGGCGTTCTGGATGAGGACCGCCTGCCCTTCTTCGTAGACGTTGAAGGCGACGCGCATCAGCCCTTCCATGTGCCGCGGCCCGGAGGGGAGCTGGAAGACCATCGCGTAGCTCCCTTCGTACCGGCGACCCATGAAGTCCGGGCCACACGCGGTCAGCGCCACCGCCACCAGCAAGAGGCGCGTCATCCACGGCAGGGGGCGTCGGACTTCGGGTGGTGCGTGCGGCATGGCGTCCTTCCTGGGGACGGATTGCGTCTGGGTTCAAGAAGGGTCTTCCCAGAATCAGCCGTCAAAAGAAAGCAGGGACGGTGAAGTCCAGACGCTGACCGGTGTGGGGATGCGTGAAGACAAGCGCCTCTGAATGGAGCATCAACCGCGTGTCCTCGCGGCCGAAGCGTGCGTCTCCGACGATGGGCGTCCCCAATCCCAGATGGTGCGCGGCATGGATGCGCGTCTGGAACGGATGCCGGGTCACCGGAACCCACGCCACCCGCGTCCTGCCCTCGCCTCGCTCCAGGACCTTCCACGCGCTCACCGCCCGCTTGCCGTGAACCCGGTCGACGCAGTCCTCCAACGGAGCGTGGGATGTTCCGCGCAGGGGCAGCTCGATGAGGCCGGACTCCCCCATCACGGCCCCTTCGACCCACGAAACCTGACGGTGCTCCGCCTCGCGGCGCGCGAACTGGCGCAGGAGCGCGGCCCGGGTCACTTCGTCCCGCGCCATCACCAGGAGGCCGGAGACCTCTCGCTCCAGGTCCTGGAGGACGTCCGCGCCGCTCAGGGTCGGGAAGCGCGGCTGGAGCCGGACGAGCACCGAGTCGCGCGCGGGTGCATGGCGCTCGGGCACGGTGGGCAGGCCCACGGGCTTGTCGACCACGAGGAGCCACGGGTCCTCATGCAGGATGCGAGGGTCTTCGATGATGGCGGCCATCCGGGGCGCGGGCTCCACCGCCATTCCTTGCAACATGTACGGCAGGACGACGCCGCATTTGCTGTCACACGCGGGGTAGTAGGCGCCGGACTCGCGACGGCCGTCGAGCGGCGGCGCGCCCCACCAGAACTCCGCCAGGGCCAGGGGCTTCAGGTGGTGGCGAAAGGCATGCGCCAGCAGCTTGGGCGCCGCGCAGTCCCCGGCCCCGCCTGGGGGTGGCCGGGGCGCGAAGAGGACCGCCACTGTCTGGCTTTCACCCCGGGCATTCGGAATCACATAACTGAGCGCCATCTGCCGCCAGAGCGCCCGGGAGCGTTCGGCGCGCTGGTGTTCCAATTCGGCCAGCGCCGCGAGCCGCCCTTCCGTGGGCTCCATCTGCGCGTCCCGGAGCAACGTCGCATGCCGCTGTCCCAGCGCGGCCAGCTCCGCCTCTCCCGCAGGCCAGAAGGCTTCGCGCGCGACCGGGTCGAACAGCGGCGGAACGAAGCCCTCCACATTCCAGGCGCCCCCCAGCATTCCGGAGAACGCGCTCAGGAAGCCCACGCGTCCGCCCGGCTCCGCGACGACCAGCACCCCGAACATCTTCCCGCCGCCGGGCTGCTCCAATGCCTCCCACCGCTCGCGTCGCAGCCGCTGCTGGAGCGCCTCCGCCGCCTTGCGCGCCAGGGGGCCCGGCGGCCCTGGGGCGAAGGGGCTCGCCAGTCGCGGGGGCACGTCTCCGGCAGAGGGAGGCCCGTCGAAGAAGGTCATGAAGGAGGAGGTCCGCACCACGCGCACCGGAGTATCAGCCTTCCGCGCGTGGTGCGGAGGGAAGCTCCAGCACCACCCGGGCGCCCTGGCCCCATGCCGGGTCCACGTAGGCCTGGCCGCCATGACGCCGCGCGACCTCCCGGACGATGGCCAGCCCCAGCCCCGCGCCGGGCCGGCCCTCCGCGCCCGCCACCCGATGGAACGGGGCGAACACCGCCTCGCGCTCCGAAACCGGAATGCCCGGGCCCGCATCCGTGACCGCCACCCGGTAGCGCTCCCCCTCCAATGACAGCCGCACGTGGATCTCTCCACCCTCGGGCGAGAACTTGAGGGCATTGCTCAGCAGGTTGTCCACCGCCTGCCGCAAACTTCCCGCGTCGAACCAGGCCTCCGCCAACGCCGGGGCCTCCAGGTGGACGAGCATCCCGCGCCGTTCGGCTTCCGCGCGGGCACCCTCCACCGCCTGGGACACCACCTCCCGCAGGTCGCCCTTCTTCCGGTCCCACGAGCCCCGCCCCGCCGAGGCCATGTCCAGCAGCGTGTCCGCCAGCACCGCCAGCCGGTCCACCTCCGCGCGCGCATCCCGGAGCGAGGCGCGCAGCTCGTCGGGACTCCGCTCGCGCCGCAGCGCCAGGTCCATGCTGGTGCGCATGAGGGCCAGCGGCGTGCGCAGCTCGTGCGCCGCGTCCGCGACCAGCCGCTCCTGGGCCTCGCGCGCACCGCGCACCCGCGCCGTGGCCTCCGCGAGCGCCGCGCTGAGCTGGCCGATTTCATCCTTCCCCGCGTCCACCTCCATGGGGGACGCGAGGTCGCCTTCGCGAAGCTTCCCCAGGTTCAGGGTGATGGCCTCCAGACGCCGCGCCATCCGTCGCGCCAGGGTCGTCTGCACGCCCAGCAGCACCACCCCCATCACCGCCGCCATCGAGAACGCCAGACGGAAATACGAGTCCACCGAGCGGTCCACCTGCCCCAGCGACGCCAGCAGCCGCAGCCCGTACCGCTCCCCATGCGGCGAGCGCACGTTCACCATCACCTCGCGCCAGCGGTTGCCGTCGGCGGACACCTCCGTGACGAGGACCGGCTCTCCGTCGCGGCTGTCGGGCACCCGGGGCGGCTCCTCGGGAGCGCCTTCGGGCACCGGTGGATAGCGCATCACCAGTTGCCCGTCGGCTTGATACAGATAGCCCTGCGGCGCGAAGGGCCGCACCTGCTCCACCAGCGGCGAGACGGCCATGTGCAGGTGCACCTTCTGCCCGGGCCCGTCGAAGAGGCTCACGCTCTCCACCGCCGCCTGGGCCAGCAGCGCGCGATCCAACGCGCGCTCCAGGTCCACGCGGAAGAGCTGTCCCGCCACGACCAGGGCACCCAGCGTGGCCAGCGCGGGCACCAGCGCCCCGTGCAACCACAGACGCCTCGTCAGCTTCACTCCGCGCGCCCTCCCGGCGAGGCCACCATCAGCTTGTAGCCCACGCCGCGCACGGAGCGCAGGGTCACGTTCGTGGCCTCCAGCCGCTCCAGCTTCGTGCGCAGGTAGCCCACGTACACGTCCAGCACGTTGGCGCTGCCGTGGAAGTCCGGCCCCCACGTCTGTTCCATCAACCGCGCGCGCGTCCGCGCCTCCCCGGGGTGGCGGGCCAGCGCGCTGAAGAGCGCGAACTCCCGCGCGGTGAGCGACTCCTCCCGCGAACCGATGCGCAGCACCCGTCGCCCCGGATCCAGCACCAGCTCACCCAGCCGCACCACGCCGTCCTTCGCCTCGCCCCGGCGCCGCAGGACCTCCAGGCGGGCCAGCAATTCCTCGAAGTCGAAGGGCTTCACCAAGTAGTCGTCCGCGCCCGAGCGCAGCCCCAGCACCTTGTCCGCCGTGGTGCCCCGCGCCGTCAGCATCAGCACCGGGGTGCGCACGCCCGCGTCCCGCCAGCCCCGGAGCAACGTCATGCCTTCCATGTCCGGCAGCGACCAGTCGAGGACGATGACCTCGTAGTCCTCGGGAGCCCCCACCGCCAGGGCCTCGCTGCCGCGCGCGCAGACGTCCAGCGTGTGGCCCTCCTCCTCCAGTCCGCGCCGGAGCAGCGCCACCATCTTCGCTTCGTCCTCGACGAGCAGGAGCCTCATCCGCCGCACCGCCTCCTCGAACCGTGCCATGGGGATCCGCGGCGCGTGGAGTGTTTCACGGCGCACCGCGCCATGGCCAGCGCATCGCCCCTCGTGCGACGGCCCGGACAGGCCGTCGCGTCGCACGTTCGTCGAAGACGGCGGGGACGAAGGCGTGCAACGTGCGAACTCCCTTCATTCGCAAGGAGCAGCCCGGATGGCGTCTTCCCCTTCCACGCGTGTCCACGCCGAAGCCGTCGACTACACCGACGGTGAGACCGTCTGCGAGGGCTACGTCGCCCATGAGGCGTCGCATGAAGCCAGACGGCCCTGCGTCCTGATTGCCCATGCCTGGGACGGGCAGAACATGTTCATGCGCGCCATGGCGGAGCGGTACGCGGAAGAAGGCTACGTCGGGTTCGCGCTCGACGTGTATGGCAAGGGCGTCCGTGGCGAGGTGACGGGGGACAACTCGCACCTCATGGGGCCCTTCATCGAGGACCGGGCCCTCTTGCGCCGCCGCATGCTCGCGGGCCTGGAGGCCGCGAGGCGCCACCCCCGGGTGGATCCCCAGCGCATCGCGGTGCTCGGCTATTGCTTCGGAGGACTCTGCGCGCTCGACCTGGCACGCAGCGCGCCGGAGGGCCTGAAGGGCGCGGTGAGCATCCATGGGGTGCTCCAGGCTCCGGGGCTCGGGCCCCAGCCGCCCATCACCGCGAGCGTCCTGCTGCTGCACGGCTGGGAGGATCCGGTCGCGCGGCCCGACGCCGTGCTGGCCATCGCCCGCGAGCTGACCCAAGCGGGCGCGGACTGGCAGCTCCAGGCCTACGGCCATGCGATGCACGCCTTCACCTTCGAGGGCGCGAACAACCCGCAGGCGGGCATCCTCTACCACCCCGTCGCGGCCCGGCGCGCGGAGGCCGCGCTGCGGGACTTCCTGGCGCAGGTCCTGGGCAACGTCACCCCGCGCACGTGACGTCGCCACCACGGTCCGCGCACGGAGGCGGAAGTCGTGGGCCTGAGGCAAGCTGGGCACCCGGGGCCGAGCCCAGGCTCCAGGATGACGGGTCCCCTGCCCGGCGTTCAGCCCCAGGAAACGGGAGGTCCTTCGTGACGGTCGACGTGGTGCAGACGCTTTCGAGGGTGTTGCCGGCGGAGTCGCTCGTCACCGACCCGGACGTGCTCGAGGCGCACCGGAACGACCAGGCGGAGTGGGCGCCGTCGGGGATGCCCTCCGTGCTCGTGCGGCCCGCCTCCACCTCCCAGGTCCAGACCGTGCTCAACGTGGCGCGGACGCTCCGGGTGCCGGTGGTGGCCCGGGGCGCGGGCTCCGGGCTGTCGGGCGGCGCGAACGCCAGCGCGGGCTGCATCGTCCTCTCCCTCCTGCGGATGAACCGGGTGCTGGAAGTGGACCGGCGCGGCATGCTGGCCGTCGTCCAGCCCGGCGCGCTCAATGCCGCGGTGAAGGCCGCCGCCGCGGAACAGGGGCTCTGGTACGCGCCGGATCCCGCGAGCTGGGAGTTCTCCACCATTGGCGGCAACCTCGCGACCAACGCGGGTGGCCTGTGCTGCGTGAAGTACGGCGTGACGGGGGACGCGGTGCTGGGGCTGGAGGTGGTGCTCGCGGATAGCTCCGTCGTGCGCACCGGCGGACGCACGGTGAAGAACGTGGCGGGGTACGATCTCACGCGGCTCTTCGTCGGCTCGGAAGGCACGCTGGGCATCATCACGGAAGCCACGCTGCGCCTGCGTCCCCGGCCGCCGAAGGCGACCACGCTGCTGGCCACCTTCCCCACGCTCGTGGGGGCGGGCACGGCCGTCTCCGACATCATGGGGACGACCCGACCGTCCCTGCTGGAGTTGATGGACCGCACCACCGTGCGCGCCGTCGAGTCCTGGAAGCCCATGGGCCTGGACGTCACGGCCGCGGCCCTGCTGCTGGCGCGCTCCGACGCGGGAGGCGCGCAGGGTGAGGAGGAGATCGGCCTGATGGCGGCGGCCTGCGAGCGGGCCGGGGCCACCTTCGTGATGAACACCACCGACGAGGCCGAGGGCGAGCTGCTCATGGGCGCCCGGCGGTTCGCCTTTCCGGCGCTGGAGCAGCAGGGCGCGACGCTGCTGGACGACGTGGGCGTGCCCATCTCCCGCATCCCGGAGCTGCTCGCGGCGGTGGAGCGCATCGCGGATCAGCGCGGGGTCCTCATCGGGACCTTCGGCCACGCGGGCGACGGGAACATGCACCCCACCGTCGTCTTCGACCGGAACGACCTGGACGCGATGACGCGTGCGAAGCAGGCGTTCGACGACATCCTGCACGCGGCCCTGGACCTGGGGGGCACCATCACCGGTGAGCACGGCGTGGGTTCACTCAAGCGCGGGTTCCTGCCCGCCCAACTGGGTTCGGAAACCCTTCACCTGCACCGCACCCTCAAGGGAGCGCTCGACCCCCTGGGCATCCTCAACCCGGGCAAGCTGCTCTGAGCGGTGAATCCCGCTGTGATTCCAGTGGGTTGAGAGCGGGCAGCGGAAAAATAGAGGGCGTGTCGATCTCCCGGACGCAGGTTCGTCGTGTGGATGAAGGCGACGTTCCACCCTCTTCCGAAGGAGACGCACCATGGCCACCAAGATCTTCGTCAACCTGCCCGTCCAGTCGCTCGACCGCGCGGTCGGTTTCTTCACGAAGCTGGGCTACACGTTCAACCCCCAGTTCACCGACGCCAACGCCACCTGCATGATCATCTCCGAGGACATCTACGCGATGTTGCTCGTGAAGGACTTCTTCAAGACCTTCACCACGAAGGAGGTCGCGGACGCGACGAAGGTGACCGAGGCCATCATCGCCCTCACCGCGGAGAGCCGGGCCGCCGTCGATGCGCTGATGGAGAAGGCCCTGGCGGCGGGCGCCAAGGAGCTGAAGAGCATGGACCAGGGCTTCATGTACCAGCGCAGCTACCAGGACCTGGACGGCCACCAGTGGGAGCTCTTCTGGATGGATCCCGCCGCCATCAAGTAGGCCCTGCCGTTGAGTCAGAGCGAGCGCTTCATGCCTTCATGGCTCGCCTCGAAGCCCAGCCGCGCATAGAAGCGATGGGCCTCGAGGCGGCGCTTGTCGGTGGTGAGCTGCATCAGGCCACAGCCGCGAGCCCGGGCGCGCTCCACCGCGTCCTGCATCAACCGCTCCCCGATGCGCTGTCCCCGCAGGTCCGAGCGCACGCGCACCGCCTCCACCAGCGCCCGCCGCATCCCGCCCCGGCTCAGGCCCGGAATGTACGTGAGCTGGAGGGTGGCGATGACTTCACCCTCACGCACGCCGACGATGAGCTCGTTGTTCGGGTCGGCGGTGATGTCGTCGAAGGCCGCGCGCACCGCGGGCACGGGCTCTTCGAAGTAGCCCGTGCGCGAGCGGGCGATGGCGTCATCCGCGAGCAGCGCGAGGATGACGGGCAGGTCTGCATCCGTGGCGAGGCGGAAGGTGATGGGGACCATGGTCCCCGAGCCTGCCCTAGCGCGTCTTGTCCTGGTAGAGCTTCACCAGCGCGTTGATGCGCCGGCCGCTGGGGTCCTCCTGTCGAGGGTCGGCGATGACGAGCACCCACTTGCCGGAGACCACCGCGGAGCCCACGGCGTCACCGACGAGCGACCACCCGGCGGCCTGGGCCTGGTCGGCCTTCGCCGCGCTGTCGAAGGAGCACAGCGTGGCTTCCAGGCCGCTCACCTTGCCGGCCTTGCATTTGCCGCCCGGCAACTTCTCCCCGACGTCGGTGAAGCCGGAAGGGGCCTCGCCCTCCGCCTTCCACGCATCGAGGATGTCGTCGGCATCGCGGGAGCAGCCCGCGAGCACCAGGGCCATCAGCGGAAGGAGCGTGCGCCGCATGGTCAGTCCCGCCCCTTGGACTTCTTGTGCTTGTCGTGTTTGCCGTGGTGCTTGCCGTGGTCGTGGTGGTCGTCGTGATGCTCGTGCACGACGCGCTCCTCCCGGATGATGACCACCTCCCGCGCGGGCGGGGGCGGGCGCGGGTACGGCTCGCCGACGCGAACCTCGACCCGGGGCACGGGGAGGTTCAATCCCACCTGGATGATGGGGCCGTGGTACTGCGGCGGCGGGGCCACCGTCACCACCGGACGCGGGCTCTCCCAGCCCCGGTAGACCGTGTTGACGCGTCCCCGCCTCGGGCTGTCGCGCCTGTATTCGTCGGGGTAGTCGCCCGCGTAGTAGTGGACGTCCTCGCGGTCCACGAACTCCTGGCGCGGCGGTGGCGCATAGGCGTGGTAGTGCGGCCCGTCGTGGTAGCAGTACTCCACCACGTCCACGTCGACCTGGATGTACACGTTGAGCACCACCGGGTGGTGCCCGTAGTAGGCGTGCCGGGGACCCTCGTAGCCGAAGGGCGTGGGGTCTCCGATGAAGACGTGGACGTCGTCACGCGTGCGGTAGAGCGTCTCGCCGTACAGCGGCGCGGCGGTGTGCACGTGCATCGTCTCGATGTGGCACAGGCCGTCCGCGGGCTTGCCGGTGCGCGGATGCATGCCCGCGTGCTTCCACGGCTTCGCCTCCGCGACACTTCCGGTGACGAGCAGCAGGACGGCGCCAAGGCCGGCCAGGGGCAGTCGTGACATGGGGGAAATCCTTCCTGAAAAGCAGGCTTCCCCCCTCTGACCCGGGCCAGCTCGCTCCGGCCACATTTCGGAGGACGATTTCTGGCGCCGTCGGCGCGGCGGCCGCGAACCCGCCCCGGGACGCCACCTTCAGGCCCCACATTCCAGCCGCCTTGTTATCGTGCGCGCGCCATGAACGAGCCCACCTCCGCCTCGGACCCACGCATCGGCTCGGTGTTGCAGGGGCGCTACCGCATCATCGAGCGACTCGCGGCGGGGGGCATGGGCATTGTCTACCGGGGCGAGCGGCTGGAGGTGGGCAAGTCCGTCGCCATCAAGTTCCTCCACGCCTGGGCGGCGCGGGAGGAGGACTTCCGCAAGCGCTTCCAGGTGGAGGCGCGCGCGATGAGCCGCCTCACCCATCCGTGCTGCGTGTCGGTGATGGACTTCGGCGTGGATCAGGAGTCGCCGTACATGGTGATGGACTTCGTCACCGGAGACACGCTGCGGGGGCTGCTGCGCGAGGGCCCGCTGCCGTTGCCCCGGGCTCTGGGCGCCCTGCGGCAGGTGCTCGCTGGCCTGGCCCACGCACATGAGCAGGGCATCATCCACCGGGACATCAAGCCCGAGAACATCATCGTCACGCACGCGGTCGGGCTCGGGGAGCAGGTGCGCATCCTCGACTTCGGGCTCGCGAAGCTGCGCGACGAGGTGACGGGCATCACCTCCGGGATGATGCTCGGGACGCCGGCCTACATGGCTCCGGAGCAGATCCATGGCGAGCCGGTGGGTCCTCCCACGGACCTCTACGCAGCGGGCGTGCTGCTCTTCGAGTTGCTCACGGGCAAGAAGCCCTTCTCCGCGACGGGCAACGCGGAGCTCTTGCGCATGCACCGCGAGGTGACGCCGCCGCTGCTGCGCGCCGTGGCCCCCGAAGCCGGCTTCCGCGCGGAACTCGAAGCGGCGCTCGCGAAGGCGATGGCGAAGTCACCGGCGGAGCGCTTCCAATCCGCCACGGAGTTCCTGGCCGCGCTCGACGGGGCCGGGCCGGGGCCGGCGATGACCTACGAGGCGCCTTCGGCCGGCGACACACCGACGCTGCCCCTCCCGGCTGCCCACACGCCGGCACGTCCCAGCCAGGAAGCGCTCGCGACCCGGAACGGCCGGGCACGCCCCCGCGTGACGCCGACGGACCTTCCGGCCGAAGCCCCTGCTCCCTCCGTCCATGTCCCATCCCCCGTCTCCCGGGGTCGCTCGCGAAGGACGCTGATGGGGGGCGCGGCGGTGCTC
>NZ_RAWI01000294.1 GCF_003612125.1 Corallococcus praedator
GGGCCGTCATCCAGCATCATCCCCTGGCGCAGCGGCGCCACGCGCTCCTCGTCCGCGATGCTGAACACCGTGGCCACGTAGCGCTTGGGCAGGTTCGTCTCCGGTGACGTGGCGTGGGCGACGAGCTTGTCGTCGTTGGTGAAGAGCAGCAGGCCCGTGGTGTCCACGTCCAGCCGGCCCACCGCGTGCCACGTGAAGCTGGCGAGCTCCGTGGGCAGTTGGGGCAGGAGCACTTCGAACACGGTGCCGGTGCGGTGCTGGCGCGCGGTGGAGGACAGCACGCCCGCGGGCTTGTGGAAGGCGAGCACGTGCGTGGGCGCCACCTTGCGCACCGGCAGGCCGTCCACCTTGAGGACGGCGTCGGGCGGCACGGGCGTCAGGTGCGTCTTCACCACGTGGCCGTTGATGCTCACCCGGCCCGCCTTGATGGCGGCCTCCGCGTCCTTCTGGGGCATGGCGCCGGCGCGGGCCAGCGCCCGGGACAGCCAGTCCGGCTTCTCCTTGCCCTCCCAGCGGTTGGGGCGGGGAGGTGACTTCGGCGGCCGTTCGGGCTTGCGAGGCATGGGCGCGGCACTGTAGCCGCGCGGGGCGGCCGTGCGTTGGGGTTACTTCCGGATGACTTCGTCCGGATCCTCGCCTTCCGCTGAGCCGGGCGTGCGGCCGGGCTCGTCGCCGTCGGCCATGCGGTGGGATTCGTCCTCGAACTCGCCGTCCTCCGCCGTCTGGGGCGTACGGCCGGGTTCCTCCGGGCGCTCCTCGCGGGACGGCGCCAGTTGGCCGGGGCCGGGTTCGGTGCCTCCCACGACCATCGATTCATAGGGCATGTGGTTCACGCGGTGCTCCTCCCCTGGGTGTCGCGACGTTTCCAGGAAAGGTAGCGACGCTCCGGGGTCCTGCCCGGAGGATCGGGGTGTCCCCCTGCCTGCTCAGTCTCCGTCCTTGGGGGAAGGGAAGTGCTTGCGCACGGTGTGCAGCACGCCTTGCCCTTGTTGCCCTGGTGGCGCTCCTGGAACCAGTCGGAGGTCCATTCCCAGACATTGCCGGCCATCTCGTGGAGGCCGTAGCCATTGGGGGGAAAGGCGCCGACGGGGCAGGTGCCTTCGTGGCCGTCCTCGCGCAGGTTCTGCCAGGGGAAGTAGCCCTGCCAGGTGTTGGCGCGGTGTTCCCCGTGAGGGGTGAAGTCATTGCCCCAGCAGAACTCGTTGCGGTCCAGGCCGCCGCGCGCGGCGCGTTCCCACTCCGCCTCGGTGGGGAGGGCCTTGCCGGCCCAGGTGGCATAGGCCTCAGCGTCCTCGTAGGCGATGTGGACGACGGGGTGGTCGCGGCGGTGTTTCACGGAGGAGCGGCGGCCCTCCGGGTGCTTCCAGCAGGCCCCGGGGACGTAGTTCCACCAATTCGCCACGTCGCTCAGGTCCACGGGCCCCTTCGCCTTCTGGAAGACGAGCGAACCGGGGACGAGCGTCTCTGGAGACGCGCCGGGGTAGTCCGCCGGGTTGAGTGGACGCTGCGCGACGGTGACGTAGCCGGTGGCTTCCACGAAGCGGGCGAACTGCTCGTTGGTCACGGTGTGCTTGTCCATCCAGAAGCCGGAGACGGTCACCTGATGGGCGGGGGCCTCTTCCGGGTAGTGGTGGTCGGAGCCCATCCAATAGGTGCCACCGGGAACCCACACCATGTCCGGGGAGGGGGCGCGGCCGGGCCGCTGGGAGGTGTCCGGAGCCACGGCGGAACCGCTGAGGTCTTCGTTCCTGTGCATGGCGTGGCCCCCGGAGGACGCATGGTCCTCCGAGGACAAGCTCCGTCCTGGGACAGGGAATGACACCCGTCCCGGGGGCCGGCGGGTATGTCGGGCAATGATTGATGGAACTGGGAATGGGGGCAGAATGTCCAACCCGCGACGCGGGGATGTTTGCCTTCCCGAACCGAGGAGCTTTCGAACCATGAGGCTGAACCTGAAGCAATGGCTGTCCGTGCTGTGCGTGGGAGCGTTCGCGGTGGCGGTGCCTGCCTGGGCGGATGTGCCCACGCCCGTGGACTGCGGCACGGTGGAGTGCGAGGGCATCCGGGAGATGAAGTCGCTTTACGCCGCGGAGATGGCGTACTTCGGGGAGCGGGACTCTTTCACCGCGGACATGGCGCAGCTGGCCTTCGCCGACTTCGCCCCGGCGCCGTGCGCCAATGGCACCCGGGCACCCGTGCTGGGCCCGGGCTGGGTGTCGGGTTGCCGTTTCGCCTACAAGGTCACCGCCGTCACGCCGAATCCGTCCCCGTCCTTCACGGCGGTGGCGCAGGGGGCGGCGGGGACGTCGGCCGCGGGCATCACGCTCCAGATCGGGACGCATCCTGTCTCCGGCATCCTCTTCTGGCTCGAGCGCAACGGCGTGCGCCGCTACGTCGATGCGGCGGAGTGCCTTGCTGCGCAGTCGTTCGTCTGTGATGCCCAACTGCGAGAGGGGACCATGGGCCTCCGGGCGCTGTACACGTCGGAGATGGCGTACTTTGGGGAGAAGGACCGCTACACCAGCAACTACGCCCAGCTCGGCTTCCTCCCGCCGGGGTGCGCGGACGGCACCCGGGCCCCGGTGCCGGATGCGTCATGGATTGGCGGCTGCAAGTTCATCTTCCGCGCGGACGTGACGGGCCCGTCCAGTTTCAGCCTCACCGCGCGCGCCGTGGCGGGCGCCATTCAAGGCACCGTCGTGACCCAGGTGGATCAAGGCGATCCGGTGGTCACGCCTGTCTACGACTCCGTTTGCAGGTAGGGAACCTGGCAGCTCGTGACATCAGAGCAGAGACTGGTGTCTTGAGCTGCGGGGGCCATCCGACTCCTGGATCCTCCTGTTGCTACGACAGGGGGAAACCTGGCCTCAGCAGCCCCGTCCGCTCCAAATGCTCACGTACGCGCAAGGCGAGCGCCAGATGTTCCGGGTTGCTGGCCGTAAATGGCTCGGGGGTGAGGATGATGAGCGAGCCTTTGTCTTGGACGGGCTCGATGCGGATGGGGGCTGGCAGCGGCGGAACCGTACCCCTGTGTCGAGCGAGGTACGTCACCCATCCGACGTAGGGCGCCCTCTGAACGCGATGGGGTTCCACCAGGTCGCGATGCGCATGTGACATGGCCACGCCCCAGTCAGGCTCCCAGGCAATGGCTGTCTCCCGCAGCAGACCTGCCAGGACGGAAGCGCTCAAGATCCGCTCCGCGTTGGGGCCCCTTCCGGGCAGGGTGAAGACGCACGTATTGCTCACGACATCGGTATGGCTACCGCATTGGACGTCGAAGCCGGTCGCGTCGTGGTCGTCCGCCACCCCGTTCCAGCCGCTCACGCGGAAGCCCAGGTCCTCGAACACGCGGTCCCTGCCTCGGACGACGAGTTTCTCCAGCTCCGTGAGACTAGGAGCAATGGGGCGCTTCAGCGCGTCCTTGCGGGACCTGCCGGGCAGGAACCAGTGCGCGAATGAAGGATCGATCCCGGGCAGGGCGGCCAGGAAGCCTGCCATGCGCCGTGCGCACTCCTCCGGCGACTCCTTCCTCGGTCCCCAGTAGGCTCCCGCGTAGTAGGTCTCGTCCACGCTCTATCCTTCCTCACGGCATCGGTGGACTGAAGACGACTTCAATCCCGTAGATTTCCTTGTCCTTGAACAGCCTCCGGAGGGCATCCGCCGTGGACTGCTCCGCGATGTGCCACCGGATGGGCGTGCCCGAGCCCCTGGCCGCCCTGAGCTGTCGCTGCGCCTGCTCGACAAGGGCCTTGGCTCCCGACTTCTCGAACCAGACCCTGGGTTTGAGGTCATCAAGGAACTTGTTCGCATAGCCAGGGCCCTTGGCCTCCAGTAGCACGTCATCCTTGAATCCGTCGAACTTCACTCCGTCCACCCAATAGGCCTCGTCGGCGGAGTGCTCCGCAATCTGCTCCTGGTAGCGCCTGGCTCGGGCGGACATGGATTCATTGGAGGGGCCCCACCTGCCGGGATCCGGAGGAGGCGTCGCGCCCTGCGTGACCGTATGGGCTCGCTGGAGGATGACGGCTGCCCCGGGCCCCCCGCTCAACACCGCCGCCGTGCTTCCCGTGGGGACTGCGATGCGCTCCAGCGCGAGCGCACCCTCGGCGGAGAGGGAAAGCACCGGGACGGTGGCTTCCGCGCCCACCATCAATCCCTTCACCGCGCGTGTCGTGGCGGAGGCAGCGCCCCAGGTGACGATGACGCTCGTCGTCAGCCGGGCGACCTCTCGAATCTGCTCGCCCGCCGTCATGTACTGGAATCGCTCCAGATACTCCGGCGACGATCTGATGAGGGCGACCACTCCTGTGGGCAGGTGTTGGAGCGATGCGAGAGCGTCCCCCGGTGAGCGTGAGATCAGTCCGCCCACAGCGAGCGCCAGTTCCTTGAGTGCATCCTCGGCACCGTCCAGCGAGCGGTTGATGACATCTGCATCGTCGTAGACCTCGGCCAGTGGGGGGCCGTCCACGGAGCGAAGCTGCCCATCCACATGGCGGAAGACACCGCCTCGTCCGCTGTAGAAACGACCCAACTCGAAGTGGCCCGAGCGAAACGCTCCATCCTTCCACCGGATGGGGACGACCTTCTGCTGTGTGCTCCCGTCGAGCGCCCATGCGAGGTATCCGTCCGGACGGAGCACCGCCACCTGTTCGCGTGCGAAGCGCCTCATCCGGCGCAGCAACTCTTCGCGGGAGACTTCGCCGTGCTCCAACACTTCCCGCAACAGGAAGCCTGCCGCCATGCGAGGTGGGAAGGTGCCCAGCGTCACGGGCTTTTCGAGCAATCGTTCCAGCACTTCGATTGCATCATCGGGCGTGAATGGATTGCGCCGTACCGGCAGTTCGTCCAGGTCGTCGATTCCGGCCCGCACGAGCAGCTTCTCGAAGGCATCGACCTCGAAGAGTCCCAACTCCACCGCTTGCCGGGACAGTTCACCGGGATGCGTGCCAAGGAGGGTCGTTCCCGGAGGCAGACGCTTTGGGTGGCTGCGGCCTTCCTCCTCTTCCTCGGAACTGGGGTCTTCTGTCTCAGGGGGCCGCTGATTCGTCCCTGATGCCTCCGACGCGTAGGCCGTGCGCTGGTGGAGCCTCCGCGAACTGCCGCGTCCCGCCGAGGTCTCGACCCCAGTGCAGCCCATGGCAAGGAGGGTCATGCACAGCATGAGGAGATCGACGCGCTCGAAGGTCATGGTGGCTGGGAGTTGTACCAGTCACGCGCAGCCTTGAGATGGACATGATTGCCGTCTGGCTTCACGGGCGGTGACGGCACGCTCCCGTCACCGCCCGCGGAGGACCCGTCGCTACGTGTGTGACTGCTGGAAGCGATGGATGAACTGCTCCACCTCGTTGGCCAGCGACATCACCTGGTCCCCGATGGTCGGCTCGCTCTCACGCTTGCGCGCCTCCTTCATCTTCTCCTTCACGCGCTCCTTCATCGGCCCGATGCTCAGGCTGCCCGGAGCCTGACTGGGCAGGAACTCGATGAGGCTCTCCGCGAACTTCTTCACCAGCATCTGCGCGGGCACGAACGTGAACATGCGCTCGCCGTACCACTGCGTGTACATGCCGGAGTGCGGCCCGTACTCGAACGGATCCGAGCGCAGGTTGATGAGGTAGGGCCACGCCGGGTTGAAGCGCTTGCCGCTGAACCACATGTCCGGGCCTTCGCCGTCCTGGTAGCTGAAGATGATCTTCCAGTCGTCGTAGCGCACCGCCGCGAGGTTGCCGCTGTCGAGCACGTAGATGAACTCGTGCCGGTCGCCCGGCGCCGTGCCCGCCAGCAGTGCGTTCATGTCATAGCCGTCCAGGTGGACCTTGAAGGTCTTGTCCCCCACCTTGTGGCCCTTCTTGCACTTCTCCACCAGGTCCGTGGGCCCGCCCGCCGCCGCCACCATCGTGGGCATCCAGTCCTCATGCGCGAAGATGTCGTTGATGACGCGCCCCGGCTCCACCACGCCCGGCCAGCGCACCACGCACGGCACCCGCACGCCGCCCTCCCACGTCGAACCCTTCTCGCCGCGGAACGGGCTGTTGCCGCCGTCCGGCCAGCCCATCTTCTCCGCGCCGTTGTCGCTGGAGAACACCACCATCGTGTTGTCCGCGATGCCCAACTCGTCCAGCTTCGCCAGCAGCACCCCGACGATGTCGTCCAGCTCCTTCATCGCGTCCGCGTAGAGCCCGTAGCCCGTCGCGTTCTTGTACTTCTCCTGGAGGTAGGTCCAGACGTGGCAGCGCGTGGTGTTGTGCCAGAGGAAGAACGGCGTGTCCTCCTTCACCGCGCGCTCCATGAAGTCCAGCGTCCCCTGCAGGAACTCGCCGTCCACCGTCTCCATGCGCTTCTTCGTCAGCGCGCCGGTGTCCTCGACGCGCTGCTTGCCCACGAGGCCCCAGCGCGGATCCTCGGTCACGTCGTTGCGGTCGGTGGCGTAGGTGTGCAGCACGCCGCGCGGACCGAAGCGCGCCTTGAAGGCCGGGTCCTTCGGGTAGTCGGGGCACTCCGGCTCGTTCTCCGCGTTCAGGTGGTAGAGATTGCCGAAGAACTCGTCGAACCCGTGCACCGTCGGCAGGTAGGGATTGGAGTCACCCAGGTGGTTCTTGCCGAAGTGGCCGCAGGTGTAGCCCAGCGGCTTGAGCATCTCCGCGATGGTGGGGTCGGAGTCCTGCAGGCCGTACTTCGCCCCCGGCATGCCAATGGTGGTGAGCCCCGTGCGCAGCGGGTTCATGCCCGTGATGAACGCCGCCCGGCCCGCGGTGCAGCTCTGCTGGCCGTAGCAGTCCGTCATCAACGCGCCTTCCTTCGCGATGCGGTCGATGTTGGGCGTCTTGTAACCCATCATCCCCTGGTTGTAGGCGCTGATGTTCCAGAAGCCGATGTCGTCGCCCCAGATGACCAGGATGTTGGGTTTGCGCTTCCCATACTTGCCGTGCCCGTTGCCGTTGCCCGTGGGCTTCTTGCCAACGCTCGCCATGTGTTGCCCCCTCCGCGGTTTCACTGCCGTGCAAGGTGCGGTCTTCTTCCGGCGCGCGCGCCGTCCCCAGGGCGCGGACGGGCATCCGTTGCGGTGGTCCGCACGGTCCCTGCCGGGGTTCAGTGGCGGGTGCCTTGGGGTTCGTCATCCCCGGATGGTGCATGGGGCAGGTGCCGCAGCAGCTCCCGCATCCGCCTGTCCGCTTCATCCAGGCGGACGAGCAGGTCCTCCTGCCGGTGGCGCTCCTCGCCGTGCAGACTCGCGCCCGCTTCGTCCACGCGGCTGCGGACCAGATACAGCCCGTCGCGGATGAGGCGCCACTCCTGCCACGCCTGGGATTCGTGGTGCGCCATCCACGCCTCCACGCCCGCGCTCACCTGCGGGTAGACATGCTCGGAGCCCACCTTCGCCAGCACGCCAGTGCGCTCCAGCATCCGCCAGGTCGGCCGGTGCACGCGCGCCAGGGCCAGGGTGATGCCCCGCTGGGACAGGTCCTCGTGCAGGCCGGCGAGCATGTCCGCGCCCGGCACGTCCAGGTCGTCCGTCAGCTCCAGGTCCAGCAGCACCTCCCGCACCGGCACCCTGGCGTCGCGCACGCGGGCGAGCACCTCATCCCGGAGGGACGTCGCATTGGCGAAGAAGAGACCTTCCTCGGGCCGGAAGACGTGCAGGCCGGGCAGGGTGATGGCGGAGGCTTCGCGGTGCGTGGCCGCCAAATCCAGCGTCCCCGGCACCCGCCCCAGCTCGCTCATGCGCGGCTGGCTGGCGCGGTAGACGGTGAGGAACAGGGACACGCCCACGGCGATGAGCAGCCCGGGCAGCACGTCGAAGGCCAGCACCCCCAACAGCGCCACGCCCGCGCCCAGGAAGTCCGCCCGGCGCAGGCGGAAGAGCCGCGCCAGCTCCTTCACATCCATCATCCCCAGGATGGCCACCACGACGATGGCGCCCAGCGTGGCCTCCGGCAGCGTGCGGAACAGGCCGGTGAGGAAGAGGGCCACCAGCAGCGTCAGGCCCGCGGTCACCAGTGAGGCCACCTGCGTGGTGGAGCCCGCCTGGTCGTTGGCGGCGGACTTGGACAGGCTGCACCCCATGCTGAAGCCCCGGAAGAGGCCGCCGCCCACGTTCGCGGCGCCCAGGCCCACCAGCTCCCGGTTGGGGTCCACTTCGTAGCCGTGCTTCGCGGCGAACATGCGCGCCGGCCCGATGGCCTCCGCGAACGCCACCAGCGCGATGCCGCATGCACCCGGCAGCAGCGTCAGCAGGTCCTTCAGGCCCACGCCGTGCGGGAGCTGGGGCGACACGAGTCCGGCGGGGATGGGGCCCACGATGGCCACCCCCTTGGCGTCCAGGTGCAGCGCGGCGGAGACGGCGATGCCCAGCACCAGCACCGCGAGCGCGGCGGGGATGCGCCGGGACAGCCGTCCCAACAACAACAGCGCCGCGATGCTCGCCGCGCCCACGACGAGGGTCAGCGCGTGCGTCTGTCCCAGGTGCGTGAAGATGAACCCCAGCCGCTCGAAGAAGCCCCCCTTGGCGCCTTCGATGCCCAACAGCTTGGGCACCTGCTTGATGGCGATGATGAGCGCCAGCCCGAACACGAAGCCGCTGAGCACGGAGGCGGAGAAGAACTGCGCGACGCGGCCCAGCTTCAACACGCCCGCCAGCGCGGCGACGGCGCCCGCCAGCAGGGCCAGCGCGGCGGTGAGGGCCATGAAGCGCGGACTGCCCTGCTGTGCCATCGCGCCTACCGTGGCGGCGGAGAGCACCGACACGCTGGCGGACACCGCGACGATGAGCTGCCGCGAGCTGCCGAACAGCGCGTACAGCGCCAGCGCCGCCGGGGTGGAGTACAGCGCCGCCTGCGGCGGCAGGCCGGCGAGCTGTGCGTAGGCCATGCCCTCCGGGATGTGCAGCGCCGTCACCGTGAGCGCGCCCACCAGGTCCTTCTTCAGGCGTGTCGGGTCATAGCCCCGCAGCGAGGCGATGAAGGGACTGACGCGGGCGAGCCATGGGGAAGCGGTCCGCTCGGAGGCGTGGCGCGAGGCTTGTCCCATGGGGACGAGGTGGACACTCCTTCCGACGCGGGCATCGTCCTCCTGGAGTGGGCGGCCGGGCCGTCAGGGGGTGCCCGTGTCCGCGGCCAGTCATTGGGGCCGGTCAGAAGATGTAGCGCAGGATGAGCTGCGCGTAGGTGAGCGTGGTGTCGTCCGACTCCAGCGTCTCGCCCTCCGCGTTCAGGGTGCGACGGGGCTCCGCATCAAGCGTGGCCGCCGCGCCTAGGCCCACCTGGAGGTGCGGCCGGCCGGAGTAGTAGACGCCCAGCGCCAGGCTGTGCGAGTGGAGCGTGTGGTCGGGCAGCTCCACCTCCGTCCGCCAGCCGGTGGTGAAGAGGTATTCGCCCATCACCGCGATGGGGATGCCCAGCGGAGGCCCCATGTCCGCCGTCAGCGCCGCGGCCAGGTTGACGCGAGTCGCTTCCGTCTTCTGCTCCACGCGGCCGCCCGCCACGGCGTCGAAGGGCTTGCTCGTCCGCCACGCGTAGTCGGCGATGGCGGAGGCCTGGAGGGAGAAGGCAGGCCCCAGGGACTGCGCCAGGAACACGCCGCCCGTGACGGACTTCTCGGACGCGGGCACCAGCAGGTACTCCCGGGCCTGTCCATTCAGCACATCGTCCACCGTCAGCAGGGGATTGTTGGTGATGGCGCGGATGAAGGGCAGCAGCGTCAGCTGACGTTCCTTGGTGAGGCCGCCCACGGCGCGCAGGGTGAGCTGGGTGCCGCTGGCTTCACTGCGCAGCAGCCGTACCCCCACGCCCGCCTGCCCCACGGAGTCGAGCGAGCCGCCGTCGGTAACCAGCGACACCACGTTCGCCCCGATGACGCTCGTGGCCCGCGCGAAGACGCTCAGGTCCAACCAGTCCGTGAGGCGCAGGCCCAGGTCCAGCGTCGACTGCAAACCAAGGAGCCACAGGTCCCGCCGTTCGATGCCCCCCGTGGGCATGGCGGGCACGCTGTAGCGCGCCACCCCCTCGCGGATGCCCACGTGCGTGGTGATCAACGCGCTCTGCTGGAAGATGGGCAACTGGAAGGTGTGGCCGCCCAACTGTCGATTCAGCGGGGGAGTGCCCTCGTCCGACGACACGGCCCCGGCGGTCATCACGGGAGCAAGCAGCAGGCCCAGGGCCAGGAGCACGGTTCGCATGTCCGGCAACCTGCGAAGACGAAAGTGGTGCGGGTATTGCCCGTGCCGCCCTTGCGCCCGTTGTCGGCAAGACGCTCCACCCATCCGGAAGTGGATGCGCCGTTGCGTGCCCAGGCCCGGCGCGAGGCCCGCCGGGTCGCGTGATCAGCGCACCTCGCGTCGGACGACGGCGGGGGTCAACCCGGTGACGCGGCGGAAGACGGTGGTGAAGTGACTCTGCGAGCTGAAGCCGACCGCGAGCGCGATGTCCCCCAGCGAGTGCATGGGGTTGTTCAACAACTCGCGCGCCCGCTCCACCCGCCGCTTCTGGACGAAGGCGTGCGGGGTCATCCCCGTGGACTGGCGGAAGGCGCGGGTGAAGTAGAAGACGCTCAAGCCCGAGCGCTGGGCCAGCTCCCCCACGCGGATGCGCCGGGCGAGGTGGGCTTCGACGAAGAGCTGCACGCGGGAGAGCGCGGCGGCGGAGAGCCCGCCACGCTTGCGCGCCGCCGGTGAGCCCCCCGGGGCCTGGAGGAGCTTCGACAGGCGGGACGCATGGCGGTCCTGGACCGCTCGCGCGGCGGTGAGGAAGCCGGCGACGACCTTCAGGTCCGCGTCCGACAGGGGCTCCATCAAGCGCATCCCGTCCACGCTCAAGGGGCCCCAGAGGGTTTCAATCCATTCACGCGCGTGCTCGGTGAGCACCAGCCGCCTGCCGCCCCGGGCGGCTTCCCGTCGCACGTAGCCCGCCAGCTCCAGCCGCTCCACGTCGGTGCCGCGCGCGACCGCGCTCATGGGCGCGGGGCCTCCGAAGTGAAGCTGCGCAAGGCACACCAGCTCCGCGCGGCCCAGGGCGAGCACCTCGCCGACCGCCGCGTCGAAGTCCGCGGAGGCGTCCTGGAAGCGGACGATGTCGGCGCCAATCTGCTGGAGGAGGACGTGCCGGGGGCTCATCGCGAATCACCGCAGGATTGAGAAAAACAGCACAAGGACGCGAAAGACGCCCGGGCGGGCGGGGACACATCCTTCAACCCATGATGAACCTGAAGCTGTCCGTGGGCGCAATCCTGCTGTGGCTCTTCGTGCTCAACCTGGGCGTCGCGTTCGGCGCGGGGCTCTATGAGCACCGCATCCTGTTGCCCCGGTGGCTGGATGTCACCGGAGCGCACTGGAACGCGGAGGCGGCGCGGCAGGACAACGTGGGGCTGCGCTTCTGGGCCTTCGTCAGCACGGGGCCGCTGACGCTCCTCACGCTGGCGAGCTTCTACTTCGCCTCGCAGGTGACGGGCCCGCTGCGCCTCTGGTGGCTCGTGGCGGCCGGGGTCGCGCTCGCGGACCGGCTGCTCACGTTCTCGTATTTCATCCCCACGATGCTCCGCCTTCTGGACGCGCCGGACTCACCCGGGTCCGTGGCGTCCGCGCTGCGCTGGTCCCAGGTGAACCACCTGCGCCACACGCTCGTCGCGGTGGCGTGGTTCGCTTCCCTCCAGGCCCTGTCGTGGCTGCGGGTGGTCCAGTAACTGACTTGAGGAATAGTCCTCCTCTTGGATGAAGTCTGAGGGCTGGCTCCGAAATGTCCTTTGGGCCTTCGGAACGGTGAAGGCTCAGTGGATGCGGGCTGCGATCCCCCTGTGTCAGGGAAGTTGTCGCCTCGGCTGATCGGCCGGGATGACCGCGCCTTGGGGGCGAGAGCAGGCAGGAAGCAGTGTCGTACACGGATGGATTCAAGTCAGAAATGGTGAAGCGGATGGT
>NZ_RAWI01000295.1 GCF_003612125.1 Corallococcus praedator
AGCGCTCAGAACTCAACTGCATGGATCATCTGTGGCGCCCCCTGAAGCAACGCGTTTCCGCCAACCGTCAGTACCCCACGGTCGAGCAGCACGTCGGCGCCGCCATCCGCTGGGTGCTGGGCCTTTCTGCCCAGGACGCCCTCCGCAAGGCGGGCTGCCTCGCCGAGGGCTTCTGGCTACGCGATTTGTTAGAGAACTTCTGGCGACCTACTTAGTCCCGGCCCGCGTCCGGGCGACGCCCGAAGCGGGAAGGCTCATCTCGCCTTTGCCGCGGTGCGCGCCATGCCTCCGACGACGAGGTGGTGGAAGGGCCGGATGACGTTGAAGTACACGGGGCCGGCCCAGTTCCGGTAGTGCACCAACGTGACGACGTGGAAGCGGCGCCGGCCCCCACCGCCCGGCGCCGGCTCCGCGACGACAGCGAGGGTGGCCTCCAGGTGCTTGTCCGTCGCGGCCACCACCCAGACGTGTTCCTCCTCCGCGTGGCGCACGGTGAAGAACGAGGCCGGGCTGCCCGGGGCCAGTCCTGTCATCGGATACGGCACCGTATACCCTGGCCCTCGCCACCGGTCCGGCAAAGGGCAGAGGTGCCGAGTCCGCCCCGCGTTCCACGCCAGGACTCAAGGCCGTCCCGCGCGGTCCATGATGGGCACGAGCACCGCGGCCAGGTCGCCCATCACATTGATGTTCCCCGTGATGTAGCGGCCCGTCTTGGGGACGTAGAGCATGAAGCTCTGATAGCCCGCCGTGGTGCCCAGATGGCCGACGGCGACGACCCCTCGGGAGTCGAGCTGCATCACTCCAAGCCCGTAGCCCACCAGTCGCGACTCAGGCTCGGGCGCCGGTTGGAACGCGAGCATGGACTCCAGCGTCTGCTTGCGCTCGAAGAGCGCGCCAGCGCGCAGCTTCTTCCAGAAGGTGAGGAGGTCGGAGACGGTGGTCTCAAGGGCATGACCGCCAGAAGCTCCGGCCATCGAAGGGTCGACCACGGTGAGATCCGCCAGTCCCTCATCGAGCGGGACGTAGCCACGAGCGCAGGGCGCGGGGCAGTCCAGGTCTCCCGGCTCGGGGAGGCGTGTGTGGGAGAGCCCTGCTCTCTCGATGACCCGCTCGCGGACGATGGCGCGCCAGCTCCGGCCTTCCGCGGCCGAGAGGATTTCGCCGAGGAGCACGTAGTTGGTGTTCGAGTAGCCATATCCAGAACCGGGAGGGAACGCAGAGGGCTGGGCTCCGGCGATGCCGAGAATCTCTTCGAGCGTCCAGAGGTGCTCCGGGTCCGCCATGATGGCCAGGTTCGTCTCGTCGGTGACCCACTCCGGAATGCCCGAGCGGTGAGCGAGCAGCATGGCCACGGTGATGGATTGCGCGTTCTCGATGCGGTCCGTCACGCTCGCTGGCAGTCGCTCCGTCAGGGTGTCCTCCAACGCGAGAGTGCCCTGCTCGACAGCCTGGAGCACCGCGGTGGCGACGAGGGTCTTGAGGATGCTGCCCGCGCGGAAGCGGTGCTGCGCGGACATGGGCTGATTCCGCTCGACGTCCCCGACACCGGCGGCCCCCAGCCACGTCGAACCTTCGTCGGAGGCCACGGCCAGCGAGACGCCCGGAGTCACGCCCTTGGAGACGGCGTCCTCGATGATGGACTGGAGGTCCATGTGCAGCCTCGAAGACGCATCATCGTCGTCGCAACCCGTGACGACTCCGGCCGCCAGACCGAGGCACAGGGCGAAGCAGAGCGAGGCAAGCCTCGACCGCGTACGGGACATTCCGCCGGGGTCTCTCACGGGCGAACGAATCGGCGACGCTCGTGAGGACCCATGCTCGAGTGAATCACCGTGACTGACTTCAAGACGCCGGGAGTGAATGTCCATGCGCAAGGAACACTGCTCGGCTGCCGCGGTGTCACCTCTCCCCCGACACAGGCGGGAGGGAAAATACGCGCATGGGATTTCTTCGACTCGGCAGGCCGAGCGCTTTGGGGGGCCCTGCTCCAGGTCCGTCACCGTGCCAGGTGTTGAGTTTCTTCGTGCTTCTCCCGGGTGTTCAGTAGACGCCCCCCACCCCGCTCCCAACCCTGACTGCATCGCCGACGTGCAACTCCTGGCTCAGAAAGGGGCGCCGACCAGTTCGACCTTCACCTTGCCGCTGTTGATGCTGACGACGAGCGTGCGGATGAGCTCCTGCCGCTGCTCCGGGGTGAGCTGGGGCAACAGCGTGCGCAGCTCCTGGCGCTGCGCCTCGCTCCATCGCCCGGTGGCCACCGCGTTCTCCACCAGCCCTCGCCCCTGGTTGAAATCGGCCACGCTCCGCGGGGTCGGCTCGGGGGACCGAGGCTCCGGCGCGGAGGGCGTTGGCGCGGAGGTGGCGGCGCGCAGCTCCTCCTTGAGGATCTGACGGATCTCCTCGCGCAGCCCGGAGGTGTCCACGGCCACCGTCGCGCGCATGGGAAGCGCCTCCGCGGGAGGCTTGCAGGCCTCTAGCTTTCGCAGGGCCTCCTCAAGCCGGGCCTCCTGCCGCTCCAGTGCGTCGGACCGCACGGCGCGCCCCTCCGCGGGCCCGAGCCAGGCAGCGGTGCCGAAGCCGGCGGCTCCGGAGAGAATGGCGACGCCCACGAAGGGCCACAGGCGGGAGGTGCTCATGGGCGCGTTTCCACCCCGGAACGAAGGGCCCGCCGTGGGCCGGCCTGGGAGAGGACGGCCGGCGGGCGGGCCCGCGAAGGGGTCACGGCGTCTTCGGGTCGTAATACGACACGGTGTAGACGGAGAGCTCCGTGCATTCGCCGAGCGCATCCCACGCGAAGTGGATGTACGAGTCACTGGCCAGCGCGCGCGCCGCCGCGACGAAGCTGGGCCGGTAGGAGTAGCAGCTGACGTAGGTGCCGGAAGAGTCCTGCGCGAAGACGGATGCGGCCTCGCCGCCCGCATAAATCGTCGTCGAGACGCCGATGTACTGCTTGGTGTCGGCCGACGCACGGGCAGCGCCGAGGCTGCCGATCGCGTACCGGTTCGAGAGGTCGATGGCCACGGGCACGGTGAGCTTCACACCGGCCCAGGCCGCGGTGCCAAGCCCCAACGTCGCAACCGCCAACCCCGCGATGAGTGTCTGCTTCTTCATGGTGTTTCCCTCTGGAATGACGCAGCCGAAGAGCCACGGGAAAGCGGGCCTGAGTAGCGGACCGCTTCAACCGCCGTCAAGCAAGGAACCCCTGGATTCGATGTGAATCGCTGCGCCAGTCCGGATCACGCCTGCTCAGGCCGCGCTCTCCTCAGGGGCGTGGCAGAGGGCTTGGGCCCGTGGGCAGCCTGCCTTCAGGCGCTCGCGTGAGCCGGGAGCCACGGGTGTAGAATATGTCCTTCACGGGACATGACCCGACCCCCTGGGAGCACGGATATTGGACACTCGGCACCGTTGGTTCTCACCCGCGCTCCTGGAGCGGGCCTGCGCTCGGGGCTGGGCACTCCCGAGCCGGCTGCGTGTCCGGTTCGAGCGCGCCTTCGGGGCCGAGCTGAGCGGTGTGCGCCTGCACGAGCATCCCCTGGTCGCGAGGCTGGGGGCCGAGGCCCTGTGCTGGGGAGAGCAGATCCTCTTCGCGCCGGGAGCACTGGAGCTCGACTCGGCTCGCGGGACCCGGATCCTCGCGCACGAGTTGGTGCATGTGCTGCAACAGCGCGCGGGGCGCGCACCTCATGGGCACGGCGGGACCGGGCTGCTCGTGGATGGGGCCCTGGAGGCAGAGGCCGAGGCCCTGGCGGCACGGGCCCTCTCAGGTGAGCGTGCGCACCTCACGGCTCCGGGGACGGGCGGGGGCCGGTGGGCTTCACCCACCCCCGCGCTTCAGGCGTACCACGTCATCCCCAACGCCCAGTTCGTCGCCCAGGACGTCAATCTCCACAACGCCACCTTCGAGACGCAGCGGGACGGACTGCGGCCCCACCCCCACCCGAAGACGCACGCGGACAGCTTCCTCATCGACGCGGGGTCGGCGAACGTCATGGTGCGGGCGCACAACCAGGTCGCGCTCCGGTTCTCGGATGACAACGAACTCGCCATCGAAGACACCGATCCCCACCACGAACAGGCCAAGTATTTCTTCGCCACGGACAGCGCCATCGGTCGGTGCAACCGCGCGTTGAAGTCCGTGGGCTCCAGCTATCGCATCGCCAAGGTCCCCGGGCCGCGCTACCTCGAAATCGGCCCCCCCGCGCAGCCGGGCTGTCTGCCCTTCCTGAACGGCCCGGGACCCAAGCGGCTGTTCCAGGTGGCGATGTCCGAGAACGGGCAGCTCGAGCCCGCCGTCTCGCAGAACTGCAACGAGATCTCCGGCAAGGTCATGGGGGAGCAGCAGGACTCGCACCGCACCGCGAAGTTCAAGCAGTCCGGCAATCAGCTCTTCCTCAATCTGCCGCGCTGGCAGCTCGGAGGCTGGGCCCCTGCCTACGCGGCCCATGGCGACATTCCCTTCCGGCTGGCGGTCCTCATCACCACGTTCCTCTTCCATGGACAGGGAGAGGGACCCAACGCCGCCGCGGCCCGGCAACGCGCGGTCAACGACTACCAGGTGGGATTGCAGAACGCCCTGGCGGGTGCCAATACCCCCAATGCCCAGATGGCGGCGCTCTTGGGCTACTGCGGTCCCATCGGCCGCAACTATGGCCGGCTGGTGAACCGGGTCCGTGCCCATGCAGCCATGACGCTCAACGCTGTCACCCTCAACAGCGCCACGCTCGGCACACGTTATGAGCAGCTCCTCTTCCGTCTGGGCCTCAATGCCTATGCCGACTCACGGGTGGGCGATGCGTTCCAGACGTACTCGGTGGGCGGCATGGAGCGCTATCAGGATGCCCAGCACCGCAACTGGATGCGGATGCGGGACGAGGTGGCGCCCCGCCCGCCGGGGCCCGTTCCTCCGCCTGTCTACTGCGAGCCGGTGTGGGAGTACCACTGGGGCGGCGTGGTCGCGGAGAGCGGAGCGGACCGCATCACCTTCGAGAACTACGCCCGCAACTACGAGGATCGCGATGGTCCCCAGCTGCATGGCAGCGAGTCACGCTCGTTCTTCCAGATGACCCGCGTGCCCACCCAGATCAATGATCCGCTGATCGCCCAGTCCTGGCACGAGAGCTGTTACGCCCACGGCTTCGCCAATGCCCTGACGATGACCGTCTCCAAGATCAGCCGCTGTGGGCGCTAGCCGGCCATCCCTCCGCCGGGCTCAGCGAGACCAGCGGAGCCCGGCCACGGCTTCGCCCCCGTGCTCGTAGTACTCGATGACCACCGTGTGCTCGCCGGCGCGCATCCGCCGCCCCACGAGGAAGCTCGTGGTCGCCTGGTCCCTCCACCCGTTGATGATGCGGACGCCGTCCACGAACACGCGGATGCCGTCATCCGCCTGGGCGAGGAAGAAGTACAGGCCTGACACGAAGTAGAACCGTCCCGTCCAGCGCACGGAGAAGTCGTCGGGCCCGACCTCCGGCACGGGGCTGCCCGTGCCCCAGGAACGCGCGAACGGCGCCCCCTCGCAGCGCACCCGCGCGGGGGCGTCCGCCAGGTCCCGGTTGCCGAAGTACTCCGCCCGATACTGTCCGAGCGGGCACTCCGCGGGGGCGACGGTTTCGAAGAAGGCCGTGTAGCTGGCGTCGCTCGGCCCTGCTTGGATGACGTGCTCCGCGCCCCCGCCGTCCGACCACTCGCGGAACTCGAAGACGCCTTGCGGCGACGGCGCGACGAGGGTGTGCGTGGAGCCGACGATGACCTGGCGGACCCGGGGCGCCGGAGCGCTCGTGCCGTCGAACACCAGCTCCAGCCCCGGCGGTGACGTCTGGAGCGTCACCTGCACGAGCTGCGGTTGCACCGTGATGGTCCGGCTGCCCGTCAGCCCCGCCAGGTCGGTCGCGGTCAGCGTGAGCTCGAAGTGCACCTCGTCTCCGTGGTCCGGGATGGTGAACGAACCGGCCGCTCCCGTGCTCGTGGCGTACGGATGGGAATGACAGGTCCCCGCCGAGCAGTGGCGCAGGGTGACGGTCCACGCCAGCCGGTCGTCGGGAATGGGGCCCTCCTCGGCGTCGCTCGCCGAGCCCGAGTAGGCCACCACGTCGCCGACCTTGAAACGGAACGTCTCCGAGGGCGAGTGGATGACCGCGACGGGCGCCAGGTTGCCCACGGAGATGCTCACGGTGGCGGAATGGCTACCCCCGCGTCCATCGCTGACGGTCAGCCGGGCCACGTAGGCGCCGGCCGCGACATACGTGTGCTCCGGGGCGGGCAGCGCCGACACGGGGGAGCCGTCCCCGAAGTCCCAGTGGTACTGGAGCGTGTCATTGTCCGCGTCGCTGGAGCCCGCGCTGGAGAAGCGCACGAGCAGGGCAGGCGGCCCCTCGCGCGGCGTCGCCGAGGCCACCGCGACGGGTGGCGTGTTCCCCACCGTGTAGCGGATGCGGCGCAGCTCGCCCGCGAGGATGTCCACGAAGAAGAGGTTGGAGTCCGGCCCGATGCCGAGTTCGACCAGCCCGCCCACCCCGGTCGCGAACAGCGTCACGCTGTCGGGCACGAGCTGATCATTCGCATCCACCCGCAGGGAGCGGATCCACTGCTGGCTGTAGTCGCCGAAGAAGTAGGCGCCCTGCCACGTCTCCGGGTACGCGGGGCCCGTGTAGAAGGCGCCGCCCGTGGCCGTCTGGCCGACGCCGTGGTCCCAGACGTACAGCGGAGCTCGCACCGCGCCGGGCCCTCGTGCGTAGAGCGCCTGGCAGAGGGGCTTGGGTTCGTAGCCGCTCTGGCGGAAGTTCCCCTCGTAGCAGGGCCAGCCCAGGTTCGCCCCCGGGAGCGCGACGTTGATCTCCTCGTAGGTGGCCCAGCCGACGTCGCCCAGGTAGGGCGTGGCGGTGCCCGGGCGCAGGCTGAAGCGATAGGGATTGCGCAGCCCCAGCGCCCACACCTTGGAGCGGTTGGCCCCGGCATCCCCGTTCCAGAACGGGTTCGAGGCCACGCCCTCGCCGGCGCGGGTGATGCGCAGGACCTTGCCCGCGAGGGAGTCCAGGCGCTGCGCCCGCAGGGCGTTGTCGTCGACCGCGTCGAAGCGGGCGCCATCTCCCGACGTCACGAAGAGGGTGCCGTCCGGCGCGAACCGGAGGGAGCCCACGGAGTGCGAAGGACTGTCCGCGGGAATGCAGTCAGCCCCCTCGGGAAGGTCATTGCAGGAGTTGCCCACCGAGGTGCCGAGCAGCACGAGTTCGCTCGCGGGCGAAGCCCTGTCCCCCACGGCGGTGTAGCGCGCCAGCCGCGCCGTCTTCGGCCCGGAGTCATCCGTGTCATCGTCGTCGTAGGTGTAGAGCAGGTAGATGAAGCCATTGGTGGCGAAGGCCGGATCCACCTCCAGCCCCAGCAGCCCGCGATCATGGTGCGAGTTCACCCGCCCACGGATGTCGATGAAGGGCACGGGCTGGAGGAAGCCGTCCTTGAAGAGCCGGACCACCCCTTCCTTCTCGGCGATGAGCAGGCGCCCATCGGGAAGGGGCGCGAACGTCGTCGGGTACTGCAGGCCGGCGACCACGAGCTCGGAGGAGAAGCCTCCCGGGAGGGCGAGGGGGGCCTGGGGATGGGCCACGGCCGGTGGCCCCCATCCCAGACAGAGCTGGAGGAAGACCGCGAGGTGAGGCAGCCAGCGTCGCAATGACAGCATGAACTCATCCCATGGGTGGGAGAATGTCGGAAGACGGGAAGCTGGCACCTCCCCTTCCCTCGGCCATCCGCCCCCCAGGCCCCGGAGTGCTGTCAGCCATTGCGCGCCGGTTTCCTCCGCGGGTCGCACGTCCGTGCCTCTGGGGGCATGGACGTGGCAGATGGGCGGCCCCGTACTCCGGTCCGGCGCTACACGGACCCGAGCGGGCGCGCGCGCCGTCGGGACATCCACACGAGGGTCAGCAGGAGCAACGGCGTGCCCGCCATCGCGCCCGAGCCCGAGCAGCCACAGCCGGAGTCCTCCGGCTTCGCGCCCCCATCCGTGCCGGCATCCGTCCCCGGACCGGCATCCACGCCCGTGCCCGCGTCCACGGAGGTCCCCGCGTCCACGGAGGTCCCCGCGTCCACGGAGGTCCCCGCGTCCACGGAGGTCCCCGCGTCCACGGAGGTCCCCGCGTCCACGGAGGTCCCCGCGTCCACGGGGGTCCCCGCGTCGGTATCGGTGCCGCCATCCGTGCCGGCATCCACGACCTCCGGCGGGAGCACGGTCACCTGGAACTGGCACGAGGCGCGGTTGCCGGCCACGTCCGTCGCCTCGGCCTGGACGGTGTGCTGGCCCACCGGGAGCACCGTGGCGGGCGTGACGCGGAGGACGGGCGCGGCGTCGATGACATCCGTCGCCTTCACGTCGTAGGTCGGCGCCGCGCCCCAGGTGACGACGAGGTCCGCCGGGCAGCGCACCGTGGGCGGTGTCGTGTCCCGCCGCACGGTCACCGTGCGGCCCGTGGCGCCCCCGAGGGAGTACGCGGTGCAGGTGACGCTCTGTCCCGGCGTGTCGCTCGTCACCGTCAGCGGCTCACAGCCCACGGTGGAGAACGCGGTGCCGGACTCCGTGTCCCCGGCCTGGAAGCGAACCGAGACGTCGCTCCGGTAGAAGCCTCCGCCCCCCAGCGTCCCCTCCACTTCGGACGTCACCGTGGGCGGCGTCGCGTCCAGCTCGATGGCGAACGGCTCGCGGCCCTCCTCCACCGCCGTCGCGGCGAACACCATCCGGGCGCCCGCGAACACAGGCACCCCGGGCGCCGAGCCGAGCGGCCCCGGGGTCACGTCTCCCAGCAGCGTGGAGCCGCTCGCCCCCGGCAGGTAGAAGCGCGGCTCCAGGCCCGTGGCGGGCTCCGCCGCGTCGAACAACAGCGCGCCGCCCCGCGAGACGAGCCACGTCGCCCCCGTCGCTTCGGCGACCTTCACCGTGCCCGCCGGGGTTCCGTCCGTCCGCACGAGGAAGCGGCCCTGGGCGTTCTGCAGCAGCAGGTACGGCGTGCCGTGGTGCAGCGTCGCCGCGAGCAGCCGGCTTGCGCCCTCCCCCGGCTGGAAGTCGGCGATGCGGTGCGTTCCCGCCACCGTCCCGTCCGACACCCAGGGCTCACGCCCCACGCCCGCCTCCGTCGCGGTGAAGAAGAGCAGCCCGCCCGCCGCCTTCAGTTCCTCGGGCGCGAGTCCCTGCGTCGCCGTCAGCGCCAGCGTGCCCGCCAGCGTGGCGTCGCTGCGCCACAGCGCGCCCTGCGCCACGTACCAGGCGAGGCCGCCCGAGCTGGTGAAGGACTGCGGCTGCGCCGGCACCTGCGTGACCCGGGTGGTGCCCGAGGCGGTGCCGTTCGTCCGCATCAGGTCCCAGCGATACGCGGGGGCGTTGTAGTACGCGAACACCAGCACGTCCCCCACCGGGAACAACCTTGGCGAGGTGCTGAACGTGCTGGACAACGACAGCAGCCGCGTCGTGGTCGTGCTGCTCTCCGTATGCGTCCACAGCTGGAAGTACGGGCTCTGCCACCACAGGCCCACCAGCTTCGTCCCCACCGGATTGAAGTCCATCAGGGACCCCGCGCCGTTCGAACTCACGGCCGTGCCCGCTCCGGGGTTGCCCACGTAGAGACTGGAGTAGGCGGACTGGAACGCGAGCCTGCCCCCGTTCAGGAGGGTGAGCTGGTTGGGATACCCCGTGTTCTCCCCGTAGGACAGCGCGATGGCGTCCCGGGTGCCCTCCGGAGTGCCGTCCGTCTGGACGATGGGGTCCATCAACCCGCCCTTCCGCGCCGGGACGAAGTACGCCGTCGCGCCCGAGGAGACGAAGTCCTTGGGGTTCGAGCTGCCATTGGACGCCGCCATCACCCGGACGGGCGGCGGGTCGGTGACGGTGCCATCGCTGAGCCAGGCCTTCATCCGGCCGTCCTCCTCGGCACCGAAGAACGCACGGCCGAGCGTGTCGGGGGACCACAGCAGGTGCATCGCTGGATCCAACGCCTTCACCCGCCGCGTCCCCGCGACCGTCCCATCCGTGGCCCAGACCTCCTTGTGGCCCTCCACCGTGGCCAGGAAGTGCAACCGGTCTCCGCTCACCGCGAACTCGTCCGGGGAGGAGCCCGGCGCGCCGGGGTTCAGGTCCCCGAGCCGCAGCGTGCCTTCCGCCGTGCCATCGCTGGTCCAGGGCTCGGAGCCCGTCACACCGTCGTTCGCGGTGAAGACGAGCGCCGTGCCCACCCTGCGCATGTCCACCGGCGTGGGCAGCTTCGCGGCGAAGGCCATCACCTCCACCGTGCCCTCCGCCGTCCCGTCCGTCCGCCACAGCGCGGAGCCCGTGACCGTGTTCGAGAGGAAGTAGACGCGGTCCCCCAGCAGGATGCCCCGCGTCGGTCCCGAGGACTCGGCGCCGGGCACCAGGTCCTTCACCAGGACCGTTCCCGCGGGCGTGCCGTCCGTGCGCCACAGCTCCGAACCCTCCGCGGTGGTGGCCCACGCGAAGATGAGCTGCGAGCCGACCTTCCCGAACGACATCGCGCCGGCATAGGAGAGGCTCGACGACACGGTCTTGAGCAGCCGCGTGGACGTCGGGTCCTCTTGCATGAGGGACAGGGAATGGGAATAGGGCGCCGTGGAGCCACTGACGCGCTCGAAGAAGAGCCGGTCGCCGTCCTCCGCGATGATGGGCCCGGAGGCGCCACTGACGCGGCGGGTGCCCTCGGACGTGCCGTCGCTGGTCCAGAGCGTCCAGGAGCCGCTGTAGCCCACGTCGAAAAACAGCCGACCCGCGCGGGTGAAGACGCGCGTCTCCACCGTGTGAGCACTGTCGTCGAACGTGGAGAGCAGACGGGTGCCCTCGACCGTGCCGTCGGAGCGGTAGAGCTTGTTGCTCGACCCGAAGTAGAGGACGTCCCCCACCGCCACCATCGCCTTGACCTCGTGGTAGTTGTACTGGCCGAACGGGCTCACCCCCAGCCGCCAGGTGCCCTCGCTCGTCGCGTCCGAACGCCACAGCTCCCAGGCCGTCCTGCCGTTGTCGGCGATGAAGTAGAAGACGCCGTTCATCACCACCGACGTTCCGGTGACGCCCCCGCCGCCCTCCACGCTGTCCTTGATGAGGCGCGTGCCCTCCGGGGTGCCGTCCGTCACCCACCACTCGGTGCCGTGCACGGCGTCATGGAGAGGCATCAGCAGGCGCGAACCGAAGGGCGTCTCCGCCCGCACGCTGAGGCTTCCCTGGGGGCCCGGGTTCAAGTCTCCCAGGGGCCGCGTTCCCTCCGGGGTGCCGTCCGTCACCCAGGGCTCATAGCCATTGCCGTCGGTGTCCGCGAAGATGACCTTCCCGCCCGCCACGCCCATGAGGTCTGGCACGATGTACGTCGCGTTCTCCACCACGCCCGTGCGGAAGTCCCCGAGCAGGACCGGAGCGCTGGCGCCCGAGGACAGCGCCGACCGGGAGCGCGAGGGCTCCGTGCCGCTGGGGGACGCGCCGTCCGTGGAGGGAGGAGCGCAGGAGACGAGCGAGGACAGGAGGAGCACGAGCCCCGGGAGCGAACGCATAGGTTCGCCAACCCTACCCGAGCCCGCTCCGGCGAGGCACCTCCCCTCCGGACGGGGTACGGGCCTGCTCAGCGGTGCAAGGTCGGCTCCGTCGAGGTCGCCTTCCCGGGCTGCCCAGGCGGAGGCCATGTCCCAGCGCGCCGGGTCCGCGTGTCTCAAGGGCCATGAAGACACCTGGCTGGACCGCGCTGAGCGTAGGAGTGTTCCTTGGGGCCTGGGGCATGGCACGGCCCCCTTCGGCGGAGGCCTGCAGCCCCCCGCTGTGCATCGCGAGCAACAGCATCGTGCCCCTG
>NZ_RAWI01000296.1 GCF_003612125.1 Corallococcus praedator
GGCCCGGGGTCGCGAGCAGGGGCGCGATGTAGCGCGTCGGGATGACGAGCCCCAGCGCGCGGCCGTTGGCGAGCGCGGCGGTGGCGAGGCCCACCACGTGTCCCCGCGTGTCCAGCACCGGGGCGCCCGACGCGTCCTCGGGCAGGGTGCGCGACAGCTCCAGCAGGGTGAGCCAGTCCCCCAGCACCTGCACCGCGCGGACCTCCAGGGCGCGGGCTTCCGGCGGGCGGCCGGGGCGGGCGTGCAGCACGTGGAGCGCTTCGCCCTCGATAGGCAGCGTGGCGGGGCCCAGCGAGAGGGCGGGCACCAGGTCCGGCACCGACAGGCGCAGGAGGGCCAGGTCGCGCCGCTCGTCCACGGCGGCCACCTGCACCACCTGGGTGCGCAGGCCGTCGGGCAGCACGGCGGTGATGGCGCGCGCGCTCGCCACCGCGTGCAGGCTGGTGACGACGTGGCCTTCGGTGGAGAGGACGAACCCCGTGGCGGTGTGGGCGCCCAGCTCCAGCAGCACCAGGGAGGCCCTCGCGCGGCTCAGGGCCTCCGCGGTCCGGGCATGGCGGGCCTGATCATCGTCGGACATCGCAACCCCCGCTTGTGAAGCCTGGGCCGGCATTCCCGTCGGGTGATGGCCGGGGAAGCAGCCCGGCCTTCGTTGTATCAGCCCGGCTGCCCCCCTCCCAACCCGCCCAGGCATCAGACGGTGTGTTCCTCGACGTTGTGATTGGCGCCGGAGTGTCGGCTCGTTAAACCTCCGGCCGGCATGCACAAGACCCACCTCGTTGGCGCTCGCACCCACAACCTGAAGGATCTCTCCGTCGACCTGGCGGAAGGAGAGTTCGTCTGCATCACCGGCGTGTCCGGCGGTGGCAAGTCGAGCCTCGCGCTGGACACCCTCTACGCGGAAGGCCAGCGCCGCTTCGTGGAGAGCTTCAGTCCGTATGCCCGGCAGTTCCTCGAGCGGCTGGAGCGGCCGCCCATGGAGGCCCTGGAGCCGGTGGCCGCGGGCGTGGCGGTGGACCGGCGCGCGCCGGTGAAGAGCTCCCGCTCCACGGTGGCGACGCTGGCGGACGTGGAGCCGTACCTGTCCGCGCTCTTCACCCGGGAAGCGATGCCGGTGTGCCCGGACTGTGGGCTGGAGGCGGTCCGCACCGACGCGCGCGTGGCCGCCCAGGCCGCCCTGCGCGAGCACCCGGACGCGACGGGTGTCTTCACCTTCCCCGTGCGCATCCCGGACACGGCCGCGTTCCTGGACGCGAGGGCCCGCCTGCTCAAGGACGGCTACCACCGGCTGATGGTGCAGGGTGAGGTGAAGGAGCTGGAGACGCTCAAACCGGGGGAGTCCACGGACCCCGCGGGCGTGGCGCAGGTGGTGGTGGACCGGGTGAAGCTGTCGGACGCGAACCTGTCGCGCGTCACCCAGGCGCTGGAGGATGCGTGGGCGCGCGCGGAGGGCGAAGCGCTGCTGCACCTGCCGGAGTCCGCGCCGAAGCGGCTGCGCCGGGGGCTGGTGTGTCCGAAGTGCGCGCGCGAGTTCGAGCCTGCGCGGCCGGGCCTGTTCAGCTACCAGAGCCCGGTGGGCGCGTGCGCGCCGTGTCGCGGGTTCGGACGCACCATCGGCATCGACTGGGGGAAGGTGATCCCCAACCCGTCGCTGAGCCTGTCGGAGGGCGCCATCCGGCCTTGGTCCGGGCAGTCCACGAGCTGGGAGCGGGACATGCTCCAGCGCTGGTGCCGGCAGAAGAACATCCCGCGCGACAAGCCGTGGGAGAAGCTCACGGCCGCGCAGCGGGAGTCGGTGCTCGAAGGGTCGGGCGGCTACGACGAGGGCCGCGCGTATCCGGGCGTGCGCGCGTGGTTCAAGTGGATGGAGGGCCGCACGTACAAGATGCACGTGCGCGTGCTCCTGGCCCGCTATCGCGCGTACACGCTCTGCGACAGCTGTCACGGCGCTCGGCTCAACGAGCAGGCCCGCGCGTGGCGGGTGGGAGGGCTGGACCTGCCGGGCTGGCATGGGTTGGAGCTGACGGACGGCCTCGCGCGCCTGGAGGCGCTGAAGACGCTCACGGGGCAGGGGGACCTGGCGCGGCGCGAGCTCTCCGGCCGCCTGCGCTACCTGCAGCGCGTGGGCCTGGGCTACCTCACGTTGGATCGCCCCGCGCGCACGCTGTCGGGGGGAGAGGCGCAGCGCGTGTCGCTCACCGCGGCGCTGGGCACGTCGCTGACGGGCGCGCTCTTCGTGCTGGACGAGCCCACCGTGGGCCTGCACCCGGGGGACGTGCCGCCGCTCACGGAGGCCATCTCGGAGCTGGCGGACCGGGGCAACATCGCGCTGGTCATCGAGCATGATCCGCTGGTCATCCGCTCCGCGCACCGCGTGCTGGAGCTGGGGCCGGGCGCGGGACGCCAGGGCGGGACGCTGTGCTTCGACGGCACCCCCGAGGCCCTGGCGAAGCGCCAGGATCTGCCCACCGGAAGGATGCTGTCCGGCGGCACGGAGGCGCCGCGCACGCCGCGCACCCGCACGGGCGAGCTGGTCATCCGCGAGGCGCGCGAGCACAACCTGAAGGACGTGTCGGTGCGCGTGCCGCTGGGCGTGCTGTGCGCCATCACCGGCCCCAGCGGCTCCGGCAAGAGCACGCTGATGGACGAGGTGCTCTACCGGCACCTGGCGCGCGGCCTGGGCGTCAAGGACGTGGAGGCCCCCGGCGACGTGGCGGCGGTGGAGGGCGGGGCGCAGGTCGAGGACATCACCTTCGTGGACCAGTCCCCGCTGGGGCGCACGTCGCGCGGCAACGCGGCCACGTACACCAAGGCGTGGGACCGGCTGCGCGAGCGCTTCGCGTCGGAGCCCGAGGCGGAGGTGCGGGGCCTGACGTCCGCGCACTTCTCCTTCAACGTGGACAAGGGCCGCTGCGAGGCGTGCTCGGGCGAAGGCTACGAGACGGTGGAGATGCAGTTCCTCGCGGACGTGGCCCTCCTGTGCGCGGTGTGCCGGGGCCGGCGCTTCAAGGAGGAGGTGCTCGCCGTCCGGCACCACGGCTTCAGCGTGGCGCAGGTGCTGGAGATGACGCTGGATGAGGTGCTCCAGCACTTCGGCGACGACGCGGCGCTCAAGCGCACCCTGGGGCCGGCGCAGCGCCTGGGCCTGGGCTACCTGCCCCTGGGCCAGCCCCTGTCCACGCTGTCCGGTGGCGAGGCGCAGCGGCTGAAGCTGGCGCGCGCGCTGGCCAGCGACGCCAAGGGCACGCTGTTCCTCATCGACGAGCCGAGCGCCGGCCTCCACGCGGAGGACGTGCGCCACGTGATGGCGTCGCTGCACGCGCTGGTGGACCGGGGCGCGAGCGTGCTGGTGGTGGACCACGACGTGTCGGTGATGAAGGGCTCGGATTGGATCATCGACCTGGGGCCCAAGGGCGGTCGCGACGGCGGCCGGCTGGTGGCGGAGGGCACGCCCGAGGACGTGGCGAAGGTGAAGGGCAGCGCCACCGCCGCCGCGCTCCGGGGCGAGGGCAAGCCGCTGGCCCGCACGGTGAAGCTGCGCAAGCCGGGCAAGGAGGTGCCGCCCGCCATCGAGGTGGAGCATGCGCGCGAGCACAACCTCCAGGACGTGTCGTGCCGCATTCCCCTGGGGAAGATGACCGTGGTGACGGGGCCCAGCGGCTCCGGCAAGAGCTCGCTGGTGTTCGACGTGGTGTTCGCCGAAGGGCAGCGCCGCTTCCTGGAGACGCTGACGCCGTACGCTCGGCAGTTCCTGCCCACGCTGCCGCGTCCGGACGTGGAGCGGATCAGCAGCATCCCGCCCACCGTGGCGCTGGAGCAGCGCACGTCCCGCGCGGGCGCCACCAGCACCGTGGCCACCGTCACGGAGGTGGCCCACTACCTGCGCCTGATGTACGCGAAGATTGGCGAGCCGCACTGCCCCAACGACGACACGCCCATCGGCGCCACCACGCCGGCGGCGCTCTTCGCGCAGGTCACCGGGACGAAGGGTGACGGGCAGGTGCTGGCGCCCGCGGTGCGCGCTCGCAAGGGCACGTACCTGGATGTCTTCACGGCGGCGGCCCGCGCGGGCATCACGCAGGCCATCGTGGACGGGGAGCTTGCGTCCACGGACAACCCGCCCCGGCTGGCGAAGACGAAGGAACACGACATCGACCTCGTGATGTACGAGGGCCGGCTCGCGAAGCTGCCGCGCGAGGTGTTCGAGTCCTCGCTCAACTGGGGCAAGGGCGCCTTGAAGGTTCGCACGGGCAAGGCGGAGACGCTCCTGTCCAGCGAGCGCACCTGTCCGAAGTGCGGCACCGCCGTGCCGGAGTTGGATCCGCGCTGGTTCTCCTTCAACACCAAGCAGGGCCGCTGCGAGTCGTGTGAAGGCACCGGCGTGCAGGGCGGCGCGGCGGCGATGGCGGAGGGTGAGACGGCCCCGTGCAGGGCGTGCGGTGGCAGCCGGTTGGCGCCGGTGCCTCGCGCGGTGCGGCTGGAGGGGGCTCGCTACCACGAGGTGGTGCAGACCTCGGTGACGTCCACGCTCGCGCGCGTGCGCACCTGGAAGCTCAAGGGGGACCGGGCGCTCTTGGGCGAGACGGCGCGGCAGGAGATGCTGCGGCGGCTGGAGTTCCTGGAGCGCGTGGGTCTGGGCTACCTGTCCCTGGACCGCAACGCGGCCACGCTGTCCGGTGGCGAGATGCAGCGGCTGCGGCTGTCCGCGCAGTTGGGCGCGGGCCTCACCGGCGCGCTGTATGTGCTGGATGAGCCGACCATCGGCCTGCACCCGCGTGACACGCACCGGTTGCTCGACAACCTGCGCGCGCTGGTGGACACGGGCTCCACGGTGCTGGTGGTGGAGCATGACTCGGACACCATCCGCGCGGCGGATCACCTGCTCGACCTGGGCCCCACGGGCGGACGGGGCGGCGGCCACATCCTGGCCGAGGGCCCTCCGGACGTGGTGCTGGAGTCGGACTCTCCCACCGCGCTCGCGCTCCGGGCTTCCCAGGTGCGGCCACCTTCAGGGCGGGGCGAGCCCCAGGCGTGGGTGGAGCTGAAGGGCGCGCGCGCGAACAACCTCCAGCGCGTGGACCTGCGGCTGCCGGTGGGACGGCTCAACGTCGTCTCCGGCGTGTCGGGCTCCGGCAAGAGCACGCTCATCCGTCAGGTGCTGTTCCCGGCGCTGCGCGACCGGCTGGGACTCGTCACGTCGAAGCCCGGCGCGTTCGATTCACTCAAGGGCGTGGAGTCCATCAAGCGGGTGTTGTCGGTGGATCAGTCGCCCATCGGCCGCACGCCGCGCTCGGTGCCGGCCACGTTCCTGGGCATCTGGGACGAGCTGCGTCGCGTGTTCGCGGCCACGCCCGAGGCGAAGATTCGCGGCTTCGGGCCCGCGCGCTTCTCCTTCAACACCGCGAGCGGTGGTCGCTGCAAGGTGTGCGAAGGGCAGGGCGCCATCTCCCACGAGATGTCCTTCCTGCCGGACGTCGTCACGCCGTGCGAGGCCTGCAACGGGGCGCGCTTCGATGCCGCCACGCTGGAGGTGCGCTACCACGGCCTCACCGTGGGCGACGTGCTCCGCCTGTCCGCGGACGAAGCCAAGGATGTGTTCCGCTCGCTTCCCAAGGTGGCCGCGCCGCTGGTGTGTCTGGCGGACCTGGGCGTGGGCTACCTGCAGTTGGGCCAGGGCTCCAACACACTGTCCGGTGGCGAGGCGCAGCGCCTGAAGCTGGCCGCGGAGCTGACGGCCACCTCGCGTCACGAGCCCACGCTCTACGTCCTGGATGAGCCCACCACGGGCCTGCACCTGGGCGACGTGGAGAAGCTCATCACCTTCATGGGCCGGCTGGTGGACCGGGGCGACACGCTGGTGGTCATCGAGCACCACCCGTCGGTCATCGCGGCGGGCGACCACGTCGTGGAGCTGGGGCCGGAGGGCGGCGAGGGCGGCGGCCGCATCGTGGGCGAGGGCACGCCTCGCGACGTGGCGAAGCTCAAGACGCCCACGGGCCGGGTGCTGAAGACGGTTTTTTCCACTGAAGAACCCAAGGCCCGCGTGGCCTCGCGGGGACGGTGAAACCTTGAACTCCTTCCGGCATCCTGCGCACCGCATGCGAACCCCACTGCTGTTCACCGTCGCGACGGTGCTCTGTCTCTCCACGGCGGCTTCCGCCGCGGACCCGAAGCCGGAGAAGAAAGCCCCCATGTCCTTCCATCAGCTCTCCGCCAACCGGCTGGACGGCAAGCCCGAGAAGCTGTCGGACTTCCAGGGCAAGGTCGCCCTCGTCGTGAACACCGCGTCCGAGTGTGGCTACACGCCGCAGTACAAGGGCCTGGAGGCCCTCTACGCGGGCTACAAGGACAAGGGCGTCGTCGTCCTGGGCTTCCCCTCCAACGACTTCGGCGGGCAGGAGCCGGGCACGTCGCAGGAGATCGCGAAGTTCTGCGAGCTGCGCTTCAAGGTCACCTTCCCCATGTTCGAGAAGGTGAAGACGAAGGGCGAGGGCCAGTCCCCCGTCTACGCGTTCCTCGCGAAGGACCACGGCGAGCCCAAGTGGAACTTCCACAAGTACGTGGTGGGCAAGGACGGCCAGGTGAAGGCCGCCTTCCCCAGCAGCGTCACGCCTGACAGCCCGGAGCTGAAGGCCGCGCTCGACAAGGCGCTCGCGGAGAAGTGACGGTGTTTCCCGGTGCCGGGCCCGGTGCTTCCGGGGCCGCGCCGGGGTCGGGTTGAGCAGGCCGCGCCAGGTCGTCCGACTTCCGACGCGGGCGTCGTTCGTGGGGGCTGCTCGGCCGGGCGCGCGGACGTGCGCAGTTTAGGTCCCGGCCCATGACCCCGCGCTCTTCCTTCACCCGCTTCGTGACCGTGGTGCTGCTCGCGGCGCTCGTCGGCGGGTGTGCGTCGGTGGAGCCCCAGCGCTCGGAGCTGACGTCGCGCGTGGGCCGTTCAGACCTGTCCGTGGCGGCGCTGCGCACCCGCGTGCGCGACCTGGCCCGGCGCTTCTCTGGACTGCTGGAGGCCATGGCGGACGACCTCACCGCGCGCTCCGACTCCCCCAAGGTGGCCGGGGCCATGCTGCGCTTCAAGGCCAATGCCGTGCCCGCCGTGCAGAGCGCGCTCTTCCAGCCCGACCCCGTGGCCGCCGTCATCGATGCCTGGGCGCTGCTGGTGCAGATCCAGGACGCGCTGCCCCGCTACGCCCCGAACGCTCCGCCAGAGCTGGTGAAACACGCCGAAAAGTCGCTGGCGGACCTGGAAGCCGAACTTGAAGGCGTGTGGCGCGACGTCACCGGAGACGAGGACGTGTCGCGGGCGCGGGGCATCGTGCACGGGTGGGCCGCGGAGCATCCGCTGACCGGACCGCTCGTCACGCGCGAGTCCACCGCGCCGCTGCTGGCCTCCATCACCGAGGTCTCCGGTGGAGGCCTGCGCTCCACCGCGGCGGGGCTCGTCGAGGACACGCGCGATCTCACCGCGCGCGTGGACCTCTACGCGGGCAGCCTGCCCCGACAGGCACGCTGGCAGGCGGAGCTGGTCGTGGACGACGCGATGCGCTCGCCCATGCTCCAGTCCACGCTGGCGGACCTGGGCCGCACCGTGGACCTGCTGGAGCGCGTGGGCGCGGTGGCCGCGAACACGCCCGCGCTCATCGACCGTGAACGCAAGGCGGTGCTGGAGGCGCTGCACAACGAGCGCCTGGGCCTCCAGGGCTTCGTCACCGAGGAGCGACAGGCCGTGCTCGCGGACGTGGGCCGCGAACGCCAGGCGGTGGTGGATGCCCTGCATGCGGAACGCGTGGCCACGCTCCAGCAGTTGGATGGGCTGGCGCGCGGCTGGGTGGACCACGCGTTCGACCGGCTGAGGCCCCTGGTGGACCGGGTCTTCCTCTGGCTCGTGCTGCTGGTGGCGCTGGTGGGCGTGGGCGGGCTGTTGGGCGCGTGGGTGCTCACGCGCGCCCTGCGGCGGGCCCGCTGACGCGAAGGCCGTGCCTACTTCGGCTTCTCGGCCTTGGGCGGGAAGCGCTCCAGCATCTTCTCCACGCCCTCGTCGAGCTTCTTGCCGGTGGCCTGGGCGCTCGGGGTGTCGCCCAGGTCCGTCTGGGCCGTGCCGCGCCACACGAGCGCCTTGGCCTTCGTGTCCACCACGTCGAGGATGAGCGTGCCCACGTCGTACTGGCGCACGTAGGTCGCCCCCCCGCCGTACGGCCCGTAGTACGAGCCCCAGAACGGATCCCACGGATAGCCGTAGTAGTTGTCCACCGTGTCCGCGGACAGCCGCGTGTCGATGGCGCCCTGCCAGCCGATGAGGAAGTCCGGGTTCTCGCTCGCGTCCACCTTCCGGTAGCCACGCGACTGGAGGTCCTGGTTCACCGCCTCCTTCACGCGCGCGTCGACGATGGCGTTGTTGATGCGCGTGTCCTGGCTCTTCTGGGGCTGCTCCAGCCACGAATAGGTGCGGAAGTTGTCGATCCGCTCCACCGCGGCGGGGTCGTAGTTGGTGCCTACGTCGACGCCCGCGCAGGACGCGAGCCCCAGGCCCACCAGCACGGGAACGACACGGGACAGCAGACGCATGACGGCCTCCTCGGGGACGGGCATGCCCCGGGAGACGGGACACGGTCGGCTCCATGACAATGGGGTCGTCCCTGGAAGATGACCCGTTCAAGCCCGCCTGTCCGTCTCCGACGCCGGGGAGGGGCGTCTTCAGTCTCCGCGCGCTCCCTTGGCTTCCTTGCCCTTGAACCACTTCGCGCCCTCCGAGCGGGCCAGGACGACGGCCAGCCGCGCGCGCTTCTGCGGGGGCAGGTCCTTGGCGAGCGCCTGATACATCTCCCGCTCCAACGCGGCGATCTGCGCCCGCGCGTCGAAGACCTTCTGCGCCGCCGCATCCACCTGCCCCAGCGCCGCGCTGTCGCCCCGCGAGGCCAGGTGCAGCGTGCGAGCGGACTCCCGCACCTGCTCGCGCAGGGGCCGGCGTCGCTCGTCGAAGCGGCGCAGCGTCTCATCCATCTTCAGGGCCTGCGCGCTGTCCAGCTCCAGCGTGTCCGCCAGCTCCAGCACCTGACGCAGCCGCTGTCGCTGTTCGGCCTTCGCCATGCGGTCGGGGTCGCGCGCTCCCGGGCCCTTCGCGTCGGGCTGGGCCAGGGCCATCATCGGCAGCGCGAACACCAACGCCCAGGTCATCCGCTTCATCGTCTTCACAGTGCTTCTCCCGGGTCGTCGAAGTCGCCGTCCATCATGTCGTCGTCACCGTCCCAGCTGGCCGCCAACGCGTCCGCGTCCAGCGGATCCAACCCGGCCCACGCCTCGAACGCGGCCAGCGTCTCCGCGTCCAGGTCGTCGCTGGCCGCTCCCGCCACCTGCGCCGTCGTGCCCGCCCGGGGCGCCTTGAGTCGCTCCAGCGCGGAAGGGCCCAGCATCAGCGCCACCACCGCGGCGACGGCGGCGAGCGAACCCAGCGCCCGGCGTCCCATCCACCGGCGCGTCTGTTCCCGGCGCCACGCCGCCAGGGTCCGCGCGCCCAGGCCCTCCTGCGCTCGCGCCTCGATGGCCGTCGGGGGTGGCAGCGTCACCAGCCCCAGCACCTCCTGGGCGGACGCCACCTCCGCCTGACAGGCCGCGCAGGACTCCAGGTGGGAGCGGAAGCGCGTGGCCTCCTCTCCCTCCAGCGCCCCGGCGGCGTGGAGGCTCGCCTGCTCCTCGTATTCCACGCACGCACCCATCACGGCTTCTCCCCTGGTGTCCCGGCCACGTCGGCCTTCAAGCGTTTCACCGCGTGGTGGAACTGCACCTTCGCGTTGTTCTCGGTGATGCCCAGCGTCTGGGCGATGTCCTTGAACGGCAGTCCGCCGTCCACCCGCAGCGTCAGCACCTCGCGCTGGCGGCGGGGCAGGGCGAGCACCGCCTGACGCACCTGCTGGCCTCGCTGGGTGCGCTCCAGCGCCGCCTCCACGCTCTCCCCGTGTTCCCCCGCGACGTCGTCCGTCACCGTTTCCACCAGCACCGGCCGCCATCGGAAGCCCTGCCGCGCGTGGTTCTTCGCCAGGTTGAGCGCTACCCGCACCAGCCAGGCCCGGAAAGGCGCGGGCGTGGCCGGGCTGAAGCGCGCGAACACCCGGCGCGAGGCCTCCAGGGCCCGGAGGAACGCCTGCTGCGTCAGGTCCGCCGCGTCCTCCGCGCTCGTGGTGTAGCGGCGCACCAGCGCGAAGACGAGCCCCCGGTGCCGCTCGAAGAGCTGGCCGAACGCCGCCGCGTCCCCCGCCAGGAAGGCCCCGCACAGGGCCTCGTCCGTGGGGGCCCCCGCGCCCTGTCCAGGCCGCGCCAGTCCTAGGACCCGTCCGCTCACATGGCCTCCAACCCGCCACGGCACGGAAGGTTATTTTCCGGGGGATTTCGCCCCGAAATGCACCGGGCGTCCGGAATCCGGCACCGGCTCGGAGCAGGCGAGGAAGCGTGTTCCCCGGGCGCCAGCGTCAGGCGGAGGCGCTGGGGGCGCCGGGGGCGGGGTGCGTCTGGAGGTACTTCAGCACGTCGTCCAGGTGCCGGTAGACGCGCACCTCATGCTGGATGACGTGTTCGACGGTGCCGTCCGTGCCGATGATGAAGGTGACGCGCCGGTCCACGTTGAGCAGGGGCCACAGCACGCCCCAGGAGCGGCTGATCCGCCGCTCATCGTCTCCCAGGAGGGCGAAGTGGATGCCCTCCTGTTCGGCGAAGTCGCACTGGGTGGTGAGGGTGTCCACGGAGACGCCGACCAGCTCCGCGCCCAGCTCGCGGATCCGCTCGTGGTTGTCCCGGAACGCCCGGTTCTCGATGGTGCACCCCACCGTGAAGGCGCGGGGGAAGAAGAAGAGCACCACCCGCCGGCCGCGCAGCCCCGACAGTCGCACCTCCTGACCGTGGCAGTCGGTCGCGACGAAGTCTGGCGCGAGGTCTCCGACAGAAATCATGCGGTGCGTGCTCCTCCCGGGGCAGCGGGGTCCGTCTTCCCCTACCACGTTTTCCCCGCCATCCCACGCCGCGCCGCGCCGGTCGCCCGGTCCGTCGGGAATCTGGCTAAGGTCTTCCATCGTGTTGCCTGCCAGGAACGAACTCGACGACCCCGCCTTCCGCACCGCGCTCGCCACCGCCCTGGGGGTGACGCGGGTGGCGCGCGTCACCGGCCTGGACCGCACCGGCGTGGAGGTGGCCTGCGCCGTGCGCCCCGGAGGCCATGTGCTCCAGGTCTGCAACGGCAAGGGCCTCACCTTCGAGGACGCCGCCCGGGGCGCGCTCCTGGAGACCGCGGAGCTGTGGGCCGCGGAGACGGTGCGGCCGGAGCGGCTGCGCTGGGGCACCCGCGCGGAGCTTGAACGGGCGGGCGCCCCCGTCTGGGGCGTGGAGTCCCTGGGGTCGGCGGGACAGGTGGCGGTGCCCAGGCTCGCCGGGCCGGACGTGCGGCTGGCGTGGTGCGAGGCACAGGACCCGCGCAGCGGCCAGTCCATCTGGGTGCCGGCGCAGGGGGTGTACTGCCCGCCATCGGGGACGGTGGAGCTGGGGCCGGTGTCGGTGGGCTGGACGACGAATGGCTCCGGCGCGCATCCGGACGCCGAGCGCGCCCTGCTGCACGCCCTGCTGGAGGCCACCGAGCGCGACCAGCTTTCGCGTGCGCTGCCCGAAGGGTGGACGGAGGCCGGCGTGGTGAAGCGCATGGTGCGCCCGGACAGCCTGCGGGACGCAGCGCCGCGCACGGCCGCGCTGTGGGAAGCGCTGCACGCGCGCGGCTTCCACGCCTACCTCTTCGATGTGACGCCCGCGCCCCGGGGGCGTCACATCGAAGAGGTAGGCGTGGAAGC
>NZ_RAWI01000297.1 GCF_003612125.1 Corallococcus praedator
CGCCCACCCACACCGGTGGCCGGGCGCGTGCTTTTTCCACCAGCGCCAGCTTCCGGTGGATGACGTGCACCGCCGACCGGGGCCGGGTGGCGTCCCGAATGCGACTGGGTTATTTCCCGCCTCATCGCGCACCGGCAGGGGTCCGGCCGCGCGTCTCGTGGGGTGTTCCGGTGGCGGTGCTGGTTTTCGGAAGGGGGACCTGGCTGGCCACGCTCCTGGCGGAGGTGGTCGCCGCGCACGCGCGCGCCCCTGTTCCGGTGGAATCCCCCACCACGTCCCCGCCTGCCTCCGGCCGAGCCCGGGGCCGCGCCTTCCTGCGCCGCACGCTGCGAGCGTCAGGGCTGGTGTACGGCACGCCCGTGCCGCTGCCCTCGCCGGTGGACGGAGGGGAGCCCTTCGACGTCCCGGCGCGCGCGGTGGAGGACGAGCTGTTCCACGCCGTGGTGCGCACGCTGGCGCGCATGGCGCTGGACCTGGCGCGGGTGATGGACGCGCCGGAGGGGCCCCGGGTGGAGCAGTTGCTGGTGCTCTTCGCGGTGCTCGCGGGGGAGCTGGAGCTGGCCCTGGCGCTGGACGCACGCCTGGCGGCCGGGTTGCCCGTGCCCCGGAGGATGGTGGGCCGGGTGGAGGACGCGCTCGACAAGCGGGCGCCGTCGCTGGCCGGGGACCCGGTGTATGGCCTGGTCTTGCACAACGGCGCGCAGTACGCGGACGCGCAGTTGTTCTGCCGGCAGGCCATCGACCTGTTCTCGCGCGGGCGGCTGTCGCGGGTGGTGGCGGAGCGACGGCTGGACTTCGCGGCGCGGCAGAAGGCGTTGCTGGTGGACGTGCTCACCGCGCTGTCGTGCGTGGACCGCGAGCCGGGACTTCCCGCGCGCCGCGCCATCCTCCGTCAGGTGGAGGGCCTGCGCCTGCCGCACGCGCTGGAGGGGGAGGTGAAGGCCGCGGTGCGCCAGTCCTTCGAGCGTAAGCGCGACGTGCGGGAGGTGGTGCGCCAGGTGCGCAGCATGGACATGCGCCACCTGCTGCTGGAGCAGACGTTGCTGGCGGCGCTGGTGGACGGCCGGCGAACGCGGCGGGAGCGGGCCTTCATCGACACGCTGGCGGGCGCGCTGCACGTGCCCCAGGCGGAGCTGCGACGTCTGGAATTGGAGATGGCGGAGTTCTACGCGCGGCACCGCTCGCTGGTGGATGTCTTCACCGTGTCGGACGCGGCGGGCGCCATGGGCGAGGACCTCATCACCGGCATGCAGGAGACGCTGGAGAAGAACTTCCACCGGCTGATGCAGGAGGCTCGCGAGACGGGCGACCTAGCGGTGCTGCTCACCAAGGCGGCGCGGCGCCAGAAGCTCACCGCCGACGAGCGGCAGCGCATGCGCGCCCAGCTCATCGACGTGGCGAAGGCCATCCCCGCGCTCGCCATCTTCGCCGCGCCCGGCGGCATCCTGCTGCTGGCGGCCCTGGCGAAGGTGCTGCCCTTCAGCCTGCTGCCCAGCTCCTTCCAGGACGGGCCCGCCGTCGTGGACCTGGACGTCGACGGCGAGGACACCGCCGAGCGCGAGGTGGGGTAGGACGCGCTCCCCGCGTGTCCCCTTCCCGCCGCGACGAATCAACCCAATCGTCACGATGCCCTGGATGCATCGGCGCGAGCGTATGCCTCCGGGTTCTCAACCCTGGAAGGGGCACGCATGCGTGGGTCGAAGCGGTTCGGGAAGTGCGCGGCGGTGACGGCATTCCTGTTCGTGGGGGGCTGTGGCCCGGCAGCGGACGACCGGGAGGACGTGCCCCGGGCATCCCTGGCCCTGGCGGCGACGCAGAGCACGTCGTTCCAGGATGGCGTGTCGCCGTCCACCGGCTACTCGGGCACCCGCGACGCGATGATTGAAGAGGAGGACTCCAATGCCAACCACGGGACGGACAGCAGCCTGTCCGCCAGCGGTGACACGCCCGCGGGCAGTGGCAACGAGAACGAGATCCTCTTCCAGTGGGACGTGTCCGCCATCCCCGCGAACGCGACCGTCCGCTCGGCCTCCATCGTCCTCACGGTGTCCGACAAGGCGGATCAGGCCTACGGCTTCTTCGAGCTGACCCGCTCCTGGACGGAGCGGCAGGTCACCTGGGAGCAGGCCGACAGCTCCCACGACTGGACGTCCAAGGGTGCGGATGGCACCGGTGACCGGAACACGGCCCTGCTGGGCTCCATCCGGGCCGCGTCGACCGGGACGTACACCGTGCCCCTCAACGCGCAGGGGCTCGCGGTGGTGCAGAAATGGGTGAGCACGCCTTCCAGCAACCACGGCGTGGTGCTCTCCGACAAGGACCACGACAACCGACTGGAGGTCCGCTCGCGCGAGTACTCCACCCGCTCCTCGCGCCCGAAGCTGATGGTGACCTGGGATGTGGACGGGCCCGGCCCGGCGCCGGGGAGCACGACCTATCCGGGCACCTGTGATGGCTCCGGCGGCGTGGCCCTGGATGGCACCCACTTCCTGAACTTCAACGACGAGTCACAGACGGCGCGCGTCTATGCACGGGGACAGGCGGTCGCTCCCGTGCAGACGCGCGACCTGAACAGCGCCCTGGGGCTGTCGTCGTCGGACGAGGCGGACTTCGAGGACGCCGCGCGCGTGGGCAATCGCATCTTCGTAACGACCTCCCAGGCGCGGAACAAGAACGGGGTGCTTCAGGCCTCGCGCTACAAGTTCTTCGCGCTGGACGTGTCCGGCACGGTGCCGCAGGCGTCGCTCCAGGTCGCGGGCGTGTCGTCGAACCTGCTCAAGGACATGCTGGATGCCCGCAACTGGAACCAGCCGGATGCGGCCGTCATCTCCCTGCTCGCGTCCCGTTCACGGCTGGCGGAGTCGACCGTGCCGGAGCTGGCGCCGAAGGAGCAGGGCACCAACATCGAGGGACTGGCCGCGCTGCCTTCGGGCGGGCTCGCCATCGGCTTCCGCAACCCGCAGGAGGGGACGAGCGCGCTGGTCGTCACGCTGACGAATCCGGACGCGGTCATCGCGGGTTCTCCGGCGCGGTTCGGCCAGGCCCTGCGTCTGGAATTGGGAGGCCAGGGGCTTCGAGGCATGGCGTGGTCGGACGCGCATCAGGCGGTGCTGCTGCTCAGTGGTCCCCATGACGAGAGCAGCGGTCCCTTCGCGCTCTGGAAGTGGAGCGGTGTCGCGGGCGTCGCGCCGGTGAAGGTGCGCGACCTGAGCGCCCCCACGGATTCGGCGCCGGAGGCGGTGATTCCCATTCCGGGGACCCAGGACGTGCAGATCCTCTTCGACATGGGCGCGCACCTCATCGGCGGCGGGGAGTGCAAGGCCGCCTCGGCCTCCAGCCAGTCCTTCATGGACCTCATCGTCCGGGTGGAGTGAGCGTCTCAGCGTGACACCCCGAGGGCGCTGACGCTGTTGAGGGACGGGCGGAGCGGTGCGAGCAATTGCTCCACCGCCGCGCGAGCACCCGGGCGGGAGACGTGCCCCACGTAGCCGTCCGGGCGTACCAGCACGAGCGCCCCCGGACCCACGTCGTAGGCCCGGTGCGCGTGTCCGTGGGCGTCGAGCAGGGCGTCGGCATCGCGGGAGGTGTCCTTCGTGCGGACGTGGAAGGCGCGCACGGTGTCGCCGAAGCGCGAGCGGGCCCACGCGGGTGTGTCCGCGTGCTCCGGCCCGAAGGCGAGCAGCGTCCAGTGGGGGCCGCGAAAGGCGTCGAACAGGCGCGAGGTGTTTCCCGTCGCGTCCACGCACGGCGCATCCGGAGCCCGGTCCCCCGCGCGCAGGCGGGACGTGTCGCCGTCCACCTGGGGTGCCAGCGGGCCGCCGCGATAGTGCAATCCCAACTGCCGCGTCTCCGCGCCCCGCTGCTGCGAACGCAGGCTGTTCTGGCGCAGTCCCTGGTAGAGCTTCGCGGACAGGCCGAGCACATGCGCGGCGATGGGCAGCCGCTCCGCCTCGTAGGTGTCGAGCAGGGACGGGGCCGCCCCGGCGAGGACGTGGCCCAGCTTCCAGCCCAGGTTGTAGGCGTCCTGCACGCCGGTGTTGAGGCCCTGGCCTCCGGCGGGCGGATGCACGTGCGCGGCGTCGCCCGCGAGCAGGACGCGGCCCACGCGGTAGCGGTCCACCATGCGCACGTTGGGGCGGTACACGGACAACCAGCTTGCATCGTGCAGGCGGAGTTTCGCGCCGGGGCGGGCCGCCTCCTGGAGGCGCTGGTCCAGCGCGGCCTCGGTCAATTCCGGCACGGTGCCACCGGGCTTCACCTGGAGGGCGAGCTGGAAGCGGTCCGTGCCGGGCAGGGGACACAACGCCACCATGCCGCCCTTCGCGAAGGGCCACACGTGCCAGTGGTCGCGGCCCAGGCCCTCCACGCGCACGTCGCCCACGACCATGCGCTCGGCTTCGTGTGTCTCCCCATGGAAGCCCACGCCCAGGGCCTTGCGCACGCGGCTGTGGCCTCCGTCCGCGCCCACCAGGTACTCCGCGCGCACGACCTCCGGAGCGCCGTCGTGGAGGAGGGTGGCGCTGACGCCTGAGTCGTCCTGGGTGAAGTCGGTGAGCGCGGTGCCGAACTCCACCGTGTGGCCGAGCGAACCCAATCGCTCGCGCAGGATGCCTTCGGTGCGGGCCTGCGGCACGAGCCAGGGGTCGGGATGGGGCACGTCGGGTGTCACGGCGTGGCGCGGCATCATCGTCCAGCGGCCCACGACGAAGCGCCGCCAGTGGATGCGAAGGCGGGGATAGGCATTGCCGGCCGCGAGCACGGCGTCCAGCACGCCCAGGTCCTCCAGCACCTCCAGTGTGCGCGGCTGGAGTCCCTTGCCGCGTGAGCCCACGAAGGGACCGGGGGCCGCGTCGATGATGCGGAGGGCGACGCCCCGGCGGGCGAGGTCGCAGGCGAGCGTGAGGCCCGTGGGGCCGGCGCCGACAATCAGCACCTGGACGTTCGTGGGGGGCATGGCCGTCTCTCCTGTCGCGAGGGGCCCTGGCGCCCCGGACGCGATGGAGAGGAGAATGTAAGGAAGTGCTTATGTTGTCAGCTTGCGTTCCCGAACCCGGAGTCCGCCATGCCGCGCGCGAAGCTTTCCCCTCGGAAGACGCCCTTGCAGGAGCGCTCGCGCGCGACGGTGGACGCGCTGGTGCAGGCGACTGCTGACATTCTGGTGCGCGACGGGTACGCGAAGCTGACGACCAACCGCATCGCGGAGCGCGCGGGCGTCAACGTGGCCTCGCTGTACCAGTTCTTTCCCGGCAAGGAGGCGCTGGTGGCGGAGGTGTCGCGCCGGCACGTGAAGGAGCAGCGCAAGGCGGTGCGCGAGGTGATGGCGACGCGGAGGTTCCAGGGCCTGGAGGACCTCGTCCGGACGCTGGTGTCCATGGGCTTCGCCGCGCACGCGGTGAACCCGAAGCTGCACCATGCGCTGACGGAGGAGCTGCCCGCGCGTCGAGCCCGGGCCCCGGATCCGGAGGACGCCCCGATGATGGAGGCGTTCCGCGAGTACGCCACCGACGTCCCGGACCCGGAGCTGGCGATGTGGCTCATCGACACGGTGTCCCACGCGGTCATCCACCGCGCGGTGGTGGAGCGCCCCGAGTCGCTGTCCCAGGGCGTGCTCCAGGAGGAGCTGGTGACGCTCCTCCTGCGCTACGTGAAGCGGAAGTGACGCGGGGGTTTCAGCGGCTCGACGCCGGACAGGTGCGAATGTCAGCCGATTGGGTAGGCTTGTCGACTCATGACAGATGAGAGGGGGATGCCATGAAGATCCTGATCGACACGAATGTGCTCATTCCGCTGGAGCCCACGTCGCCCGCGCAGATCGAGGCGTTGACGAAGCCCGCGACCACGCTGGTACGGACTCTCGAAGAGGCGGGTTATCAGCTCTTCGTCCATCCGTTCATGCAGGTGGAGATTGAACGGGACCGTGATGAGGAGCGACGCCAACTTCGTGAGTTGCTGCTCAAGAAATATCTTCCGCTTCCTGCTCCGCCGCCCATCCCCGAAGCCTGGGCGGAGATCCTGGGAAGTCCGGAGGCCCATTCTCGTGATTGGGTGGAACAGCATCTGCTCTCGGCTGTACGGTCGAATGCGGTGGGGGTGCTCGTTACCGAGGATCTTCGCCTTCACCGGGCCGCGAAGCGCGTCGGACTGAAGGAGCGCGTCGCGACGGTCAGTGAGGCCCTGGTATTCGTGCAGGGCCTGCGCGACACGGTCGCGCAGCCTCCGCCCGCGGTCGAATTCACGTTCGCGCATGCGGTCGAGGCGGAGGATCCCATCTTCGAGAGCCTGCGGGAGGACTACCCTCCCTTCGACGCATGGTTCCGCAAATGTCAGCAGGAACACCGGCGCTGTTGGGTGGTGCGAGGCGAGGGACGCCACCTGGCGGCGCTCTGCCTGATCAAGGACGAAGAGGGAATCCTGGGGTTCAAGGGGCGAACGCTGAAGCTCTGCACCTTCAAGGTTTCTACCCTGCATCAGGGGCGTCGGTTGGGGGAGCTTCTTCTCAAGAGCGTCTTCGAGCACGTCGCGAAGAACGGACATGCGTTCGTCTATGTGACGGCCTACGAACGCCAGGGTCCTCTCATCGCCATGCTGGAGGACTTTGGCTTCCGGGTGGAGGGGAAGCAGGAAAACGGTGAACTCATTCTCGTGAAGCCATTGAGGAGCGCGGAGACGCCCGAAGGTCTAGGACCGCTTGAGTTCCATGTGCGCTACGGGCCTCCCGCGATGCGGTTCGACACTTCGGCCTTCATCATTCCCATCGAGCCCCGGTTCCATCACCTGCTCTTCCCGGATGCGGATCCGCAACTGTCGCTCGACCCCGGAGTCCACTCCTTCGGCAATGGGCTGCGGAAGGTGTATCTGTGCCGGGCGCAGACCCGGCAGATCGAACCTGGAGCCCCGCTGCTCTTCTACTTGAGCCATTCCAGGAAGGCGGTGACGGTCATGGGCGTCGCGGAGCAGACGCTCGCCTCTTCCGATGCCAACCAGATCGCTGCTTCCGTGGGGAAGCGGACCGTCTTCCCCCTTCGCGAGATCGAAGCGCTGTGCTCGAATGGTGAAGTGCTCGCCATCCACTTCCGACAAGCGGCCATCCTGAAGGAGCCCCTCCTCCTGAATGACCTGTGTCGCCACGGAGTGCTCAACGGCCCTCCGCAGTCCATTACCACGGTCCAACAGGGAGGTCGTGAATGGCTCCGACAGCGCCTCGGGCTGTAGTCCTGCTGCCCATCCAGCCGCAGTACGCGACGCCCATCCTGAACGGGCTCAAACGCGTGGAGTTCCGCAAGCGCGCCTTCCGCCGGGAGGTCTCCCACGTCGTCGTCTACTCCTCGAGCCCGGTGAAGCAGGTCGTCGGATTCTTCGAGATCCTCGGCATCGACGAGGCCCCTCCCGCGCAGCTCTGGCGCCGCTATTCACGACAGGGGGCAATCCTGAAGGAGGACTACGACCGATACTTCTCTCAATCCGACGAAGGGGTCGCCATCCGCGTCGGGAAGGTGCACGTCTTCCAGAAACCCTTCCCCCTGGGGGACATCGCGCCGGATCTCCGCGCGCCTCAGAGCTATGCCTATCTGAGCGCGGATGATTTCACGAAGATTCGAGGCCGCAGGGCGCTCGTCACCTGACGCTCGGCGCGTGCCGCGTGCACCCCACCGGCCATCGTGCCAGTGGGGCGCTACGTGAAGCGGAAGTGACGCGGTGGCTTCAGCGGCCCGACGCCTGGGCGTCCACCGCGGCCAGCTCTTCCTTGCCGAGCTTCAGCTCCGCGCCCTGGGCGTTCTCCTCCAGGTGCTTCACGGAGGACGTGCCTGGGATGGGCAGCATCACCGGCGAGCGCTCCAGCAGCCACGCGAGGGCAATCTGCGAGGGCGTCGCGTTGTGCTTCTTCGCCACCGAGTCGAGCGTCCCGCCCGGCTTCGCCAGCCCACCGGTCGCCAGGGGGAACCAGGGGATGAAGCCCAGCTTCTCCTTCTCGCAGTAGTCCAGCACCTTCTCGTGCACGCGGTCGGTCAGGTTGTAGCGGTTCTGCACCGACACGATGTCCACCACCTTGCGCGCCCGCTGGATCTCCTCCACCGACACCTCCGACAGGCCGATGTGGCGGATCTTCCCTTCCTTCTGGAGCGCCTTCAGCTCGCCCAGCGACTCCTCCACCGGGACCTTCGGGTCGATGCGGTGCAACTGGTACAGGTCGATGCGCTCCAGCTTCAGCCGCCGCAGCGACAACTCCAGCTCCTGACGCAGGTACTTGGGCGCGCCCACCGGGTGCCACTCATTGGGGCCGGTGCGCACCAGGCCCGCCTTGGTCGCCACCACCACGCCCTTCGCGTACGGATGCAGGGCCTCCGCGATGATCTCCTCGCTGACGTAGGGCCCGTAGGAGTCCGCCGTGTCGATGAAGTCCACGCCCAATTCCAGCGCGCGCCGCAGCACGCGCACCGCTTCAGCCCGGTCCTTGGGCGGACCCCAGACGCCGGGGCCGGTGAGCTGCATGGCGCCGTAGCCCAGACGATGGATGGGCAGGTCGCCGCCCAGCTTGAAGGTGCCGCTCTTCTCCACGGGACGCGTTGAAGTGCCGCTCATGGTTCTTCCTCCTGGAAAGGGATGGCTGCTGTGAACTGAAGAAGGGGACGTCAGGACGCGGGGGGCGTCTGGTAGCGCCGGGCGAGGGTGTTCTTGTTGCCCCGGAACATTCCGGCTTCGGCCTGCGCCAGGGCCGCGAGCGCCTCCTCGGCCTCCAGCCCGGGCACGCAGACCGTCTCATTGCGCTCCAGCGCCAGCAGCGAGGCGGTGACGACGTCCTCCGGGGGCATCGCGCCGACGTAGCCGCCGTTGAACTCGGTGGCGGTCATGCCCGGACAGACCACCTGCGCGCGCACCGGCGTGTCGCGCAGCTCGCCCGCGAGCGTGCGCGTGAAGTGGACGAGGAACGCCTTCGCGCCCGCGTACGTGGCCCGGTGGGGCAGGGGGACCGGGGGCAGGGCACCGGAGAAGGCGAGCAGGGAGGCGACGTTGATGACCGCGCCCCGGCCCCGCGACAGCATGCCGGGCAGCGCCGCCCGGGTGGCCAACAGGGGCGCCAGGATGTGCAGGTGCGCAAGGCCCTCCAGCACCGCGGGCTCCACTTGCGCGAAGGGCCCGTAGCCGCCCACGCCCGCGTTGTTGATGACCAGGGTGATGTCCTCGCCGGCCGCGCGCTCGGCCACCCGGTGGATGTCCACGTCCGTCGTCAGGTCGGCTCGCATCACCTCCGCTCGGATGCCGTGCGCCGCGGTCAGTTTCTCCGCGAGCGCATGAAGCCGCTCTTCCCGACGGGCGATGAGCACCAGGTCATGGCCGAGCGCCGCCAGCCGCCGCGCGTACACCTCTCCGATTCCCGCGGACGTGCCCGTCACCAACGCGGTCCCTCGACTGCCTGCCATGCCTGCTCCCTGGGGAAGGTGGAGGCGGGGTTGTCGTGCCCCGCCGAGGTGAATGCTGGAGACGGGGACCGCCTCCGCGAAGCGCACGGGCCGCCGGTAACGCCAGGGCCGCACCCCTGCCCGCTGGGTAACGAGGGCAGGGCGTACGCGCAACCCGCTCGTGCGTCCTCCCAGCACAGCGGACGATTCCGTGGACCGTGCAACCGTCGCGGGACCGTCGAGAAGGGCACCGCGCCCCCGCGTGCTTCAGCCGAGCGCCTGGGTCGCCTGGGGCTCGTCGCGGAACTGCTGGTGGTAGAGGTCCGCGTACAGGCCCCCCTTCGCGAGCAGCTCCTCGTGCGTGCCGCGCTCGACGACGGCCCCCTGCTCCAGCACCAGGATGAGGTCCGCGTTCCGGATGGTGTTGAGCCGGTGCGCGATGACGATGCTCGTCCTGCCCGACAGGAGCCGCCCCAGCGCGAGCTGGATGAGCGCCTCCGTGCGCGTGTCGATGTTCGCCGTCGCCTCATCGAGGATGAGCACCCGGGGCTCCGCGATGACCGCGCGCGCGAACGCGAGCAGTTGCCGCTGCCCCTGGCTGAGCGTCGCGCCACCTTCTCCCAGCACGCTGTCGTAGCCCTGCGGCAGCCGGGTGATGAAGTCGTGCGCATGCACCGCCTTCGCCGCCGCCTCCACGTCCTCGCGGGTGGCGCCCGGCTTCCCATAGGCGATGTTGTCCGCCACCTTGCCGCTGAAGAGGAACGGCTCCTGGAGCACCATCGCCATCTGCTGGCGGAGGCTCGCGCGCGTCACCTGCCGCACGTCCTCCCCGTCGATGCGCACCGTCCCCGCCGTCACGTCGTAGAAGCGCGGCACCAGGCTGGCCACCGTCGTCTTGCCCGCGCCCGTGCGGCCCACCAGCGCCAGCGTCTGTCCGGGCTCCAGGTGGAAGGACACGTCGCGCAGCACCGGCCGCTCCGGGTCGTAGCCGAAGGACACCCTGTCGAACACCACCTGGCCCTTCAGCGTCCCCAGCGCCACCGCCGTCGGCGCGTCCGGCGGCTCCGGCGTCTCGTCGAGGATGCCGTAGATGCGCTCCGCCCCCGCCAGCGCGGACTGCATCAGCGTGGCCACCGACGCGGCCAGCTGCACCGGCCGGAAGAACTGCGCCACGTAGATGAGGAACGCGGCCACACCGCCCACCGTGAGCTGTCCGTCCAGCACCAGCACGCCGCCGTAGCCGATGACCAGCGCGGTGGACAGCGTGGACAGCAGGTCGATGGCCGGTGAGAACGCGGACGTGATGCCCACCGCCGCCACGTTCGCGTCGCGGTTGGCCGCGTTGCGGTCGCGGAAGCGCTCGATGTTCTTCTCCGTGCGGTTGAACGCCTGCGCCTGCCGCACGCCCCCAATCTCCTCCTGGAGGTTGGCCGTCACGTCGCCCACCGTCTGGCGCGTCTTGCGGTACGCATTGCGCGCCCGCGACGCGAAGAACCACGTGGTGAGCACGATGGCGGGGATGAGGGAGAAGCACGCCAGCGCCAGCCTGGCATTGAGCGCCAGCATCGCGATGAGCACGCCCACCAGCCCCAGCACCGACCCCAACAACTGCGTCAGCCCCTGCGCGAAGAGCTGGTTGAGCGTGTCCACGTCGCTGGAGAGCCGGCTCATCAGGTCGCCCAGCGGTCGCCGGTCGAACCACGCCAGCGGGAGTTGCTGGAGCCGCTCGAAGAGGCGCCGTCTCAGCTCCGCCAGCACCTTCTGCCCGGTGTGGCCCACCCGCCACGTCTGCGCCCGCTGCGCCAGCGCGCCCACCGCGTAGACGACGAGCAGCATCGCCAGCGTCCGCAGCAGTCCGCGTCCATCCCCCGAGCCGATGTCATGGTCGATGGCCCGGCTCACCAGGTACGGCCCCGCCGCCTGACACACGGCGCCCACCAGGATGAACCCCAGCGCCACGCCCATCAGGCGCGCATGAGGGCGCAGCTCGCCCACCAGCCGCCGCAGCACCTTGCCGCGCCGCTGCGCCCGGCCGGCCTCCAGCTCCGCCAGCGCCTCGATTCCGCCCGGCCGCCTCATGCCGCACCTTCCTGGCGCGCGGGCTGGAGCTGAGAGCCGAGGATGTCGTTGTACAGCTCGCTTGAGGCCCTCAAATCCTCATGCCGTCCCTTCGCGACGATGCGCCCCTCGTCCAGCACGAGGATGACGTCCGCGTCCCGCACGGTGCTGATGCGCTGGGCGATGACCACCGCCGTCCTGCGCTTGTCCCGCATCAGCGCGTCCAGCGCCCCCTGGATGGCCTCTTCCGTCTGGGCGTCCACCGCCGACGTGCTGTCGTCCAGGATGAGCAGGCGCGGGTCGGTGAGCAGCGCCCGCGCGATGGCCAGCCGCTGCCGCTGCCCGCCCGACAGCCCCACGC
>NZ_RAWI01000298.1 GCF_003612125.1 Corallococcus praedator
GTCGGGGACGGGGACCGGTGGTACGGGTGGGACCGGAGGTACTGGCGGCACGGGCGGGAACGGTGTGCCTTCAGGGGAAGCGGGCGAGCCCGGGGCACCGGCTCCGACGGGCGGCATCTTCGGCCCCGGCTCGGTGCTCGCGGGGCTTCAGGACCGCATCGAGGTGCAGCGCCATGGTCCGCTGGAGGAGCGGCGGGTGGCTCGCGCGAGGCAGGACGCGCGCAAGCTGGCGTCGCTCATGAAGACGCTGGACCTGGAAGGGGACTCCGGCTGCAAGGGCACGCTCGACGCGCTCTGCGAACAACTGTGCGAGGCGCAGAAGGTGGTGGCCCAGGCGGTGCCTCCTCCCGGTCGTCCGGTGGGTGCGCTGTCGGAGTCGCAGGAGATCGTCGCGCGGCAGCTTCGCAACCTCCAGAAGCGGCAGGCGGATGCGCTCGCCGCGCTCGAGGAGGCCCTGGCTCCCTGCGCGGATGAAGACCCCGCCACGCACGCGCGACGCCTGGACCGGATGGTCACGTTCCTGGATGGCTTCGTGAACGGCCTCATCCAGGAGGCGAGGGATCAGCTCGTCCTCCTGAAGGGCAGCGAGGCGCTGAACCGCGCGGACATCGCTTTCGGCGCGGAGGCGGGCGTGGCCCGTCCGCTGGGCCTTGCCGGCGCCGGCGTGGACACGTTCTTCCTACAGCCCCTGACGGACGCCTCGGGGCTCTCCTCCCAGGAACCTCCGGTGCGGCCGGGCGACTGGCTGGTGGTGGCGGAGGACGTGGAGCGTCTGGGCCCCGGAGGCGCGAAGGGCACGGAGCGCATCTACCGCGAAGCGCTGCGGGTGCTGCGCGTGCGCATGGAGACGCCCGCCGGCCAGCGCACGCCCATGACGCAGGTGACGTTCCAGCCGCCGCTCTCCCGCGCGTACGCCCTGGACCGGGTGGTGCTGCTGGGCAACAACACCCTCGTCAGCGAGGGCGCGACGGTGGAGGAGGTCGCCGAGCCCGTGTTGGACCGGCGGACGGTGCCCCTCCTGCATACCCCCGTGACGTGGCTGCGGGACGCGAGCCACGCGGGAGGCCGCAGGCCCGAGGTGTCCCTGACGGTGGGGGGGCGTCCGTGGCGACCGGTGGATTCACTCCTGGAGGCGACTCAGGACGAGCCCGCCTTCGCGGTGGAGTCGTTGCCGGGAGGCGCCGCGCGACTGCGCGTAGGCGGTCAGGACCACGGCGCGGCGCTGCCGCTGGGCGCGGAGGTGCGCGTGCGCTACCGCGTGGGCCGGGGTGTGGGAGGCAACCGGACGGCGCTGCGGCTGACGGCGATGGGCACCCCGCATCCCTGCGTGGAGAAGACCTTCAACCCGCTGCCTTTGTCCGGCGGAACGGATCCGGAGGCCCCGGCGCTGGCGCGCGTGCTCGGGCCCGCGATGGTAGGCGCGATGGACCGCGCGGTGTCCGTGTCGGACGTGCAGGCGCTGACGCAGGTCTTCGACGGCGTGCACCGGGCGAACGTCTTCCGCGATGGCGTGCGCCGACGCCTGCTGACGGTGGTGGTGTCGGGCCTGGACGGAGCGGCCCTGGGCCGGGAGGACCTGGAGGCGCTGGGCGCGCACCTGGCGGCAAGGGTGGCCCCCGGCGTGGAGCTGCGCCTGCGGAACCGGCAGCGCGTGGAGGTGCGGTTGCGGCTGCTCCTGCGCCTGGTGAAGGGCGCGGATCCGGTGACGGTGCTCCAGCAGACGCGCCTGCGGCTGGGCGTGGACCGCGAGCCGGAGCGCGAGCCGGGCCTGTTGGATCCGGACCGGGTGGAGCTGGGCGAGGACCTCCAGTTGTCGGACGTGTACGGCGCGCTCGCCGGCATCGACGGGCTGCGCTCGGTGGTGGTGCAGGGGCTGCATCGCGAGGGCACGCCGCCGTCGCTCTCCGAGCGCATCTCCACCGCGCCAGGGGAGCTGCTCGCGTGGGCGCCGCCCGCGGGCGGAAGCGACGGCGTCGCGCTGTTCTACGAGGAGGCGCAGGACCTATGAGCCGTCCCTCGCAGCGTCTGCTCCAGCTCCTGCCCGGCCTCTACACGGCGCGGGACGCCGGCCTCGCGGATCATCCCTTCCTCAAGCTGCTCGCCGTGCTGGGCACGGAGCTGGACGCGTTCTCCGGCGCGGTGGACCAGCTCTGGGATGATCACTTCGTCGAACGGGCCGGACCCCAGGCGCTGCCCCTGCTGGCGGAGCTGATGGGCGCACGGCTCATCACCGACGACCCCCGCGTGCAGCGTGGCGTGGTGGCGCGCGCGGTGGCGTGGCGTCGCCGCAAGGGCACGCTCGCGTCGCTGGAGGAGCTGCTCTCCGTCACCAGCCTCTGGGACGCGGAGGTGGATGAGGCCTTCCGTTCGCTCCTGGAGACGCAGGACCTCAACGACCTGCTGCCCTGGCGCGGACGCACCGCGGTGGTGTGGGATCCCATCGGCCTCTCGGATCCGCTCACGCGCCGCTCGGCCGGCACCGAGCGTCCCCGCGACGGCATCCCCGAGCGCGGTCCGCTGCTGGGCGTGGCGCCGGGCGAGACGTTGGACCAGGCCCTGCGACGGCTGGGCCGGGCGGACGCGGGACGCAACGCCGCCTCGCCGCGCACGTTGGATCTGCTGGGCTGGGCCCGTCCGGACGTGGCCCTCATCCGCACCGCGCGCCTGACGCCCGTGGAGCTGGAGGAGGTGACCCCCGCCGTCGTGCACGTCCTGCCCAACGGCTACCGGGGCTTCCGCGTGGATCCGTTGGACCGGGATGGACCCCTGGTCTGGCTCCAGCCACTGGAGCGCGCGGACCTGACCGGAGGACTCACCGCGCGCCATGAGCCTGAACCCGCTTCGCTCGCGACGGGGCGCACGGCGGCGATGCTGCTGACGCCCACCGCGCTGGCGGAGGACGCGGACGCGGCGGAGCGCGCGGATGCCCTCACCGTCTCCGTGGACGGCATTCCGCTGGTGGGGCCGGAAGCGCTGCCGCTCCTGCGAGGCCCGCTGCCCATCGCGCCCGTGGGACCCGCGCCCACGCTCCGGTTCGCGGACCGGGGCCGGCCATCGCCGGGAGACCAGTGGCGCCTCATGCTGCTCGCCGCGCGTGAGGAGTCGGACACGACGCTGCTGACCTCCGTGCTGGAACCGGGAGCGCTGAACACCGTCACCGTCACCCCGGACGCGAACCAGCTCCTGGGCGGCACCACCGCGGCCCTGTTCGTCGAACGCCTGAAGGGCGAGCCGCGCCTTCGCGACACGGACGGCACGTGGCGCACGCTCACCACCGGCATCCGCCTGGGCCTGCCCCGGAGCAACGCCGTCCGCGTGGAGCTGGCGGGAACACCGTGGGGGGTGCGCATCGAGCAGCACCTCGCGGATGAAAGCCTGCGCCTGGTCCGCTTCGATGCGAGCGCCGACGGGGGACCGTGGCAGGCGGAGGAGCTGGTGGGGGCCCCGCCTCCGGATGGGCCGGGCATGTCGGTGGCGGCGCTCGCGGACGCGCTGCTGCTGGTGGCCCCGGACGGCGCGGGGAAGCTGGGCGTGTGGTCCGTGACGGCGCTGGACGGCGCCACCCCGACGGCGACGCGGCTGGACACCCCGAGTCCACGCCAGCCCGCGGCGCGATTGGCCCCCAGCCTGTGCGTGCGCGGGGGACGGCTCTTCATCTTTGGCGGAGACCTGGGTGGCGCGCCCACCGGGGACCTGTGGTCGCTGCCTGTCGGGGGGGGCACGTGGCGTCCGCACGCGGTGCGCAATCGCCAGGAGCGCAAGGCGGCGACGCTGCTCGGCACGCCGCAGGGGCTGGTGCTCGTGGGCGGGGAGGCCGTCACCGGGGAGCTGGCCGTGACGGTGATGGGGTGTGACCCCGCGTCCGCGAGTCCGGCCTGGCGTCCGCTGGTGCCATTGCCCATTGATCCGGCACTGCCCGGGGTGCTCGTGGCCACGCAGACCGCCACCGGAATCGAAGCCCTCGTGTGGGCGGACACGACGCGGCCCCGCGCGCTGTCCCTCACGTCGGGCGCGAGCGCGTGGGTCGCGGGCCCCCTGGAAGCGGACGGCACGAACCCTCCGATTCCCGGCCAGGTGCTGTACGCCGACGGGCGCGCGCTCTTCGTGGACCCCGTGCCGCTGCCCGCGTCGGAGGTCGTCTTCTCCCTGGGCGGGCGTGGATACCTCGCGTTCCTGCCGGAGCTGGCGCTGCTGCCGGACGAGTTCCTGCGCTTCAACGTCGCCAACGACGGCGCCGTCTTCATCGAGCCCCGTCCGGGCCAGCCCCTCCCGCTGGATGCGCGTCCCGGCGGCGCGTACCACGCACGGGATGCGTCGCTGTCCGGCGATGCGCGCCGGTATTCGGTGCCCGGTCGGCTGCGGCGCCACCCGTTCCGGCTGCGTCAGCGAAGCCTGGGGCCCTGGAACACGCTGGCCCCGAGCAACGCCGACGGCATCGTGGCGGTGGATCCGCGCCTGGGCCGCATCGTGCTCCAGGACGACGCCCCCTTGGGCCGCGTCACCGTCTCCGCCCGCGTGGGACGGGGCGCATCCCTGGGCGCGGGACTGCTCCCTCCGGACCGCCGTCCGCCCGACGACTGGGCGGAGCCGGACCTCCCGCTCCCCGAGCCGCCGGACCTCCCCGGCGCCGGGCGTCCCGTCACCGCGTGGATCTCCCCGCAGCGCGCGGGCGGAGTGCTCGCGGCGGGTGACGTGGAGCGACCCATCGTCGCCACCCTCGCGGAAGGTCTGGGCTTCGGCACGCCGCCAGTCCTGGGCCTCATCGGCTCGCCGCGCCTGCCACCGGAGCGCCTGTCCCAGGGACTGGAGTCGGGCCTGTCCCTCTTCTCCGCGGACACGGGCGCGGCGCCCTGCATCGGCGCGGATGAGCACGGCGTCTCGTTGGCGCTCTACCCGGGCTTCGGCGGAGGCGCCGACACGCGCGTATGGCTCGCCGGCCTGTGGGTCGCGGGGCGGTTGGACCTGGTGCTCACGCGAGGGGCGGTGGACCTGCGCTGGTGCAACCTGGGCGCGCCCGGGCAGGTGGGGCTGTGGATGCCGGGCGGTGGGCATCAGGACATCAGCGCGCGCCGCTCGCTGCCTCCGCCCGACGTGGAGCTGCGCCTCTACGGCTGCATGGTGGGCGCCATCGAGCTGCCGCCCTGGGTGCACCTCATCGCCGCGGGCTGCACCTTCGACGCGGGCAGCCGGGAGGCCACCGCCATCCGCGCGGCCGGTGCGCGCGTGCGCTTGCGGCACTGCACGGTGCTGGGCGCGACCGAGGCGGGCGTGCTGGAGGCCTCCTCCTGCGCCTTCGCGGGCGAGGTGCGCACGGACCGTCCGGACCTGGGCTGGGTCCGCTACAGCCTGCTGGGGCGCGGCGGTCAGCCCCCGGTGTCGCACCAGTCGCGGGTGCACACCGTGTCGTTCCAATCCAACCGCCAGACGGATCCGGGCTACCTGGTGCTGGCGGACAACAACGGCCCCGAAGCGCTCCGCGCCTCCGAGCGCGGCGGCCTCCCCGGCGCCCACGGCGAACGCTCCAACCACGAGCGGGAGCTGCTCGCGCGCACCGACGACAGCATGCCCATTGGCGTCACGCCGTTCCACGCCGACCGCACCCAAGACGACCTCACCCGGATGAGCCGATCATGACCGTGAAAGCGTACACCTCCAGGTCCCGCTTCGACGAAGCCCGGCGCTTCTCCGGCGTCTATCAGCAGATGGGGCGCATGAGCCTCGACGCCGACCACAACGAGGAGGTGCGGCTGCGCACCGTGGACGCGCGCCGCCGCTCCGCCGACGTGGCCGACGGCTCGCCCGACGACGGCTTCCGCATCGGCGACACGTTCCTCGTGGACCCCATTGGCAACGTGCTCGGCTGGGAGGGGCAGGGGCTGCCTCCGGGCGACGAGCGCGTCATCCCGCGCGAGCTGCGCCTGGACCGCTACGACGCGGAGACGCTGCCCTTCGTGGTGCGCAGCCGGGGCCACGTGGCGCTGCGCCGCACGCTGCCCACGCCCCTGGACCTCACCCGGGTGACCAGAGCGGACGGCTCCACCTTCAGCGCCTCCGCGCTCGTCATGGGCCTGCGCTTCGAGCGTCCGCCCACCGACGATGAGATCGTGGACATCCGCGTGGTCGTCGCGGACACGGACGGCCACGAAGCCATCGTCTCCGCGGGCCTGGGCCAGCGTCCCTCCGGCTGGCACGACGTGCGCTTCCCCGTCTCCGCGCTCACGGGCGTGGACGCGACGAAGGTGAAGGCCTGGGGCGTGCTGGGCCTGCCGCCGGTGGCCCGCACCTGGGTGTCCGCGCTGCGCGTGGAGGACGCGGCGCTGGGCCCCGACGTCGTCATCCGGGGCGGTGACGGAACGCTGCCCGGCGCGGGCCGCATGCTGCTCAACGGCGTGCGCGTCTTCCTGGAGCGCGACCTGCGCTACACCGCGCAGCCGGATCTGCCGGAGGCGCCCCCGCTGGCCGCGCTGCCGGCGGACGGCAGCCGGCACCACTTCTTCTTCCTGGACTGCTGGGAGCTGACCACCACCCGGTACGACGACGCCTTCCTGGACGAGCCCGCGCTGGACGGCCACGACACCACCGTGCGCCTGCGGCTCGTGTCCCAGGTGCGCGCGCTCCAGGGCCTGTCCGCCACCGACGCTGAAATCCTTCCCACGCCCACGGGTGGGGGACGTCTCACGACGAACGTCCCGAAGGGCGCGCTGCCGGACCGCTTTCCGCCGGAGCCGTTGGACCCGTGCCGCGACCGCTGCCTCTCCACCGAGAACGCCTCCACGGGTGAGGGCTACCTGGGCTCCGACAACCTCCACGTCCGCGTGGAGCTGTTCGAGGGCGGAGCGCGGCCGGTGGTGCTCTGGTCGCGTGACAACGGCTCCACCGTGCTCCCGCTCACCGCGCCCGCGTCCGCGGATGCGATGACGCTCCAGGTGTCCCCCGAGAGCGCGGCGAAGCTCCGGGCCGGCGACCTCATCGTCATCGAGGACCGCGTCACGCGGCTCCAACCGGATGGCGTGTCCCAGCCGGTGCTGCGGCGGCTGCGCGGCGTGCAGGCGGACACGGGCAAGCTGGAGCTGGCGGACGCGAGCGCCATGCTGACCACGGACCCCGTGCCGGTGCCGGTGGGGGGCACGTTGGGCCGGGCCTTCAACCCGGCGCAGGGCGCGGTGGTGCGGCGCTGGGATGGCGGCGACCTGCTCGTCACCGGCCTGCGCTACCGCTTCCCGGATGGCATCACGCTGGCCTTCTCCGGCAACGGCTGGCGCACGGGGGACTACTGGTCCTTCACCGCGCGGGTGCACGCGGCGGACGGAGCGGCCCGGGGAGAGGTGGAGCAGCTCACCGACGCGCCCGTGCACGGCCCGGTGCACCACTTCGTGCCGCTGGCCCGCGTGAAGGGTGGAGCGGCGCGCGCCTTCGAGGACCTGCGGCCCCGCTACCTTCCGCTCGCACAGGTGAGGGACCGGCTCGTGGAGCTGTCCGAGCGGGTGACGGGCCCCGGCGTCTTCACGGTGGTGGTGGGCGACGGCGTGCGCAGCTTCGGCGACATCGACCAGGACATGCTCGAGGGCATCACCGGCGATGAAGCCTTGCAGGCGGCGGTGGATCGGCTGAGCGGGCAGGGGGGCTCCATCTTCGTGCGCGCCGGCCGCTACAAGCTGGAGCACCCGGTGCTCCTGCGCAACCTGTCCTCCGTGCACCTGCTGGGGGATGGGGACGCCACCGAGCTGCGCACCCAGGGCTCCGGCGGCGCCTTCTTCGTGGACCGCTGCGGCCTGCTGGGCGACGTGCGCATCGAGGACTTCCGGCTGGTGGAGGCGCCCTTCGAGGACGTGGTGATTGGCGAGCCCCAGCCCTCCCTCCTCGCGTCCATACCCCGCGTTTCGACGACGGACGGCCTGCGCTTCGTGCCGCTGCTGGAGGTGGACGACGACCGCGTGCTGGAGACGGACGACGTGAAGCACCCGTCCGCGGAGGCCGACTTCGTGGACGTGGTGGCCGAGCGCATCAAGATCCTCGTGCCCGGCCAGGGCCGCGCCGCGGGCTCGGTGGTGGCGACGCTGGTGCAACTGCGCAAGCTGCAACGGCTGCAGCCCGGCAAGCCGCTGGAGGACCTGCCGGAGGCGAAGCCCCTGCTGGACGCCTTGCAGACGCTGCCGCACGGCGTGGTGACCCTGGCGGACTCCAGCGGCGTGTCGCTGCGCCGCTGCCACCTCCAGGCGAACCAGGCGGGCAGCGAGGCGACGGGCGTGCTGGTGACGGGCACCTGCGCGCGCATCCACATCGAGGACAACCGCATCGTCGCGGCGACGGGCATCGCCGTCGCACCCTACGCGCCCTATCTGGCCGAGCGCTTCCTCGCGGCCTTCCCGCGCGCGGGCCTCTTCATCGACACGCTGTCCATCACCGGCAACCGGCTCCAGCCGCTGGGCGAGGCCACCACCGGCATCCACGTGGCGGACGGCACGCTGTCCGGCGTGGAGGTGCGGGGCAACCGCGTGCAGGGCTTCCACGTGGGCATCCTCGTGCAGGATCTGGCCGAGGGCGGCGCCACCGGCCCGGTGGACCGCGTGCTGGTGGCGGAGAACCAGGTGCTGGGCTCCGGAGCGGTGGGCATCCAGATCGCCGGCGACGGCGTGGACGTCGTGGGCAATGAGATCCGCAACGCGGTGTCGGACGGCCTGTTCCAGGTAGGCATCCAGCTCTCCGGCCGGGGACTGCGCGTGCGCGACTCCTGGATTGCCTTGCCCGCCGTGCCCGCCGCGTCGGTGCTGGGCGTGGTGGCCGGCATCGTCGTGGGGGACGGCCTGGACGACGGTCAGTCCAACGGCCGCCCCGCCACGGACGTGGAGGTGGTGGACAACCGCATCGAGGGCGCGGGCGAAGCGACGCCGGGCATTGGCATCCTGCTGGGCGGTCCGCAGCCGGTGTTCGACGTGCGCATCCGGGGCAACGTGGTGCGGGCGCTGGGCGACGCGGCGGTGCGCGCCTGGGGCACGGGCGGCGCGGTGGGGCGGATCCGCGTGGAGGACAACCGCTTTGAACAGGTGGCCCTGGCGGACGTGCCGTCGCAGACGGACAACACCCTGGCCCTGTCCCGGTTGGATCCAGGCCTGGAGACGAAGCTGAGCCCGGGCGCGCGGTCCCAGCCCCGGCCGCTGGTGGAGGCGCTGTTCGCCAACGTGACGCCCCGGGTGCGCGCGCCCCTGGACGCGGCGCTGCGGTGGTTGGAGCGGCTGACGCTGCGCGGGGCGGTGGTGCTGGCGGGGGTGGAGGAGGCCCACGTGAGCGGCAACCGGCTGCTCCAGGTGGGGCGCACGGAAGCGTACGGCGCGCCCGGGCTGGAGGACGCGGAGGTGCGCGTGGCGGGCATCGCGGTGGTGTCCGGCCTGGGCCTCACCGTGGAGGACAACGAGGTGGAGACCCTCCGCGCGCCGGTGAGGAAGACCGCGGTGCCACCGGTGAAACCGCCGGTGAAGCTGCCGCCCATCGCCGGGGTCCTCCAGCAGTTGGGACTCGCGCCGGCCACCCTCCGGCTGGAGCGCGGCGATGTGCACTCCGCCGTGGTGGGCATGTACGCCACCGTGTTGCAGTACACCGGGTCGGACGAGGACGGGCGCCAGCAACTGGGCCGGGGCCTGTATGGACCGCTGGACACGCTCGCGCAGCAACTGAAGGACCTGGGCGGCACGCCCGCGACCCTCACGGAGATGCTGGTGCGCGAAGTGGCGGAGATGCGCGCCGCCCAGGGCTTCGAGGACCACACGAAGACGTCGAACGCGGTCCGCTCGTCGCTGGCCCGCGCCTCCAGCTTCACCGCGCCGGAGGAGCTGTCCCAGGACGCCTGGGACACCGTGGCGCAGTTCGACCTGGCGACCGTGTCCGGCAAGGACGCGGTGGCGAAGACGGCGGACCGCATCAAGGGCTCCTTCGAGGTCCTGGTGCAGGGCCTGCCCGACACGGTGAAGAAGACGCTCCTGAAGGCCATCGCGGAGGTGCAGGGCGAACCGGGCGATCTACAGCGGTGCGTGGCGCTGGCCGCGGGCCTGAGCCAGGTGGCGCAGCTGCGCGAGGCGCAGGCCCAGAAGGCCCGTCAGCCCGTCATCGGACAGGCGGTGGGCCCCCGGAAGACCATCATCGGTACCTTCGCCACCAGCGCCCTGGAGCAGCTCCCGCGCAGGGGCCGCTCCATTGGAGTGAAGGCCAGCGCGGACGTGCTGCTGCAACTGCGCCAGTCCAAGGAGGCCCTGGCGGATCAGCTCAAGGACGTCCACCCGCAGCTGGCCCTGCAGGTGGAGGCGGACTACCGCGACGTGGAGCGCACGGGGGGGCAGTCGCGGCCGGTGGAGCGGCTGCGCTCCACCCTCAAGCAGATCATGGAGTTCACCAACGGCGAGGTGCCCCAGGCGACGCTCTCCGTGGAGGACGCGGAGCGCGTGACGGCGCAGGGCCGCACGGCCACCATCGGCCTGTACACCGCGAACCTGGACCGGCAGGCGGCGGGCCTCGTCACCGAATCCGAGGACACGGTGGAGAAGCAGCTGCGCTCCTTCGGCACCTCCGTGGGACAGCTGTCGGAGCTGGTGAGCGGGGACGCGGAGCTGTCCGCGCTCTCCTCCCAGGCGCATCAGGCGGTGCTCGCCGCCATCGCGCAGCCGCAGAAGCGCTCGGAGCAGGTGGCCATCGCGCGGGGCCTGTTGGACCGCATCCGCGTGCAGACGCTGGACGTGCTGCCGACGACGATCGCGCTGCCGCCCACGGGGCCGGTGTGGGCGGATCCCCTGGACCGCAGGCTCGCCGCGCTGGGCGCGCTGGTGCTCGCGGTGCGAGGCATGCCCCCCGGCAAGGTGCTCACGGATTCGATGGCGCTCTACGTGTCGCACTACAGCCGCGCCCTGGACATCGTGGGCATCGACGGGCAGTTCCGCGAGAGCGTCCTCCAGCGCATCCGGGAAGCCATCCAGCGGCTCACCACCCAGCAGCCGGACGACGTCACCCGCCAGGCCCTGCACCAGTTGGTACGGGAGCCAGCCGACCTGGCCGCCGAGGCCGTGGGCAAGGGCGCCGGGGCTTCCATCGCCGTCAAGGGGAGCCCGGTGACGCCGGAGCTGGAGGCGACCGCGGTGCTGCTGCGCTCGGCGGAGCAGGGCCTGAACCCGGGCGAGGACGACACGTCGCGCATCGCCCGGCTCCAGGAGTACCTGCGCCAGCGCGCCACGAAGGTCTCCGCGTCGCTCGTCGTCATCGTCACCGGCATGACGGACCTGGGCGGCATCCTGGAGGTGCTGCGCAAGGCCCTGGAGCAACTGGCGCGGGGCGAGGCTCCGGATCCGGGCGACCTGATTCCCCCCGTCTTCGACACCTTCCCCCAGCCCGCGGACGGCCTCTTCCTGGCGGGCGTGCAGGGCCGGGTGCGGCTGTCCGGAAACACCGTGCGGGACGCCGTCACGGGCATCACCGTCCTGCCCCCCTCGGGGCACGTCATGACGGAGTCGGAGGCGCAGCCGGGGTCGCTCCTCGACGTGGAGGGCAACCGGCTGGAGGGGTGCGCGGTGGCGGGCGTCGTCCTGCGGCAGGCGCTGGCGGTGACGGTGGTGGCGAACAACCACTTCTTCGCGTGCGGGGGGCTGCCCACCGCGGGCGACCCGGGTCTGGGCCAGTCGGTCGCCTCCTTCGCGGGCTCCGGCGAGCTGGTGGTGCGCGACAACGTCTTCCTGGAGAGCGGCAACACGCTGGCGCAGGCGCTGCTGCACGAGGTGGCCATCGACTGGCGCGGTGAGGTGGGCGTGCGCGGCAACACCGTGCGCCACGAGGGGGGCG
>NZ_RAWI01000299.1 GCF_003612125.1 Corallococcus praedator
GGCAGCGGAGCTGGAGGCCGCGGCCGCCACCGCCCACGCGGAGGCCGCGAAGGAGCAGGCCGAGGAGGCCAAGCAGCGCGTGCGCGAGGAGATCCGCGACTTCCGCGACAGCTTCAAGAACAAGCGGGGCCGGCGCGGCGCCCGGGACGTGGTGGCGCGCGGACAGAACCTGGAGGTGAAGCAGGGCGAGTCCGTGGAGAGCGCGGTCGTCTACGGCGGCAACCTCGTCGTGCGCGGCACGGTGGAGGACGACGCCGTCGCCTTCGGCGGCAACCTGGAGATCCACGGCCACGTGGAGGGCGACGCCCACGCCTTCGGCGGCAACGTCATCCTGGGCCCGGACGCGGAGGTGGAAGGCGACGTGTCCGCCTTCGGCGGCCAGGTGCAGAAGGCGGACGGCGCCAAGGTGGAGGGCAGCCTGGAGTCCTTCGGCGGCGCGGGCCTGGGCCGCATGGTGGCGGGTGAAATCAAGCGCGGCATGACGGAGTCCCGGGACCCCGGCGCGGCGGCGGACTCGGACGCGGACGACGATGACGACGACCATGGCAGCGGGGGGGGCGGGCTGGCGTCGTTCATCCTCCAGTTCGCGCTGCTCTTCGGGCTGGGCTTCCTGGGGCAGATGTTCTTCCCGGCGCGCATGAAGGAGCTGGGCGAGGAGATCCGCAGCCGCCCCGGCCAGAACCTGACGGTGGGATTCGTGGGCACGCTGGCGCTCATCCCGCTGACCATCGTCCTGTGCATCACCCTCATCGGCATCCCGGTGGCGTTCGCCCTCCTGGTCGCCTCCATGCTGGGCACGGCGCTCGGCTACGCGGCCATCGCCAGCGAGGTGGGCACACGACTGCCGGTGATGCGCGGCCGCAAGACGCAGGCGGTGGTGCTGGCCCTGGGGCTGGCGGTGCTGCTCCTCATCAGCCACATCCCGGTGCTGGGCGTGCTGCTCAACCTCGTCCTCACGCCGCTGGCGTTCGGCGCGGTCATCCGCACCCGCTTCGGCTACCACCCCCGGGGCATGCCGGAACCCATCTTCCCCCGGGACGAAGCGCCCATCTGACGCACCCGGCCTGAAGGCCGACAGGGCTTGCCACACCGCATCAAAGAAGCTCCGTCCCCCGAAGCCCCGCTCCCCGCGCACCGGGAGTGGGGCTTCTTCCTTCTCCAACAAGCCCCGCGCTCACGGGCCATCACCTGGGCTGTCGGCGCGGGGTGTTGACGGGAAGCGGGCGGACGCCGACAGGCTTTGACCGCCCGGGTCCGGTGCGCCATTTTGCGCGGCACCCATGCGACGCCTCCCAGACGCAACCCCGCGCGGCAGGGCCATCACCGTGGACCTCGAGGGCGAGAGCATCCCCGCCATCGAAGGCGAGCCGGTGGCGTGCTCCCTCATCGCCGCGGGCGAGAACGTCCTCTCCCGCTCCGTGAAGTACCACCGCCCGCGCGGGCCCTTCTGCTTCGCCGCGGCCTGTTCGCACTGCCTCATGCGCGTGGACGGCCTGCCCAACGTCTACACCTGCCGCACGCCCGCGAAGGAAGGCATGCGGCTGGAGCGGCAGAACGCGTACCCCTCCGCGAACGTGGACATCTTCGCGACCATCGACTGGTTCTTCCCCAAGCGCTTCGACCACCACGAGATGTTCGCGGGCGTCCCGGTGGCGGAGGACGTGATGGCGAAGGTGGCCCGGCAGCTCGCCGGCCTGGGCCTGTTGCCGAAGGAGCCGGGCCCCACGGCCCTGCCCTCGCGCACGCTGCACATCAAGGTCGCGGTGGTGGGCGGTGGCGCCGCGGGCCTGGAGGCGGCGCGCGTCCTGGCCGGCAAGGGCGTGCCCTTCCTCCTCTTCGAGCGCGACGCGAACCTGGGCGGACGGCTGGCCCACGGCACCCCGGAGGACGGCGCGCCCTTCGTGCCGGAGCCCACCGCGTTCCCCCAGGGCAGCGTGCTGCGGCGGGCCACCGTCATCGGCCTGTACGACGACGAGCACGGCCGCTACCTCGCGGTGGCCTCCCAGGAGCCCGAGGGACTGCGGCTCCTGAAGGTCTACGCGGAGCGCTTCCTGCTCACCGTGGGCGGCCATCCGCCCACCCTCCCCTTCGAGAACAACGATCTGCCCGGCGTGTACGCGGGCCGCGCGGTCAGCCTGCTGCTGCGCCGCCATGACGTGGCCCCGGAGGTCGCGACGCTGGTGGGCCACGGCGCGGAGCTGCACGCGCTGGCGCACCTGCTGACCCAGCGGGGCGTGGAGGTGGCCGCGGTGGTGGACCTGAAGGGCCCGCTGCCCGCGAACGCGCACCCCAAGGCGTGCGTGGGCGACGGGCTCAAGGCCCACGGCCTGCGCGGCGTGGGCGCGCTGAGCTTCACCCCGCAGGGCGGCCACAAGCAGAAGGTGTCGTGCGACGCCATCGTGGTGTCGGTGCCGGTGACGCCGGGCTTCGAGCTGGCGCGCCAGGGCGGCGCGAAGGTGGAGTTCGACGCGAACGCGGGCCACTTCCGCGTGGAGGCGGACGCGGACGGGCGCACGCAGGCCGCGGACGTGTTCGTCGCGGGCGACGTGGTGAAGGCGGGCACGGCGAAGGACGCGGCGGCCATGGGCCAGCGCGCGGCGCAGGCGCTGCTGGGAGGGCTGTCATGAGCAAGGCGCTCGTCTGTACCTGCGAGGACGTCACCGTCACCGACATCGAACACGCGCTGGAGCGGGGCTACCAGGACGTGGAGTCGGTGAAGCGCTACACCGGCTTCGGCACCGGCATCTGCCAGGGCAAGAGCTGCCACTCCGCGGTCGCGGCGCTGCTCCAGAAGTCGAAGGCGCTCAAGTCCGAAGCGGTGGTGCCCTTCACGCCGCGCCCGCCGCTGTACCCCACGGAGCTGCGCCTGCTCGCGAGCGCACCGGTGGACGAATCCGTGCCCCCCATGGGCGGCGTGCCCCAGGAGCTGGAGCACTTCCCGTCCGCGCTGCGGCCCCAGGGCCCGGTGCCGCAGAAGGCGAAGGTGGTCATCATTGGCGGCGGCATCATGGGCCTGTCGCTGGCGTACAACCTGGCGCTGCGCGGTGAGACGGACGTGGTGGTGCTGGAGCGCGGCTACCTGTGCGCGGGCGCGTCCGGCCGCAACGGCGGCGGCGTGCGCATGCAGTGGGGCACCCCGGCGCTGATTGAGCTGGCCAAGCGCTCCATCGACCTGATGAAGGTCTTCGCGCGCGACCTGGGCGTCAACGTGTGGCTGCGCCAGGGCGGCTACCTCTTCCTCGCCAAGCGCAAGGACACGGCGCTGCGGCTGGAGAAGAACGCCGTGCTGCACAACAAGTACGGCGTGCCCACGCGCATCATCACCCCGGACGCGGCGCGCGACATCGTCCCCGGCCTGACGATGAAGGACTGCCTCACTGCGGCCTACAACCCGGAGGACGGCGTCATCTTCCCCTGGGCCTTCCTGTGGGGCTACGCGCAGGGCAGCGTGAAACGCGGCGTGAAGGTGGAGACGTACACCAACGTCGTAGGCTTCGAGACGAGCAACGGCCAGGTGCGCAAGGTGAAGACGGACCGGGGCGACATCGCCTGCGACACTGTGGTGCTCGCCTCCGGCGCGTGGAGCCCCCAGGTGGCGAAGCTGGCGGACGTGGCGCTCCCCAACGAACCGCACCGCCACGAAATCCTCAGCACCGAACCGCTCAAGCCCTTCCTGTCGCCGCTGGTGTCGGTGCTCGACACGGGCCTGTACTTCAGCCAGTCCATGCGCGGCGAAATCGTGGGCGGCATGGGCGACCCGAAGGAGCCCGCCGGCCCCAACATGGGCAGCACCCTGCGCTTCGTGTCGCGCTTCGCCCGCGCCCTCACCGAACAGCTCCCCAACGTGGGCCAGGTGAAGGTGCTGCGCCAGTGGGGCGGCCTCTACGACGTCACCCCGGACAACAACCCCATCCTGGGCCGCACCCCCGGCCTGGACAACCTGCTCCAACTGTCCGGCTTCGTGGGCCACGGCTTCATGATGGCCCCCGCCGTCGCGGAGCGGATGGCGCAGTGGATGACCTCCGGCACCTCCGACGAGCTCTTCACCCGCTTCAACCTCCGCCGCTTCGAGGGCGGCGCCCTGGAGCGCGAGGAGATGATCATCGGCTAGAGGCGCCCGGCGCCCTCCCGCCCTGTCTCCGCTTGGGACAACAGGGCGGGTCGGGTTGTCCGCAAAAGCGGCACTCCGTGGAATACGCGCAAGCCCCTGGGATGGCTGGGGATTCCTCCGGGAAGGTGACGTTTCTTTACAAACGCAACCGGATTGCACGGAGCATCCACGCACCACCCTGGCGGTGTGGGGGCGGCGTGCTCCCTCTGGGACACCTCTTGGCACGCGACGTGCCTTGCCCTTCGCGCCGCGCAATGCAGCGCGAAGGAGGTTCCCGTGGTCGCGAAGAAGCTCGTGGGTGCGATGCTGGTGATGGGCCTGACGGCGTGTGGTTCCATGGACCCGCAGGACCTGCCGGACGCGGAACCGAACGGTCCGCTGGCGTCGCAGGAATCCAACGTCATCGTGGGCACGCTGAACTGGGTGAGCTCCACGTCCCTCACGGGCACGCCGCTGGCGAAGTCCAAGGCCGTGGGCTACCTGTCCATCCCGGCGGTGGGCAGCCGCTGCACGGCGTGGCTCGTCTCCAACGACGTCATCATCACCAACAACCACTGCATCGGCAGCAGCGCGGACGCGGTGGGCGCGCGCGTGTCGTTCAACTACGAGGACGGCGTCGCGTCCGCTTCGCGCATCTGGTACCCGTGCGCCACGTTCATCAAGACGTGGAGCGGCGATGACATGACGGCGCTGCGCTGCTCGGCCGTCAACGGTCAGCTGCCCGGCGCGGTGTACGGCTTCCTCACCGTCTCCACCACCAACGCGGCGACGAACGCGTCCGTGTACGTCGTCAACCAGAACTGCGACTACTACACGACGCCCTCGTGCGTGCCGACGAAGAAGTCCTCGCCGGGCTCCGTGCTGAACGGCAACTACAGCACCACGGACATCTCCTACAACGCGGACACGCTGGGCGGCTCGTCCGGCTCGCCCGTCATCTCCACGTCCACGAACCAGGTGGTGGCGCTGCACCACATCGGCATCGGCGGCAACTCGCAGGGCCGCGGCACGGCCAACACCGGCGTGAAGGCCACGCGCGTGAAGGCCCGCCTCGCGGAGATCGGGCTGTAGTCCGTCTTTACGTCCTCACGTCGCGGACGAAGGCTCCCCCTGGGCCAGCAGCACCGGCCTGGGGGGCGCTTGCGTTCCGGGCCCGGAGGGCTGGAGCAGCAGCCTCCTGCGCAGGCCGCCCAGGGCCAGCCGTCCCAGGCCCCGCTTGAACGAGCGCGGCAGCAGGCGCAACAGCCGCATCATCCACCGGTGCCCCAGGCCCGGGTACACCAGCGCCTCGCCCCGCTCGAAGCCCGCCAGGGCCTCGCGGGCGCACTGACGCAGGGACAGCTCGAAGAAGGGCGTCACCTCTCCCTCCAGCGCGGGCTCCAGCGCCAGCGGCCCCGCGGCCACGAAGGTGACGGGGATGCCCGCGTCCTTCACCTCCAGGCGCAGGGATTCGCTGAAGCCGTCCAGGAAGCGCTGCGTGGCGGCGAACGTCACCGCGCCCGGCAGGAAGAGGCGCGCCGCGCCCGAGCCGATGGTGAGGATGCCGCCCCGTCCCCGCTCCAGCATGGGGCCCAGCAGCCGGTGCGTGAGCATCGCGGGGGCGACCACGTTGGCCTGCACCAGCTCCTCGATGCGCTTCCAGCGCTCGTCGGCGTACAGCCCGCTGGACGCGTGGTCCGCGTTGTTGATGAGCACGTCCACGCGCACGTAGTGGCGCTCCAGGTGCGCGAACAGGTCGTCCACCGCGCCGGGATCATCCAGCCGGCAGGCGCGCAGCATCACCCCCAGGGTCGGGTTGCGCACGAGCACCTCGTCGCGCAGGTCCTTCAGCGCCTCCACCTCGCGCGCGACCAGCACCAGCGTCCGGACGCGGGGGGAGAGCAGGCGGGCAAGCTCGCGGCCAATGCCGCCAGCGGCGCCAATGATGAGCACGGTACCGTTGTCGATGGGAGGGCGCATGGGGTGAACCTTGGGTGGAAAGCTGCCCACGCCCAGGTGGACCTGCGTGCCTGCTATGTTGCTCGGCATCCCGCGACCGGCCGCTTGCCTTCAAGGCAGGCGGGCGTGCCGTGTGGCGCACTCTGGGAGGAGGACATCCATGGCTGGCCCTTCACGCATCCTCGTGCCGGTGGACCTGAAGGACGGTTCCCGTTCCGTCGTGGAGTACGCGATGCAGCTCGCGCGGCCCTTCGGGGCGACGGTGGACATCATCCACGCGTGGGAGCCGCCGCAGTACGTGGCGCCCGACCTGCTGGTGGCCTCGCCCGGCTGGGATGCGCAGTCACTGGAGACGATGGCGCGCGACACCGCGGGCAAGGAGCTGGCCACGCTCCTGCGCTCGCTGGAGGGCAGCGCGCCGGTGTCCCTGTCCCACCGCGTGGTGATTGGCGAGGCGGCCAACGTCGTGTTGGAGGAGGCCGAGCGCGGCAAATACGATCTGGTCGTGATGGGCACCCACCAGCGCAAGGGCCTCACCCGCATGCTGCTGGGCAGCGTGGCGCAGAAGGTGGTGGGCCGCGCGGCGTGCCCGGTGCTCACGCTGCACGTCACGCCCGAGGAGGGCTAGACGCTCAGGGCTCCGCCCACTGGCGCAGGAGGTTGTGGTACACGCCCGTCAACATCACCAACGCGGGGCTCCTGGGCACCTCGCGGGTGAGCTGCATGATGGACGTGTCCATGTCGAAGAGCAGCGCGCGCTGGGCTGCGTCCCGCACCATGCTCTGCACCCAGAAGAACGACGCCAGCCGCACGCCGCGCGTCACCGGCGTGACGTGGTGCAGGCTGGTGGACGGGTAGATGATGAGGTCCCCCGCGGGCAGCTTCGCGGAGTGGTTGCCGTACGTGTCCTCCACCACCAGCTCCCCGCCGTCGTAGCTGTCGGGGTCGCTCAGGAACAGCGTCGCGGACACGTCCGTGCGGATGCGCAGCGATGTGCCCAGCAACGGCCGGATGGCGTTGTCCACGTGCGAGCCGAAGTCCATCCCCGACTCGTAGCGGTTGAACAGCGGCGGGAAGACGCGCTGGGGCAGCACGGCGGAGATGAACAGCGGGCTCTTCTCCAGGCCGGCCAGCACCAGGTCCCCCAGCTCCCGCGCGGCGGGACTTCCTTCGGGAAGCTGGAGGTTCTTCTTCACCTGCGCGGACTGGCTGCCCGCGGTGGCCCGGCCGTCCTCCCACGCCGCCTTCTGGAAGACGGCGCGGCAGTGGACGACCTGCTCGGGCGTGAGGACCTGCGGGATGTGCACCATCATGAGGACATCCTCCCACGCCCGGCTGGAAGCGCGCGCGACTAGAACCGCACGTTCGCGGACAGCACCGCCGAGCGGCCTTCCGCCGGCACGGCCTGACCGCCGTAGTACGCGTCGTAGTAGAGCTTGTCGGTGAGGTTGTAGACGTTCAGCTGCAGGTCCACCTTCTTGAACGCGTAGCTGGCGAACGCGTCGAAGCGCCAGTAGTTGGGCACCTTGGAGAGCAGCGTCGTCGCGTTGGCCGGGTTGTTCACCGGGACGACGTCCTGGTACACGGCGCCGCCGCCCACGGAGAGGTTCTCCAGGATGGCGTACGTGGTCCACAGCGAGAAGCTGCGCTTGGGCGTGTTCACCAGCCTCTGGCCTTCCAGGAAGTCGTTGGTGTGCTCCTGGATGCTCGCGTCCAGGAACGTGTAGTTGGCGAACACGTTCCAGCCGCGCACGGGCGAACCCGCGACGCCGACGTTGTAGCCCTGCACCCGCTGCTTGCCCTCGAGGATCGTCGCGGGCCCTTCCGGATCGCTGTTGGGCACGCGGGCGTTCTTCTTGTTCGTGCGGAAGACGGCCGCGTTCATGCTCAGGCGCTCGGCGATGACGTCGGACTTGGCGCCGATCTCGAACGTCTCGTTCTTCTCCGGATCCAGGCTGACGGTGTCGTTGGCCAGCGTGGCCAGCTCCGCGCTCGGGTTGGAGGACGTGCCGTACATGCCGTAGACGCTGGTGTTCGCCACCGGGTGGAGCACCACGCCCGCGCGCCAGTTGAACAGGCCGTTCTCCTGTTCGAACGGCGTCGTCTCACCCGCGGCGTTGGTGGCCGAATAGTCGCTGTGCAGGCTGTCGTAGCGAATGGTCCCCAGCAGCTCCACGTACTGGCCAATCTGCACCTGGTCGGACGCGTACACGCCCAGGTTCACCTGCCGGCTCTCGTTGGAGGAGCCGAAGACGCGGCTGACGGCGGACAGGTCCGGGTTGTGGTCCGGGTCGTACAGGTCCGCGGGCAGGTTGGGGCCCGTGGGCAGGCCCACCGCGGTGAGGTTGTTGCGGTCCTGGCTGCGCTGCTCGCGCGACAGGTCCAGGCCCACGTTGGCGGTGTGCTTGAGCAAGCCGGTGGTGAACACGCCGCGCAGGTCGGTCTGGTTCGCCAGGTACGTGTTGTCGTTGTTCGTCTCGAAGCGCTGCCGCCCGATGGTGGTCGGAGCGCCCGCAGGCGTCAGGCCGCGCGGCGCGGTGGGCCGGGCGAAGCGGTCCACGCCGCCGTAGCGCAGGGTGTTGGTGAGCTTCAGGTTGCTGCCCAGGTCCGCCAGCACGCGCGCCGTGCCGATGTGCACGTTCACACGCTCCACGTCGGAGTCCTTCACGCCGTAGAAGTTCTCCCGGGGCACGTCCAGGGTGACGGCCACCGGGTAGCCGTTGAAGTACGGCTGGCCATAGTCCGGCACGCTGTTCTCGTGCTGGTAGAAGTAGTCCACTTCCAGCGCCACCTTGTCCGCCAGCTGGAAGCGCGCGGACGGCGCGATGCCCGCCCGGTTCTCCGTGACGACATCGCGACCCGCCACGTCCGCCAGCTGCCCCGTCGCGCTCACGCGCAACTGGATGCGATCAGACACCTCGTGGTTGACGTCCGCCTCCACGCGGCCGGACGGCGCGGTGCCGCCGGACAGCCGCAGGTTCTGGAACGACCCCTTGCGCGGCTTCTTCGTCACCAGGTTGATGGCGCCGCCCGTGGAGCCACGGCCGAAGAGCACCGACGACGGGCCGAAGTAGACCTCCACGCCCTCCAGGTTGAACGTGTCGCGGGTGAACCAGCCCAGGTCGCGCACGCCGTCGCGCAGCGTGTCCGTCTGGGCGGAGAAGCCGCGCAGCGAGAACGAGTCGCCCTGCCGGCCACCCTCACCCGCCGTCACCGTGATGCCCGACACGTTGCGAAGGGCATCGCGCAGCGTCGTCGCCTGCTGCTCCTGGATGACCCGCTCCGGCACCACCGTGATGGTCTGCGGCGTGTCCACCAGCGGCCGGGGCAGGCGCGCCAGGCTGGGCTCCGTCGCGTTGTATTTCGACGCCGCGCCCTCCACCTCCACCGTGGGCAGGACGAAGACGTCGTCCCCGCCCTGCTCCGTGGACGCGGCCCCCGTCGCCGGAGCTTCCGCCGCGGCAGGCGTCGCGCCCTCCACCGGACGGGCCTCCTGCACGGGCGCCGCGGGTTCGGCGGCCACCGGGGCCTCCTGCGCCACCGCCCCGCCCGCCGCCAGCGCGGAGGCGAGTCCCACCGCCGGCCCCCAGGGCCACAGCGCGCCGCGCACGCCTCCAGGGTTGCCACTCGATGAACGGATTGCAGAACGACCGGGCTTGGCTGTGGACACGGGTCCCCTCGGGGAAGAGTGGTGCGGCTAAATGAGAATGATTCTCATATGCAGGACCTTGTTGCATGTGACAAGATATTTCTTCCCCAAAAAGAGCTGTGATTGGGGGCACCGGGTGAACCCATCACTGCCGGGCATCAGGCACGCGAATGCCACATGCCCCAGAGTGAAAATGCGACGGCCCGGAGCCGCTCGCGCGGTCCGGGCCGGGGGTGTTTCCTGAGGGAACCCTCACGAACACAATACCCGGTCAATCCCGGATATTGTGTTTCATGAGGGAAATCTCAGGCAGCGTGTGTCTTGGATTCCGGGGACTCGGGGACCGCGGCGGCGGGGGTCACGGTCTGGTCGCGGCGGCGCGGGAAGAAGCGGCGCCAGGACAGCGAATAGCCGGTGTAGACCAGGAAGACGGCGCCGAACGACGCGAGCGCGGCGATGAGCTGGCCCACCCACCCCAGCGCCTCGCCGGTGTGCAGGAAGCGCAGCCAGGTGCGCACCTTGCGGCCACTGTTGAAGTCCGCGTACGTCTCCGTGCGCAGCGCCTGCCCCGTGAAGGGATCCAGTGACACCTGGACCGACGAGAACAACGGCCACCGGTCCTGCTCACGCACCGTGAAGGTGCTGGCCTGAGGACCGCCGCGCCCGGCGCCGCCTGGCCCCCCTTCACCGCGAGGACCGCCTTCACCACGCGGACCCCCTTCACCGCGAGGACCACCCTCACCTCGCGGACCACCCTCACCGCGAGGGCCACCTTCACCACGCGGACCACCGCGGCCTCCTTCAGGGGCGCCCTCGGGCCGGCCGGCACCCGCGCTCCCCTGGGGCGGCGTGGGCAGCTTCAGGCTGATGGTCTCCCAGGGCTTCGCCTGCTTCGTCACCGCCGCGAAGAGCGCGTCCAGGTCCTGGGGCGCGGTGCCGGGCGCCGGGGTGGGCACGGGCACCGGCGGGGACACGCTGGGCCCCTGCGCATTGGGCGGCGGGTTGCCCGTGAGCGTGAAGACCAGGTTCGACGCCCACTTGTAGGAAATCACCGCGCCGGACGCCGTCAGCACCAGCAACACCGGCAGCGACCAGAACCCGATGACGTTGTGCCAGTTGAAGTCGCGCGCCTTGCCCTTGAGCCCGCCACGGAACCACAGCGTCGGCCGCATGGAGCGCAGCGTCCACTTGCGCGGCCACCACAGGAACAGCCCCGTCACGCCCAGGAAGAAGAACGCCAGGTTGCTCGCGCCGGTGATGGCCTTGCCAATGGCGCGCTGCTCGCTGGGAGCGGCGAGCCAGCGGTGCACGTCCTCCATCGTCTGGAAGAACGCGCGCGGGCCCTTCGCGCCCTGTTCACGCACCTCGCCGGTGAAGGGGTGGACGTAGACGGCGCTGTTGCGCCCGGTGGCCACCACCACCACGCTGTCCGGCTCCGGGAACAGCGTCACGCCCGAGGGCTGCGCGCCCGGCCGGGCCTCCTTCACCTTCGCGAGCATCGCCTCCACGGACAGCCGGGGCGTTCCGGGGGGCGGCGGCGCCGCGTGGCGGGCATCGCGGTCCGCCCAGTCGACGATCTGCGATTCGAACGCGATCGCCACGCCGGTGAAGGACATCACCCCGACGACGAGTCCGACGATGAGACCGGACACCAAGTGGATCCAGAAGAGGACGGTTCGGGGGAGGCCAGGCTTCATGATGTGCGTCTCTTCGAGCAGGTCACTTCAGTGCGAACTTCACCGGGATCACGACCTTGACGCGCACCGGGCGCCCGTCGTGTCCCAGGGCCGGCGAGAAGCGCCAGCGGGAAACGGATTCGATGGCGGCTTCATCCAGCCCCGGAACCGAGCGCTGGATGCGCGTATACGCCGGCTCCACGCGCCCATCCGCGCCGATCACCACATACACCATCACCACGCCCGTGATGCCGTCCTCGCGGGCCCGGCGCGGGTAGTCCGGCTTGCCGTCGAGCAGCACCGGCAGCTTCATCACTTCCCGGGGTGAGAAGATGGCCGGCGCCGTGCCCAGCCCACCCACGCGGCCTCCCGC